>CAZJYB010000081.1:0-17792 GCA_964549865.1 uncultured Anaerolineaceae bacterium
ACATTTGCCGACACGACCGATCCGGAGAATCTCGCCGAGGCATTGACTCCGTCCACACGGATCGTGTGGCTCGAGACTCCCACAAATCCATATCTGGCGGTGACGGATATCCGCGCAGTGGCAGAGATGGTGAAATCCCATTCGAGCAAGCCATTGCTGGTCGTGGATAATACGTTTGCAACACCCTACCTGCAACGTCCGCTTGAACTCGGTGCGGACCTGGTCGTGCACTCGATGACCAAGTATCTCGGTGGTCATTCAGACGCGGTTGGCGGCGCGATCGTCGGCAAAGACAAAGAGTTGGGCACAAAGCTGGCTTATCTGCAAAATGCAATTGGCGGCGTGCTTGGTCCCATGGATTCTTTCCTCATGCTGCGCGGGATCAAGACCCTGCCCATTCGCATGGATCGTCACGCGCAAAACGCGGAGAAGATCGTGGAATTCCTCGACACACAGAAAAATGTCGAACGGCTAATCTACCCATTTCACGCGAAACATCCCCAGGTGGGGATCGCGAAGCGTCAAATGCGAAACGGCGGGGGTATGATCTCGTTCGTGATGAAGGGCGGGCGGGACGCGGCTGCACGGGTGGCGGAATCCACAAAAGTATTCGCCCTGGCCGAATCGCTTGGGGGCGTGGAGTCGCTCATCGAAGTCCCCGCGGCGATGACGCATTTATCCACACAAGGATCGAAACTGGAAGTTGACCCCGGGCTTGTAAGATTATCCGTGGGAATTGAGAACGTGGACGACCTGATCGCAGACCTGGAACAGGCACTAAAAAAATAAGTCGCCTTACTCAGTTACGCTCAAAGGCGGTCTCCGACCGCCGTATCTTGCAGGTGCACAAAGGTGCATAAGGTCAATAAATAATAAAAAACCTCCCGCGCGGGAGGTTTTTTATTTTATCTGTACCGCAACCAGGGTTACGTCATCGTCTTGTTTTGCGCCATTCTGGTGGCGCTTGAGGGTGGAGACCAATTGATCGCAGATCTCATCTGCAGAATAGCCCGCCAGCCCGCCCATTGTCTGTTTGATGCGGTCCAACCCAAACATGTCGCCTTCAGGATCGCGGCAATCTGTCATCCCATCTGTATACAGCAACAGAGTGTCCCCATGCGAAAGCTGGATCGTGCGCTCATCCAGTTTGATGGTCTCCCACAGACCGATGGCCATGCCCGGGCTGAACGGCAGGCGTTCCACCGATCCATTGGCATGCATGATCAGTGGAGGTTCGTGGCCGGCGCGCGTATAACTGAATTCATTGGTCTTAAGATCGAGAATACCATACAGCACGGTAACGAACTGCGTCGATTTTTGAAGGCGCGTAATATGGCGATTGACCAGCCGCATTACTTCCCCAGAGGCCAGGCCGATATCCGCCTCGGCCATGAACAAGGCATGCGCGCGCGCCATGAACAAAGCGGAGGGCACGCCCTTATCCGCCACATCACCGATCAATATGCCGATATGGCCTTCATCGATGATGAACACATCATAGAAATCACCGCCCACCTGCCGGGCAGGCAGCATGCATGCGCCGAAGTTCGCACTATCGATCTGCGGCAATTCATCTGGAAGAATACTCAGTTGAATATCCGCGGCAACTTGCAGTTCCTGCTCGAGCCGTTCTTTTTCAATGATCTGCGCCTGCGCGGCTTTCAATTCATCGTAGGCGGTCTGCAACTGTCGGTTCTTTTCCGTGAGGTCACGAAAGGTGGCCGTATTGGTTGCATCCAGGCGCTGACTTAACACACGCAGCATTGCGTTTGAGAGCTCGGGATATGCGCGTGTGAGTTCCACAAACTGAGGCCGGCTCATCGAAAGCAAGGTGACATTTCCACGGGCACGCACGCCGGCTGTGCGGTGCCCACCGGGCATGATCAGCCCCATTTCGCCAAGATATTCTCCCTCGCGCAGAACGTTAAGCAGAAATTCATCCGGGCGACCTGCAGACTTAAGCACCTCCAGCTCGCCCTTCATCACCACATAAAAGTGCTCGCCGGGATCTCCCTCTTCAAAAAGCATCTCGCGGTCCTGCATTTCATTTGTACCCAGAAGATTAAGTAGATTATCCAGTTCACTGGCGGGCAGATCTGCAAACAATGGGATCCTGGAAAGCAGGTTAACAGACATCGGTCACTTCTTTGTCAGGTCCATGACTTCCCTGCCGGTCAATTTCTCCTGAATGCGATGGACCACCGTATCCAGATGCCCGGCCTGATGAACGAAATCAAGGTCATCCGTTTGAATGGTCAATACCGGGCACAGATCGAACGCAGCCAGCCACTCATCATAGAATGAATCAAGCAGGGATAAATACTCGGGCGATATACCGGTTTCCATATTTCGCGCACGGCGGCGAATGCGATCCAAAAGAATGGATGCAGGCGCCTTCAAATAGATCAAGAGATCCGGACTCGGCAGGCCATCTACAACAAGTTCATAGAGATGACGATACGAAAGATAATCGCGTTCGGCCAGGTTTCCCATGTGATGCAGGGCGCGCGCAAAGATGTGGGCATCTTCATAAATGCTTCTATCCAGGATGGCCGAGCGGGCATCCCGTGCGGCTTCAAGATACTGGTCGGCGCGATGCCCGAGAAAAAAGATCTGCAAATGGAATGACCAGGCACGCATATCTGCATAAAAATCTGAGAGGTAGGGGTTGTCCACAACGGATTCATAACTGGTGCGCCAGCCAAGTCGCGAACCAATACGCTCTGTGAGAGACGTTTTCCCCGCACCAATGTTGCCAGCCACAAGAACAAGATGTTTTGCCATGGTTTTGTTTATTTTATCATGGCTAATGTTTCAGAGTATAATTTTGAAAAAGGAGACAGGCGCAACCATGAAAATTCGTGACGCATCCGGCTGGACAATTTTCATCTTCGGCGCACTCGCATCCCTGCTCGGACTGATCGGCCTGATCCGCCCCGAGGTGCTGCTCTCCGTCCTCGGGTTCGACCTGCTGGAACGCTCCCAGCGCACGGCCGGCGATTACACCATCGTCTTCATGGCAGCAGTTTCCATGGCATCCTTCAACATCGGCATCTATTATGTGCTTGCCGCACTCAATGATGTGAAGATCTTCTACCGATGGACGGTTCCTTTTCGCATTTTGACATTCCTTGTTTTTACAACGCTGGTACTCACACAAGTTGCACCTGCGCGATTCATTGGTGTGGGCATTTGGGAACTCGCGGGAGCGCTTTCAACAGGGATCGCGCTTTATTATGAAGACAGGAGCACGCCTCCTGCGCCCGTCAAACCAGCCGCACGCAGGAAGCTCAGGAAATAGGAGGCTATATGAGGTCCAGGTGGATCGAACATAACGGCAGGAAAATCCTGTATCAGGATTTTGCAAACCTGTTCTATAACTGGCAGGCGGTAAGGGACGAGCTTGTTGCCGTTCAGACAGTGGTACTCTCCGAACCGCCAAACTCCGTTCTGGTGATCTCGGATTTCACCAACACAGAGATCAGCGGGAATTTATTGCCGATTATGAACGCATCCTCCAAGGCCACAAAGTTACATATCCGCAAGACTGCCGTGGTGGGCGTATCCGGGATCAAGCGCACCTTTGGCGACCTGCTCTCGCGCATCACCGGCCAGCCCCTGATGTATTTTACGAACGAGGTTCAGGCCAAAGAATGGCTTGCCCGCGACTATTAATGGATCAAAAGAGTGGCGCGCCATATGGCGACCTGCGCATATGATCGAATGATTGTTGTATACTTCCGCTCATGAAAAAGAGAATCCTGTCGATCTTTCTTATTCTGACCCTGGGGGTTTTGGTTTTTTCGTGCCGCACGAACGGGTCGAACCAGCCAGACGCATTGGATGCGAACGCGATCCGCACGGAGGCAGTATCCACATACGCCTTCTCGCTGACCGAGACCCTGGCACCCGTTCCGACGGCAACCTTCACGCTGACGTCTTTACCCACGTTCACGCCATCCGCGCTTACCGTTACAGCCGAGACATCCATTCCTGTAAATACATGCTATAACCTGCTTTGGATCGAGGATCTCACCATCCCAGATGGGACACATATGAAGGCAAATGAGGCCTTCACCAAGACCTGGCGCGTGCAAAATACCGGTTCATGCGCGTGGGCCCCGGGATTCACGTTCAGGCATGCAGGAGGCGACCCGATGCGCGGAGAAAGCCTTGTGCTGAATGACCCAATCCCCGTGGGTGCCAAGCGGGAGCTTTCCATCAAACTGGTCGCGCCGGGCGGCCAGACGACAGGACTGGTCCAAAGTTCATGGCGCATGGCGGATGCAAACGGGAACTTTTTCGGCGATACACTTTCAGTCAACATCATGGTCGGGAGCGCCGGCGCTCCCGACGTCACCAGCACACCATAATAAAGAAGAGACCCGCCATCATGGCGGGTCTCTTCTTTATTATATTAAATTATGTTAAACCATCGCCTTTTTCTTCGAGAGCGCCCGCCCGATGAAATATCCAACACCGGTAATGAACACCGCAGGGGAAACACCCAGCATCACAACCCCGACCACGCCCAGTGTTCCTCCAAGGACCATGCCGAACAAGGCAAACGGTAGGCTGATCACAAAGGCAATAATGGCTGCCCTGAACGTCCCTGGTGTTTCACTACGGCGCAGGAAGTAGATCAGCCCGGCACCAATCAGCGCGCCTCCAAGAAAGAACAGCAAATAATCGGTAAGCGGGGCTTCAGAATCAAATCTTCCAAAACGCATGAAGAAGATGAGGACTTGCAAAACTGGGAACAACAGACCCACAGCCAGCGCCCATAAAAATGAAGGTTTTTTATCCATAATTAGACTCCCGGTGATATGAAATGGGTCAGACTTCGATATTATATCCCTGCATTGCTCAGAATGGTGGATAACTCGGAGATCATGGCGGTCAATGTAGGGTGAGTCACCTGAAAATGATCGACCGCGCTCTCCATGCGTTCCAGCATTGAATCTTCAGGCTGCACCTTATCCTTCTGTTCACTCAGGCGGATGACATCCTGCTCGAGGTCTTGCAGCATCCTGCGTTCCTTTTCGTCCGTACTTTCAACATTGCGCAGGGCAGTACGTATTTTTTCAAGCAATTGATCGAATTGATTAGGTTCCATAGTTCAAACTCCTCATTACGTTTTCTCAACGCTGTATCCATGGATGTGAAAGACATTCACCAGCCCCAGTTTTACGCGGATCACCTCGGCCTTTTTATCCGGCAAATAGGTGATGATCGCATCTTCGATGGGACGAAATGCCTGCCGGTAAAACTCGGGCGGGTCCTGATCATCCGAGAACATTGTGCCTTCGATGATGAACGCTCCACTGTAGATCATCACCTTGAAAGGCACGTTGAAATCCCCCCAAAGATCGAGCAGGGATTCCTGTGCAGGGATGTCCTCTGCGAGGATCGCAACCACACTTTTCATGGAAGGGACATACCAGTTTGCGAAAGTGCGCGTCGGCGTATTGAATACCCCGAATGGCTGCACAACTGCATCCGTAAGAAGAAAGCCGTTGCCTTCTTCGTCCCCGATTTGCGTATCATTTGCCGCCTCAAACGCGGAATACTCCAGGTCATCGAGGCCTTTGGCGATATAGTCTGTTGTTAAAACAGAAATATGCTGCGGGCCTTTTTCCATCTCAATGTCTTCTTCGTCCTCTTCCAGGAGCATCATGACCTCCACGCATCAACTCATCGGATTTTATCACCATTACTGCGTCGCTGCTGGAGGGGGATAACTGTTGACGGGACTGATTCAGTTATGGTTGAGGTCGGAAGTGCAGCCCTGGGCTCATCCACTTCTTGAGGTATGGGAACAGCCATACTAATTTACCTCTATTTACAGGCAATTTGAAAATTCCTCTTGACAAGACGTTTTGGACGTTGTACAATGCAATCGGTTGCATAAATGAACACGAAAACTGTCCGTACGATTGCTGATATCGCCCGCCTGGCCGGGGTCTCGAAGTCCACTGTCTCGCGAGCGTTGAACGACAGCCCCCTCATCGGCGAAGAGACGAAGGAGCAGGTCCGCTCCATCGCCCGTCAGCACAACTTCCAGATCAATGCCTCGGCCCGCCAGTTGAGCCTGAAGCAGAGCCATACGATTGCCTTCGTAACTCATGCCTATCACAAGGATTTTTCGGTAGCAGACCTGCTCGGGCTTGAGATCATGGGCGGCATTTCAAGCGGACTCGCCGCCCTGGGATACGACCTGCTGGTCATTCACGTGGACCCGAACGATACCAAGTGGGCACGCAAATATCTTGATGCAGGCAAAGTAGATGGATTTATCTTGATGACATCTACACGCAAGCAAACTCACGTGAAAGCTCTCATTGAAATGGGCGCTCCCTTCATTATCTGGGGAATCCCGCAAGGTGGGCAGAAGTATTGCTCAGTCACAGGCGACAACCTGAGCGGCGGAAAGCTGGCCACCGGGCATCTAATTGGCTTGGGAAGGCAAAAAATCGGCTTTATTGGTGGCCCAGAGGATGAAATGGAAGTTCAGCACCGTTTGAGTGGTTATGAAGCCGCCCTGCAGGGCGCCAGCCGGGACATTAACCCTGCACTGATCGCCTATGGAGATTTCTCGGATTCTTCCGGGGCCAAAGCGATGGATAAGCTGCTCAAGCAGGCGCCGGACCTGGATGCGGTTTTCGTCAACAGCGATCTGATGGCGATCGCCGCCATGGACATGATCCGCGAACATGGGAAGCGGGTGCCGCAGGATATTGCGGTCGTCGGATACGACGACCTGTCTGTTGCGGCGAACAGCAATCCGCCGCTGACAACGATCCGCCAGAACATTCCACTCGCAGGAAAATTGCTTGCACAGAACCTGATCCAATTTCTGCAAACCGGCATGGTGACCAACGTATCGATCCCGGTGGACTTGATCGTCCGGAAATCCGCTTAAGTATCCAGGCTCTTTTTTTAGGCATTGATGCAACCGATTGCATAAACATGAAACGAAAGGATAAGACCATGAACCACTTCCACCCCATATTCACAAACATCCGCAGCTTTATCTCCTATGAATTTTCTGCATTACGAATGCGAGCCTTGCGAGATTCATTCTGGGCAAAAATGACGGGCAGGAATACAGAACTTTTAACTTTCCCAAAACGAGTACAACAGGAAAGACCAAACAGAAAATTGATCGGCGCAAAAGAAATTCCCGTTGCAAATATCGTTGGCACATTCGGCAGGCAAAGTGACTTTGATCATGAATTTCGCCCACGCAAGAGGCACATGAACGATCGTTGGGTAAATACTTATCTCGGCCTCGAGCATGACGGTTGGTCGTCCATTCTCGTTCACAAAGTCGGAGAGGACTATTACGTGGAAGATGGTCATCACCGTGTGTCTGTGGCACGTTCACTGGGGATGGCATCGATCGAGGCGAAAATATGGGAGTATTCGACGGAGCCGGCAAAAACCGCTGGCGTGCAGCAATGCCAGTCTGCACAATGCGTCGAGAAAAAACCCGCGAAAGTCTATGCAGCGGGCTAAACCTCAGGATCAAGAGTGCTTGATCTCCTCTTTACAGCCATTCCCAGATCCTAGGATCCGGGAATGGCTAATTTATCGATCATCTGTGATGTTCTGGCCTGGTCGTCAAGCCATTCAAGCATGGAACGGGCATTGCCTGTTGCCATGGCAATGCTTGTATCTGCCGCTCCGTAATACATGTTGAGGGTGTCGCCGTCTGCAGCGATCGTATATCCGCAGGGGAAGACAACATTGTCCACGTCGCCGCGGCGTTCATAGGCAGCTTCGGGGCAATAAAACCATTCGTCGCCGCGTTTTATGCATCGCTCCGGCTGTTCCAGATCGAACAAGGCCATGCCCAAACGATAGATCGCACTGGCGCGGCAGGTAATTCCCTATGAAAGCGATCCGCCGAATGGGCGAATGTTGACTGGCGCGGTCCATTTGGCTTACTCCTTGATGTGAAATCAGTCGGCCGTCCTTCAGACCTGGTTTGCCTGATACGCGACAGGCGGCCCACCGTAGGCGAGCCTCAATTATTTTTACAAAACAGTGGAACTACAATGAATAACGAAAAAAGTTGCGTTTTGATACACGACATGATGAGAAATAATTAAGAAAAAATTAACTCCCGATTTATTTATGGCGTACGGAAATTAAAGGGAAATCGCAGGTTTGGTTGATCAGATAATCTGATAGTATCGGGATCCAGTGCAGACGTGCGCTGAATTTTTTGCAGAAGAAAGGAGAATTAGAACGCATGTATATTCTGCAAGGAACCTGCTCGTCGCGACCGTCCCCACGTAAAACTTGATGGAACGGGACCGATCTTCCCGTCCAAGAAAGAGGCGGCCCTGCATTCTACGGCTTACCTCGCCTGTTTAATAAGGAGTCACATGTTACCAAGACGAGAAATTACGGTTGGAAAATGCTATGTCAACGAAAAGCGCCATGTTGCACGCGAAGTGCTCAGAGTCGACCATCGCACAGTCAAATACAACACCTGGGAGCTGGGCACGGGCAAACTCTGTGGGTCACCGCATGAATGTCGCACGGACGAGTTCATTCACTGGGCCGACCGCGAAGCACTTGCAGTAGAAACTGCCAGCCTGCAACAGGACGAAGTGGAAGCCTTGTTCAGCCAGGCTTCATCATGGCAACCTGAGTCGCAGGACCTGGAAGGCAGCATGGTGATCGAGACGGCCACGTTGATGATGCGGAACAATCTCATAAATCGCTAATCTTGCAGTGGTTGAATGTGCACTGGGTGCCAACCTTACAAGTAAATAATATGGCGTACACCTGCATTGCAATGCAGGTGTACGCCAGTGTAAAGTTTTAGAAAAAATATCTCCCAGATGGGGGTACCTTTCACGGATGGACAAGCCTTATCGTTTACATATCATTCATTACAAAACAAGGAGACTATCCCATGACCATTCAACAGATCCTGTTCGGGATCGCCATTAGTGCAATCGCCGGGTTCGCGGGGAGATCACTGATTGGCCGTGCAGCGCAATTGGTGCGCGTGACCCGCCAGACGCGAAGGCAATAGCTAAAAGGAGATCGAATGAAAACACAAATAACCGCCTTGATGGCGGTCCTGATTATTTTTGGGTTGCTCACAAGTGCATGCGCGGGTGAGGCCGATGGGACTCCCACGCCCGGCACGGATGCGATCATGACCGCGGCGGTTGGAACGTTCACCGGTGCAATGACGCAAACTGCGTTATCCGCACCCACGAAAACGATGACGCCCACGGCCGCGATCACGCCCACGCTGTTCTCAGCCGCCACCCTCCCGAATATCACCCCCTTTGGGACGACAAGCGGCGTTGGCGCAGTCGTCAATACCACCGCATCCTGTTTCCGGCTGAGTTATGTTGCAGATGTGACCATCCCGGACAGCACGCCCATGAACCCGGGCCAGACGTTCACAAAAACGTGGAAGGTACGCAACACAGGCTCGTGTGCGTGGGATGCAGGTTTTAAGTTTGCGTTCACAGGCGGAGATAACATGCAAGGCGTCACCTACAGCCTGCCGCAAAGCGTCCCCGCAAACACGGAGATCAATATTTCCATTGCCATGACCGCGCCCACCAACAAAACGGGCCAGCTGCGCAGTAACTGGCGCATGTCTACGGCCACAGGACAATATTTCGGCGATGAAGTTTATGTACTGATCGCAGTGGGCGGCGCGGCTGCAGGCACGGCTACAAATACCGGGGCAGCTCCCGGGAGCACATCCACCACGACACCTTCAGCAACTGCAACGCCCACCGTAACTGCTGCAACCCCCTGATCAACAAGAACAAAACACACTGCACAGAAGAATTTGTGCAGTGTGTTTTTTATACCAGTCTTACGTCATCCCAGGATCTCCTGCCCGGCCCGATCGGCCTCTTCATATATCTTTTTGACCTCAGCTTTCATTTCAGCGGTCGCACTGGGGGTCATGGAGATGAACTTGACCATGTCGCGCGCCTGCCGCAACAGGTCCCTGACGTTTGCGATGTACGAAAAATCCCTGTTGCCCATTTGCTCAGGGACAGGATATTCACGCGATTTTTGGATCAACGCGCGCGCACGAATGATGCGTTCAGCTGCCGGAATAAGTTTCGCCATACTTGCTCCTTTCGACAATTTTACTGCCAAACAAAAAATGAGGAGCACTGCCTCTACCCTGCGATCATCGCTTTGCGGCAAACACGGCGCCCCGTAACTGCAAATTTGTTGTAAGAAGTTAATTCTCGATAGTATGTTAAAATCCCGCGAAACAGAACTCTGCTTCCAATATGAAAATGTCCAACATCACACAACGACGAGCAGCCCTGATCTTGCTTTCGGCACAGTTTGTGGCCACGCTTTTCATATTTATTTTTCAGAGCCTTGCGCCTCAACCCCAGAAAATGTTCGGGGTCACCAGCGGAATTGGGGCACTGGTCTATGGCGGACTACTGGTTGCATACTGGCGAGGGTGGGATCATGCCCGTCACGCAGCAGTGATGCTGCTCACATTTCTGGTCGCTTTTTTTCTCCCCGAACCCTATGTAACCACATATGCACCGCTTGCGATCATCATCCCCATCACCCTTGCGCTTGTGCTCACCGAACCGATCTGGGTGCTGGGGAGTGCCGCCACCATCCTGATTGTTCTTCTAATACGCGCCGGCTTTGGCGGCGTATACGCCCATCCCATAACACTGACCCTGTACGCAATGATCGTTTCGGGCCTGCTTCTAAGCCGTCTCATTGTTGACAACGCCCAGGCACGCGCAGAAAAACAGGCGCAGGAACTTATACAGAAGAACGAGTTACTTACAGCAAGTGAAAGGCGCTTCCGAGCGCTCGTGGAGAATAGTGTCGACGAGATCGTGGTACTGGACCCCGAACTTCACGTCTCCTATGTGAGCCCATCAGTCATTCGTATTTCAGGGTTGTCGATTGAGGAAATACGGTCCGCCGCACCGTTCAGCGGTACACACCCGGAAGACCGGCCTTTGGCCGAAAGCCTTCATCAGGAACTGTTGAGCAAGCCAGGAGAATCCCTGCCGTACGAATTGCGCCTGACAAAGCATGACGGCTCTATAAGATGGATCGAAGGACTTGCCACAAACCTGTTCGACGACCCGAGCGTGAAAGGCCTTGTGCTTAATTACCGGGATATCACGGCGCGCAAACAGGCAGACGAGGACCTCAGGATCTATCTGGCGGAGTTCGAAGCCGTACGACAAATTTCCACCGCATTACGGACTGCACAAAGCCTCGAACAAATGCTCCCGTTGTTGCTGGATGCCACATTGAAGCTGATGAACACAAAAGAAGGCGCCATCTGGTTATTTGACAAAACGAACAATGAATTGCGCCCCGCGATCTCGCGCGGCTTGGATCAGAAGCCCGGCGCGCCGCCCATCTCACCGCAGAAACCGAGGGAGGGGATCGTGGGACATGTCTTTACCAGTGGACAGCCTCTGATTAGCCGCGAACTGCGTTCGGATGCGCGCATCTCGGAATCCGCGCGCGAACAAATTCCAGACGGCGTTGGCGGGGCGATCATCCCCATTCATGTACACAATAGTGTGATCGGCGTATTTATGATCAACACCCGGCTGCCGCACGAATTCGCGGCCAATGAGATCCAGATCCTGACCACGTTAAGCGAGATCGCAGGCAACGCCATCCACCGTACGACACTTCATCAACAAACACAGCTTCGTTTGCAATATCTGACCGCCCTGAACGAGATCGACCATGTGATCGCTTCCAGCCTGGATCTGCGCCTCAGCCTGCACACCATTCTCAGTTATGTGCAAACCCAGCTGGACATTGACGCCTGTGCCGTGCTGCTGCTGGATCCCAACCTGAACACATTGAAATATGCCGCGGGGAAAGGCTTCATTACAAAAGCCTTTGAGCATGGAGGGCCATTGCGAATCGGCGAGGGATATGCCGGCCGCGCCATCATGGAAAACCGCACGATCCATATCGCAGACATGACGAAACAAAGCGACAACCCGCGCCTTGCCAGGGTGCTTGGAGATGAAGGCTTTATCTCCTATTACGGTGTGCCGTTGATCGCCAAGGGGAAAAACAAGGGAGTTCTCGAAGTGTTCGAACGTGTGCCGCGCGAACATGACCAGGATTGGTTTGATTTTCTCGACACACTCGCGGGGCAGACCGCCATCGCCATCGATAACGCCACCCTGTTCGCAGACCTGCAGCGCTCGAACATTGACCTGGGCCTTGCTTATGAGGCCACCATTGAAGGCTGGTCGCACGCGCTCGAGCTGCGCGACAGGGAAGCGAAGGGTCACACCAAACGAGTGGCGGATATGACGGTTCAACTGGCCCGCGACATCGGCCTGGACGAAAGCGAGATGATCCATATCCATCGTGGTGCCCTGCTGCACGACATCGGCAAAATGGGCATTCCCGATGGAATTTTGTTGAAGCCCTCGGCGCTGACCGATGATGAATGGAAGGTCATGAAACGGCATCCGGAGCTCGCCCTGGAGATGCTTTCCCCGATCCGCTATCTGGGAACCGCAGTGGATATCCCGTATTCTCATCATGAGAAGTGGAACGGCAGCGGTTACCCGCGCGGTTTGAAGGGTAATCAGATCCCCCTCGCGGCGCGCATCTTTGCAGTCGTGGACGTCTACGATGCCTTGACCTCCAACCGTCCCTATCGACCCAGCTGGTCGAAGGAAAAAACATTGGAATACATACGCGCAACCAGCGGGTCAAAATGCGACCCGCTGGTTGTGGATGCGTTCATCAAACTTTTCGGTTGAAAAACAATTTATTGCGCTGCGATGACCAGCCACCAACCGGAGCCACCTGGGTCCGGATTATTTAGCCAGGCATGCCAAACTCCCGTCTCTCCACCCCATGGAGCGGATTCAGCTTTCCCGTTGAGGGGATTGTTATAGAAGATCGTGACCGTACGCGGGTCATTCGGGTCAACGGATACGCCGGTGACGAGCAAAAAATGCGCATCCGATTCCGGATCGTCCAGATAGGTCAGCACGTCGATAACGACCGGTTGGCCGATCTTCAGGTTGCGGATCAAGAGCGCCAGGCCCTGGTCGTCGCTGAAAACAGTCCCGCTTGAATAGTTGCTTGTGTAATGCCGCGTGATATTTACCATGTTGGCCGGGCTGGTGAACGGCTCGGTATCCTCTGTAAAATATCCGTTTTCGGTGGCATACGCAATCACCTCCGCCTCATTAAGAAACGGACCCTGCGGATGGGCGTAGTTATAGGCCATCACGATGACAGCTTCACCGCAGGAAGTTCCCTGCGATTGAGCCAGCGGTGGGACTTGCAGCATAACGGGCTCATCCTGCAGGGACTGTGACAGATATCGCACGTTCGTCCGCACCCAAACGCCTGAAACCAGCGCAATACTGATCAAGCCAACAAGCAGGAGCAGTAATACTCCTGATTTTTTCCTTTTGACCTTTATGGTGATGGTGTTCATGGTTCTCCTCTTTACCAGCTTGCCTCCCCCACAAATCAATAAAATGAGAGGTCTTGAGGACCTGTTAAGCGACAAGACCTCTCATTCATCATAATGAAACAATGGCCCGGTCTCTGCTCGAGTTTGACCCTGTTTCTATGACCAAGTAAACCATATCCATATTTTAAACGCATCCCTCTTCTGGACAATTTCCATCTAGGCCACTTGGGGGAGATCCCACAATTACTTATTAATTCCCTCATTCGTCGTTATATCGAAACAATCTGAATAAGGCGGGCGCTTGAGCACCAGAAGCTCGCTGACGCAAGGGGGTTGTTGCTTGTTTTGGGGCTATTTCGTTATAATACATCCCTGGCAGCGGTAAACCAGGCTGGCAACGTGTTTCGTAGGATCCCGGTAAGGACTTACATATTGTTAAAATCCAATGAAACCAAATAATAAGGCTCTCAATTTATCCTTTTCACGCACAAGATTTCGCGCTGCGCAGCGCATTATATTGATTCTTGTTGTTTACCTGCTTGCCTTCGCAATTTTGGACTCAAGCTCGCATGCCTTTGAGGTTTACCCCGGCGTGGTCGCGTGGTATCCGCCGGATGGATTGAGCTTTGCCCTGCTCCTCACCCTCGGAGTGCCTTTCCTTCCCGTGCTTGCCATTGCCTCATCCAGCAGCAGTTTCTTCGTATTTCAACTCCCTCAACCACCGTTAGCACTCTTCGGCTGGGCGATCCTGACCGCACTAGCCTATGGACTTGCCACCTGGTTCCTGCGGTCGCGTGTTCGCATTGACACTCAACTACGTAGAACGCGGGATCTTTTCTGGATGACCGCTTCAGCGGCGGCTGTGTCCACGATCCTGGCATGGGTTTCAGTTTCCAGTTCTGTCACAGCCGGAGTAATTCCGCAGGATGTACGTCTCTCCGCAGCATTCCAATGGTGGACTGGGGAAATGATCGGCATTTTGGTGCTCACTCCGGCGCTGCTCATTCACGTAATGCCCCATGTGAAGCGGTTTGCAAAGGGAGAATCCCTTCTCCCTAAAACTCCGATCTCTTTCACGCGTCCATCCGCCTGGGTCATTATCCAGGGACTCAGTATCGTCGTCGCCATTTACCTTGCCGTGGACGTGCAGTGGCCCAATCAATTCCATCCCTTCTTTTTGCTCGCGATCCCACTCATCTGGATCGCGATACAACATGGACTTTCAGGTGCCACGATCGGCAATGTATTGGTCAATTTCGGAGTTACATGGAGGGTGCAGAGATCTGACCATTTCGATCTGGTGGAACTTGGCCAACTGCAATTAATGATGCTTGTCATGACCATAGCCAGCCTGCTGATCGGCATCATCGTCTCGGAGTACAAACGTTCAGAGCATTCGTCGGTCCCCGAAATGGAAGGGCGCAGGAAAAAGATCGTTTATGAACTCATTATTATTTCCATTTTAGCCCTGGGGACCTGGGTATTGGAATATACCTTTCACTTCTATGAAGGGATCACGCTATGGGAGACACGCCACCAGATCAGAGGGATTGATGAAACGTTTGTTACCATCCTGGTTTTGGGCCTGGCATCGGCAGTATTTTCCTATCGCAGGTGGAAGGAAATTCAGGCAGAAATTCGCGAGCGCGAAAAGGCCCGGGGGGAGCTGCACACGTTGTATCACGAATTGGAAACCCGGGTTCAGGAGAGAACCGCTGATCTTTCCACAACGAACGAACTACTGCTGGCTGAGATCAACGAACGCAAACACGCTGAAGAGGCCCGTGAACAAGGCGAAACACGCTTTCGGGCGCTTGTTGAACACAGCATGGAAGAGATCTCTTTGATCAGCGCGGATGGCACGCTCATCTTCGAGAGCCCGAGCACGCGCCGGCCCCTCGGATACCCACCGGGCTCATTCGTAGGCCACAATATCTTTGAGTTGTTTCATCCTGACGACCAGCCTGCCGCAATAAAACTCCTGCAGCAGGTCAGCCTGGAGCCCGGCAGGTATCGCGAGTCTGTGTTTCGCCTGCAGCATCAGGATGGCTCCTGGCACTGGATGGAGGGCACCGTGACCAACCTGTTGGAGGAGCCGGCCGTCGGAGCAATCGTGATCAATTACCGTGATGTAACCGAGCGCATAGAGGCAGAACATGCATTGCGCGACAGCGAAGAGCGCTTCCGCATGCTTTTCGCCACATCACCCGATGCGCTCCTGTTGATCGACCCCAACGATCCGGACGTTGTGTGGCGCATACTGGATTGCAATGATTCTGCCTGCCGCATGAATGGCTACAGCAGGGAGGAAATGATCGGCCAGTCTATCATTCTCCTGAATTTTACGCCGGGAACCCGTGAAGAATATACCGCCGCCCTGGAAGAGCTGCGGCATGAAAAGGTGGTGCACAGGGAAGCCTTCCACCAGCACAAGGACGGTCATGTCTTTCAGATCGAATACTCGACGTCGCTGTTCAACTATGGTGGACGCGAGCTGATATTGGGCATCGACAGGGACATTACCGAACGCAAGAAGGCCGAAGAACAGATCCAATCCAGCACGGAGGAGCTCGCGACCCTTTACGAACTTTCACGCGCCCTTGCAGACAACACCGACCTCGATAAGATCCTTGAGCTTGTAAACCGCCGAGCCGTGGAAAGCGTGCACGCCACATTTGCGCGCATAGCGCTTGTGGAACGGGACGAATTTGTAATATGGTCCGCCTATCCGATCCGTTTTCTGGAGCGCGATTTATTGGTCGGCAACCGCATGCCGATCGCCTCCATGCCATATGCTCAGCGCGTCCTGGAACAGGATGAACCTGTCCTGCTGAGCACTCTTAATGCCGAAGTGGGCAAGGATGAACGCGCCGCGCTGCTGCTTGATTACGCCCAAACCGTGGCGCTGATCCCTCTACGGGTTCACGAGTTCGCGTCGAATTCGAGCCGTATTCTGGGTTTGCTGATGGTGGGGGAAACGAGGAGGGAAGAACGGGAGCCATTCACAGCGGAAAAGATACGCCTGGCCCGCAGCATCGGAGATCAGGCGGCAATTGCCATCGATAAAGTAAGGCTGTTTCATGATCTGCAACGCTCGAACATCGATCTCAGGCTCGCCTATGACGCCACGATTATCGGCTGGTCTACGGCGCTGGATCTGCGCGATAAGGAGACTGAAGGCCACACGCAGCGCGTGGCAGAGATCACTCTCAGGCTGGCAAAACGCATGGGGTTCAGCGAGCAGGACCTGGTCCACGTGCGACGCGGCGCGCTGCTGCACGATATCGGCAAGATGGGCGTGCCGGACAGTATCCTTCTCAAACCCGATAAATTGACCGATGAAGAGTGGGAAGTCATGCGCATGCATCCCACCTATGCACATCATATGCTTGTACCGATCGCCTATCTGGCGCCCGCCCTGGACATCCCATACTGCCACCATGAAAAATGGGACGGGACCGGTTACCCGCAACGGTTGCAGGGAGAGGATATCCCGCTCTCGGCGCGCATCTTCGCCGCCGTGGACGTATACGACGCCCTGACATCGGATCGTCCCTACCGAAAGGCCTGGTCCCGCGAAAAGACATTGGACTTCATCCGTGAACAATCGGGCACTCACTTCGACCCGCAGGTGGTGGAGGTATTTTTGCGAATGGCGAACGAGGAGATTGTCACGCCGACCCCCTCGCTTCCTTCGCGTGCACACCCGTAAGGCGGAGAGGGTTGTATAATAACGAAATCAACCTCTCGGAACGCGGATGAACCGTCAGCACAAGCGTCTGCGCTCCGTTTAAAAAAGGATAAATAAAATGGGACTCTTTGGCTTTGGCAAAAAACCTGACAAGAACGTTCCCGTACTTACTGCGGACGAGGTCCGCCAGCGTTTGATGGCGCTGAACCGTGAAAGCGCGCCCTGGCAGATCATCGATGGCGCGCCCCACAAAGTGGACCTGGTCGCCGAGTGGAAGATCGTGGACGCGAAGTGGTACGAGATCTTTGCGAAGGCGAATCTCACGAAGGTCTTCCGCATTTACATGAAGTTCGACCCTGCAAAGCATGAAGTACGCGGCAAGGACGAGGAATTCACGGTTGAATGGCGCGCGGGCGTGCCGTCACTTTCGATCTCGGCTTCGAAATTCCAGGGGCAAATGACCTCGGTGGAGTTCGGCGCGGCGTATGCCTTTACCGAGGAATTCAAGCCCGGGCTGGTCTACAACTATCGCTTCAACACGAAAGAAATCAAGCAGCCCATCCAGGAGGCAGTGGCTGCCTGCGGATGGGGTTACAAAGGCGTGGCGTTTGGGAAGTTATGAACCCTGCCCCACTGCATCTC
>CAZJYB010000082.1:0-17665 GCA_964549865.1 uncultured Anaerolineaceae bacterium
CTGTTTCTCCGCTGGCGATCCTGGCCGTCGTCGCGCTGATCGCGTTTGGAATCGCTACATACTTTTTGATCCGCGGCTATACATGGGAGCAGATCCGCAACGAGCGTTCGTTTGACCTGCTCATGATCTGCGGCTTGATCGTCCTTCCCATGCTTTCTCCCTTGCTGGTCAAGTTGTTTGAGCGCTGGCTGAATGTGGCCATCCCCACTGAATATGCAGAAGTACAAACCATGCTGGGGGATCCGCGCGCGATCTTCATCATCGCCGGGTTCCTGCTCTTGATGTTCGCCCTGGCGGTCGCGGTCGGCTGGATATGGGACAGGGAAAAATTTTGGAAGACGGCCCTGCTCTTCTGGGTGCCCTATACCATTCTCTACACAACCATTTTCACCAATAGCAGTGGTTTCTTCACAGGGACGATCGGTTCGCTTGGGTATTGGATCGTTCAACAGGATGTGGAGCGCGGCAGCCAGCCCTGGTATTACTACGTGCTTGTGCAGGTACCCATATATGAATTCCTGCCGGCCCTGGGATTTTTCCTCGCATTGATCATCGGCATTCGCAAAATGCTTTCCTCTCAACCAAAAAGCGACGACCTCAACGATCAGCCTGAAGAAAATACCGAGCAGATGAATTTCCCCAACACCTTCAGCCTGCTGGTGTGGTGGAGCGTCATCAGCGTTGTTGCCTTCTCATTCGCCGGCGAAAGGATGCCCTGGCTGACGGTTCATATAGCATTGCCATTGATCCTGATCACCGGCTGGGCATTGGGAGAGGTGATCGAAAAAACCGATTGGGTGGGATTAAGAGAAAGACGCGCGCCGCTTGCGCTTGCATCCATCATCATATTTATTGCCAGTACACTGGCAATGATGCTCGCACTGGCCGGGCCAACTCCCCCATTTCAGGGACAGGAACTTGCTCAACTGCAGGCCACCAGCGCATTTCTTCTCCCTACAATAGTGGCAATCCTCAGTGCGATCACGGTCATCTATCTGCTACGCGACTGGACCTTCGACCATATTAAACGTGTGGTCATACTTGTATTCTTTGCGTTTCTGGCGGTACTGACAAGCCGGGCGGCGTTCCGCGCTTCTTATATCACGTACGACCAGGCAACCGAGTTCCTTGTCTACGCGCATGGCGCTACGGGTATCAAAGAGGTCATCGCACAAGCAAAGGAAATTTCGGAGCGCACCACAGGCGGCATGGGTGTGGCAATTGCATACGATGCCAGCGCACCAGATACGGGCGTCTCATGGCCATTCGTATGGTACTTGCGCGATTTTACAAACCAGCGCGCCTTCGACCAACCCACTCGTTCTCTGCGCGACTCAGTGGTCATCATTGTGGATCAGAAAAATTTCGACAAGATCGAACCGGCCATCGGCCCCGGATTTTACCGAACCGACTACATTCGTATGTGGTGGCCCATGCAGGATTATTTCGGCCTTGTCAGCGACCGCGATGGCAGTCAGCCTTTCCCTGAAGACTATAAGTGCAATGGATTGATGAGCTTTTTGAAGCTGCGCAAATCAAAGGACTACTCGCGCTTCTGTGAAGGCTTTACAGATCCGGCCATTCGCGCAGGGATCATTCAGATCTGGCTCAATCGTGATTACACACAATACGCGCAGGCGAAAGGCCGCGAGGATCTCACGATCGCAAAATGGCAGCCCGCCAATAGCATGCGCATGTACATTCGTCAGGATATTGCCTCGCAGATATGGAATTATGGGGTCGCACCGGCCCCAGCTGAAATAGTAGTAGATCCAACCGAAGGGAAGTTTGTGGTGCTGGCTTCCGACCTCATCCTGAACCTTGCACAACAGGCCACTATTCCATTGAATGGTCCGCGCGCGCTGGCGTTCGCACAGGACGGTACATTCTATGTCGCCGATTCCCGCAACCATCGTGTCCTGCATCTCGGTCCCCAGGGCAATGTACTGCACGAATGGGGCTCCTTTGCAGATGGGGCCTCGATCCCTGCCGGAGACGGCACCTTCAACGAGCCATGGGGCATTGCTGTGGGGCCGGATGGATCGGTATATGTAACCGACACATGGAATCACCGGGTGCAAAAATTCACCGCAACCGGAAGATTCGTTCGGGCGTGGGGATACTTCGGCCAGGGAGAAGCACCTGAAGCCTTTTATGGCCCGCGTGGTCTGGCGGTCGATGCCCAAGGACGCGTGTATGTTACAGATACCGGGAACAAGCGCATCGTCGTATTCGATGCGAACGGCAATTTCATCACGCAGTTTGGGAGCGCGGGCTACGACCCTGGTCAATTTGATGAGCCGGTTGGCATCACGATCGACAGGAACGGCACGGTATACGTGGTTGATACATGGAATCAGCGCATTCAGACCTTCCTACCACAGGAAGATGGCTTGAACTTAACCTTCATTCCGGGCAAACAATGGGATGTGTATGGCTGGTTCGGACAGTCTCTTGAGAACAAACCCTATATTGCCGTGAACGATGCGTTCCACGTTTTCATCACCGATCCAGAAAGTTATCGTGTGATCGAATTTGACTCGAGTGGCGCGGTTGTTCGTACCTGGGGGGAATACGGGGAAGGGCCGGCGAACTTCGGGATTGCTTCAGGGATCGCATTTGACCCCGAGGGCCATGCATGGGTGACCGACAGCGTCTTCAATCGCATTCTGCGATTCACATTACCATAGCACAAGCGGTGCAGGCAAATTGCCTGCACCGCTTTTTTATGTTTTTTATGATGGTATAATGCCGATGCTTTTTGCAAAACATCCTCCGAGGGAGAATAATGAAACTGCACGAATATCAATCAAAAACGATCTTCTCGAAATACGGCATCCCGATCCCAAGGGGAAGGGTTGCGGCTACCGCTCAGGAAGCAAGACAAATTGCAGAAGAGCTTGGTGGCCGCGTTGTTATTAAATCACAAGTGCTGGTTGGAGGGCGCGGCAAAGCGGGCGGCGTGAAACTCGCCAGGGATTCCGCCGAGGCGGAACAGCTTGCCACACAGATCCTGGCGATGGAGATCAAAGGCCTGCCGGTCCGCAAGGTGCTTGTGGATGAGGCCTCCGCCATCGACCAGGAGATCTACTTCGCCATCACCAACGACCGCGCTACGAAGAAGCCGGTCATCATTGCGTCTGCTGCCGGCGGCGTGGATATCGAAGAAGTCGCTGCAAAAACACCGGAAAAGATCGTCAAGGTCCATATCGATCCCCTGCTCGGCCTGCGGGAATACCAGGCGCGCGATGTGGCTGTGGCGATGGACCTGCCGCGCGAATATTGGAAGGACTTCACGAAGATCGCACTCAACCTCTGGCAGGTATACAAGGAAACAGATGCCACACTTGCCGAGATCAACCCGCTGGTGATCACAAAAGAGAAAAAGATGATCGCGCTCGACGGCAAGATGATGATCGACGATAACGCGCTCTTTCGCCAGCCCGAGTTGAATGAAATGCGCGATACCGATGAAGATGCGCCGGCCGAGATCGAAGCGCGCAAATACGGGCTTTCCTTTATCAAACTGGACGGCAACATCGGCTGCATGGTCAATGGCGCGGGCCTTGCCATGACCAGCATGGACGTGATCAAATTATTCGGCGGCGAGCCGGCCAACTTCCTCGATGTCGGCGGCGGCGCAGGCGCGGAAAAAGTCGCGGCCGCCATGCGCATCATCCTTACCGACCCGAATGTAAAAGCAGTCTTGTTCAATATCTTCGGCGGCATTACACGCTGCGATGAAGTTGCGCGCGGTATTCTCGTTGCGATGGACGAAGTAAAACCAAAAGTTCCGATGGTGGTCCGCCTTGTTGGGACGAACGCCGAAGAAGGCCGTAAATTGCTCGAGAACGCAAAGATGATCACTGCAGAGACCCTTGCAGACGCGGCAAAGAAAGCGGTGGAAGCCGCGAAAAAAGGCAAATGATTCTTGCCACAGAGACACGAAGACACTGAGAAAGATCTTCTCCGCGGCTCTGTGACTCGGTGGCTACAGAAGGAAATACTTGATGAGCATATTAGTAGACAAGAACACGCGCCTGATCGTTCAGGGCATTACAGGCAACGAAGGTTTATTCCATACGACACAAATGGTGGCGTATGGAACCAACGTCGTTGGCGGCGTCACTCCCGGCAAGGGTGGTGAATGGGTTTTGGATGGAAAACTTCCGGTGTTTGATTCGGTGAAGCAGGCAAAGGAAGCCTCCGATGCGAACGCGACCATTATCTTCGTCCCGGCACGCTTCGCACCCGATGCCATGTTCGAAGCTGCCGACTCAGGCATTCCTTTAATCATCTGCATTACTGAGGGCGTGGCCGTGCAGGATATGATGCGCGTTCGTAATTACCTCGACCAGAAAAAAATTCGCCTGATCGGCCCAAACTGCCCCGGCCTGCTGACTCCCGGAGAAACCAAGATTGGTATCATCCCCGGCAATATTGCCATCCCCGGCAACGTCGGCGTGGTCTCCCGCTCCGGCACATTGACCTATGAAGTGTTGTACGCAATGAAGAACCTCAACATGGGCGCCTCCACTTGTGTTGGTATCGGCGGTGACCCCGTTAATGGAACCAATTTCCTCGATGTACTTCAGATGTTCGAGCACGATCCAAAAACAGAAAAGGTCATCCTGATCGGTGAGATCGGCGGTAACGACGAGGAAAGGGCCGCAGAATACATTGCATCCCAAATGACAAAACCAGTCGCAGCTTTTATTGCCGGGCAGACTGCCCCCCCTGGCAAACGCATGGGCCACGCCGGCGCGATCATCGAAGGCGGCGCAGGCACAGCAGCAGACAAGATCAAGGCCCTGGAATCTGCCGGAGTGAAAGTTGCCAAGCATCCGGAAGAAATCCCAACCCTTTTACAATAAATCCTGTTCCCCATCAGGGCTTGGCCCCGATGCAGGGTGGCATTAAACATGTAGAGCCGCCATGAATTGGCGGCTCTACGGTTATAATCCCAGAATATTATTTCTTGTGTCCGTCAATATATTTGACGGCTTCACCCACGGTGGTGATCTTCTGAGCATCTTCATCAGAGATCTCTGCACCGAACTTGTCCTCAAAGGCCATGATCAATTCCACGAGATCGAGGGAATCAGCCTCGAGGTCCTCGCGGAAGCGGGCTTCCGGCGTGATCTTCGCCTCGTCCGCACCGAGCAGATCCTTTACTATTCCTTTGAGTTCAGTATATGTGTCAGCCATGACAACCTCCTGTTCAAATTTAGACTGGCCTATTGTAATCGGTACAGAGACCGTGTCAAGCCAGCATACCATATCAAACTCAGGAACACTGCCCCATGCCAAAAGTTGCGCCGATCGACCAGAGAAAAGCCGACCACATCAAGATCAATTTGGAACAGGACGTTCGTTCTGCATTAACCAGTGGACTCGAAAATTATCACTTTATTCACGAAGCACTGCCTGAACTGGACCTGAACCGCCTCGATACGACCCTCAACCTGTTCGGCAAAAAATTAAATGCGCCCATCCTGATCAGCTCCATGACCGGCGGCACAGCCGAGGCGGGATTGATCAACCTGCGTCTCGCTGAAGCCGCGCAGGAATGCCGAGTCGCGATGGGAGTGGGATCACAACGCGCGGCAATTGAGAACCCGGAACAGGCCTCCACATTTCAAGTGAGAAGAGTCGCGCCTGATATTTTATTGTTCGCAAATATCGGCGCAGTTCAATTGAATTATGGTTACGGCATCGATCAATGCCGCGAAGCCGTGGATATGATCCAGGCGGACGCCTTATACCTGCATTTGAATCCATTGCAGGAGGCTGTGCAGGACGGAGGCGATGTTAACTTTGAGGGGCTTGCCAAAAAGATCGAAGAGATATGCAAGAAACTCAAAGTGCCTGTGATTGCAAAAGAGGTCGGCTGGGGCATATCGGAACGCACGGCAAAGTTATTATCCGATTGCGGCGTGCAAGCCATTGATGTTGCCGGTGCGGGAGGCACGAGCTGGTCTCAAGTGGAGATGCATCGCGCACCGGATGAATTCACCCGTCAGCTCGCGGCAACGTTCGTTGGCTGGGGAATCCCAACTGCGGAATCAATTTTAAATGTAAAGAAAGCCGTTCCGGATATGACCATCTTCGCATCCGGTGGGATCAAAGATGGCCTGGATATCGCAAAGTGCATCGCGCTCGGTGCAACGCTCGGTGGCATGGCAGGGAATTTTCTCAAAGCTGCGGCGGTTTCAACGGAAAACGCGGTTGAGACGATAAAGTTAATCAAGAAGCAAATTGAAGTGACAATGTTTGCAACGGGAGTTGGAACGTTGGAAGGTTTGCAGGTCGGTAAGTTAATAGAACGATAAATTTGCAGGCGTTATAATCATCGTCGGAGAATTTATGATCTACTTATTCAAAGGGCCTGCCACATCTGCGTAAATACAAGATATGCTTCAAGAATACGAAACTATGATAAAAATCGTTGTGGACGTTCGACGCGCTTCCTATCAGGTGGCGGAGAAATGCACGCGGATTGCGAAACCAATTTACTCGAAAACGAGAGCGAACAGGACGATCTTTGGGGCGCAAATTGGTATCCAGATGAACAACGAGTTGAATTTGAATCATTAATCAACATTCGTCCACGCTTGGGAAATCGAAACATCTTAATCCAGGACCAAAATATCCGTGACCAGGTCGAATCTGTAACTCGCCAAATTTTAGGAGGGACGCGATGATAAATAAAGAAAAACTCCGCGAACGCTTTCTGCGCGACTCTCTCCCCCGTCGCTTAGGTGGACTCGCTGCCACGCTCGGACGCATTTCGTCTTCTGCGCGTAATTCAACTGACCCAAATCACGTTGCCAATTTACTGGATGAAGCCAAACACCTCATTGAATGGACAGCTGCGGATGCCGAGCCAGAAACCGCTGCTGAACTGGTGCGAATGCAAACCCTTCTAACCCTCTGGCAAAAAGCCTGGGCAGAGGCCAGCCAGAATCCACAACAGAGGCTTTTGCTTTCCGTGCAGGCAAAAGATTGGTCAGATAAGACAATTGATTTTTCGGGACTAGTTTAATCGGACTATTTTGCAATTTCACAAGAAAACAGTGTTGAGATAATGATGTTAACGTATATGCAAATTGAAGTGGCAATGTTTGTGAGTGGCGATGCCAACCTAAACTCTTTTTCAGGAAAATTAAGTTAATGAAGAAAAACATCACTCGATGCTTGTTCATAATTCTTGTTCTGGCAGGTTGCAGTTCTCCAAACAGCAATCCAAAAGAAGATGTTCTTCAAGCCGGTTTTCGTTATTCATCCTACGGGCCATCGTATAACCCGGGGCCGGAGTATTGGCCCTATGTAGGCGAACAAATGTCGGCAAAATTTCCCGGTTCAAAACCCGCCGCGTTGTGGATCGTGGGCATTGTGGACGGAGATGGAACCTATCTGAACTTACCCTGCGAAACGGAAGACCCCCATATCCGTTGTGGTTATGTGGACATGAACAACGATATCCTCGACACTTTTGACGAAAAGGGATATGCCGTCTGGCTGCAGGTGGAGCCGGGTAACGCCAGCATCGATGAGCTGATCGATATCGTCCTTGATCAATACAAAGATCACCCGAGCGTGGTAGGCTTTGGCATCGATGTGGAATGGTACAAGTCAACGGGCGGGCCGGAGGGGCAACCTATTACAGATGAAGAAGCGCAGCGTTGGGTATCCGCGATCCGCAAACATGATCGGGATTATCAACTCTTCCTCAAGCATTGGGACGAGGCGTGGATGCCACCCACCGTCCGCGACGGGATCATGTTCGTCAACGACAGTCAGCAATTTGAATCTTTCGATCAGTTGGTGGCTGAATTTACCGCATGGGGTCAGTTCTTTGCCCCTTCCCCTGTTGGGTTTCAATTTGGTTATCCCGCAGATAAAAAATGGTGGCAGGATCTTCAAGACCCGCCAAAAGATATCGGGCAAGCGATCCTCGACAACGTTCCAAATACAAAGGGTATCTTCTGGGTTGATTTCACGATCCTGGATGTGTTTCCGCCTCAGTGAGGCATGTCATTGCGAGGGCGCAGCCCGAAGCAATCTCATCATTATTCAGCAAAACATCTCGATGTAGTTGAGATTGCTTCTCGAAGACTCGCAACGACATAGAACGTTAGTGATAAAATCGGGGATGTTAAAAATCGGGACAACTCAATGAGCCTCATTCACGTCAAAGACCTCGCCAAACATTTTAAGATCCTGAACCGCCGCGAGGGCCTGGGTGGCGCGTTCCGCGACCTGTTCTCGGGAGATTACCGCACCGTGAAAGCTGTGGACGGCATTTCGTTCGATATCGATGCGGGCGAGATCGTCGGTTATATCGGCCCAAACGGTGCAGGGAAATCCACAACCATCAAAATGATGACCGGCATCCTGAAGCCAACGAGCGGTGTCATTCAGATCAACGGCCTGCCTCCGTATGAAAACCGCATCCACCAGGCACAGATCATGGGAGTGGTGTTCGGTCAACGCACCCAGTTGTGGTGGGACCTGCCCGTGATCGAATCATTCAAGATCCTCAAGGAAATTTACAAGGTCGATCAAAAGACCTTCGATGAACACATGGGCTTGTTCAATGAGCTCGTGGATTTGAAGAAGCTCTACAGTCAACAAGTGCGCACACTTTCTCTCGGGCAGCGCATGCTATGCGATATCACCGCCTCCTTCCTGCATAATCCACAGGTCGTTTTTCTCGACGAGCCGACCATTGGCCTCGATATTTCCGTCAAGGCCAAGATGCGTTCCGTGATCAAGGAGTTGAACAGCACACGCAACACCACGATCATCCTGACCACCCATGACCTTGGGGACGTGGAAGCGCTCTGCCAGCGTATCATTATCATTGATAAGGGCTTGATCCTGTTCGATGGCGACATCAAAAAGGTCAACTCGCTCTTCGGCGCATACCGCACCCTGAAGCTGCAGATCGACGGATACAACGAGTCCACGCCGCAGCTGCTCCAGGACAAATTCACCGGACGCTTTGGCGCAGGTCATGGCATCACGATCGCCAACCCGGAGGAATTCTGGACCGATGTCACGATTGATCAGGCACGCACGCCGCTGGCAGATGTGCTTAATTTTGTGATGACCAGCTTTACCGTTTCGGATGTGCGCATTGTTGAAATTTCCATGGAGAATGTGGTCCAGCAGGTCTACGATGGTGCCTTGCGATGAGAAAATATCTAGCCATCGTGCGGGGTACGTATATGATCGGCATGATCTACCGGCTGAGCTTTATCTTCACGATTCTGGGCAATGTTATTTATTTGGGCGTGGCCTATTATCTATGGAAGAGCATTTATAATACATCCGCCACCTTGCGCGGCCTGACCTTTGATCAAACATTTTTGTATGTTGGGCTCGGCAGCGCCGTCTTTATCTTATTGAAAACCTATACGGACTGGTTCTTTAATTTCGAGATCCGTGAAGGCATGATTGCAACGTATCTGATCAAGCCCATCGATATCGGCGCTTATTTTTTGGCCACCAGCTTTGGCTCGCTACTCCTCAACACCACAATCATCACCATTCCCACCATCCTTATGATGTTGTTCGTTTTTAAGGTCCATTTTATTCTCGGCGCGGGGCTGTTTCTCTTCCCGATCAGTTTAATGCTGGCCTTCCTGGTCAGTTTCTATATCGATTATGCCGTGGGCCTGACTTGTTTTTATACCGAGTCTGTCTGGGGATTGAGTGCCACCAAGGAGATCATCGTCACGGTCTTATCCGGTGCGCTGATCCCATTGCAGTTCTTCCCGGATGCCATTCAAAAGATCCTCTTCTGGCTCCCCTTCCAGGCGATCTTTCACACCCCCCTGACCATGATCACACAGCCAGATCAACATATCAACGTTTTTCTGCAGATGCTGTTTGTTCAAGCTATCTGGGTATTGACCCTCTTTGTGGCTACACGACTATTTTACAATCAGGCGATCAAAACCGTCAGCATAGCAGGAGGTTAGGATGCGCAGCATCCGTGAATACATCCGCCTATATTTCATGATCGAGGCCCAATACATCAAGGGCCGCATGCAATACCGATCAGACTTCATCATCAGTTCGATCGGGATGTTCTTCTCGAGTCTCGCCACGCTCGGGATCTTTTGGGTGATCTTCGATACAGTCCCCAATCTCGCAGGCTGGTCGCTGATGGAAATGGTGTTCATCTACGCCTTTTACATGATCGCGATCTCGCCCATGCAGATCCTCTTCGACCATGCCTGGCGCCTTCGTGCTCACGTGCAGCAGGGCACCTTTCTCAAATACTATTTTCGCCCGCTCAACATGATGTTCTACTACATGTCAGAGATATTTGACCTTAAGGGATTAACCCAGCTCGTTGCGGGCGTGGCGCTGCTGGTCTATGCATCCATTCAACTTCAAATTGACTGGAGTCTTTGGAGAACATTCCTTTTACTGACGACATTGTTCAGCGCTGCGCTGGTACAGATCTCGATCATTGTCGCTGCCTCCTGCGCTGCCTTCTGGGTGGTCGATTCGTTCCCGGTGCTTGGCCTGGCATGGAAGTTGCGTGAATTCTCCCCCTACCCCATGACCATATTCGATGGCACATTCCGCTTTGCGTTCACGTACATCATTCCAATCGGGTTTGTGGCCTTCTATCCATCACAACTCTTTCTTCGTCCGCAGGATGTTTCTCCGCTTGTTTATTTCTCCCCCATCATTGGCATGGGATTATTCGCTCTGACCTATTGGATATGGAAACAAGGCATCAACAGCTATACAGGGACTGGTTCTTAATTCAATATGAGATCACAGGATATTAAATATCTGGGATATGGGATCGGTATTGGCGCGCTGATCGCGGGCCTGTTCGTGTTGGGCTTTTTTTTCGTCCCGCTTCGCAACATTGTGCTTCAGACCACAAGTACTTCAAGTTCTACCCCATTCATCCAAAATGTCCGACTCTCCCCGAGCATTACACAACGGCCCACAAGTACGTTCACGCCCACACCCACCATGTTGCCTTCATCCACACTGCTGCCCACCATCACAGCCACACAGACCACCCTGGAGTTATTGATCGCAAGCGGAGAGATCGCCCTGGCAGGGCCGCTTACAAAAGAGCAACAGATGAGGTTATATGAAGCATCCCTTTCCTTTATTTCGTTGACGGCCAAGCAAAGTAAACAAACATCGTCGCTTATCAATCTTTTACCGTATTCCGATGCAAGCACGATCTGCGGCCCTCTATCCATTGCGATACTGCAACGCGCAAACATCATTGATGAAGGCCTGATCCCATATGATTTCTTCCTGCTCGATCCCGATCTTCCCAAAGACAGGCAAATACTCTCCACAGCACTGCCGAAAAATTTGTACGAGAGCGTACGTTATAGAACAAGATTGAACCAGTTCAACTGGTCGATTGATCCCCTGCTGCCCGGGGATTTCGTCTACATTTTCGCCGGCTCACAGGGGAATTTTGAGCACATGCTTGTGGTCAACCGCGTGGATTATCGGGGCCGTGCCTATTCGGTAACGAACTACAACACGGTTGATGGATACGTGATCAATGAGATCCTGCTTTACGACCCGGTGGACCCAAAAGCGGGCATCTTTGCACAATGGGCAAAGCGAGAGAAGCAGGTGCTCGGCTCTACCGGATTCGAAGGCTTCGAAGTCTGGCGATTGAAGGAATAGAGAATACATGAGCAGCACAGCGATTATCTTTGATTTCGGCGGCGTTCTATTGAAATGGAATCCATATAATATCCTGCAGCCGTATTTTCCCGGTGAACAACAGGCCGCTGAAAACTTTCTCGATGAAATAAATTTCACGGAGTGGAATGCCCAACAGGACAAGGGCCGCAGTTTTACCGAGGGCGTTGCGGTTTTATCACAACAATTCCCTCAGCATGCACATATCGTACGGGCACTTCACGAACAATGGGAAAAATCCGTGGATGGTCAATTCGATGAAAGTATCGAACTTCTGCGCGAACTGAAAGAAAAGGGACACCCACTGTATGGCCTGAGCAACTGGTCTGCGGAAACCTTTCCCATTGTGCGCAAGCGGTATGATTTCTTTGAGCTATTCGATGGAATACTCCTTTCCGGTGAAGTAAAATTGATCAAACCGGACCCGGCTATTTTTGAGCTTTGCCTGAAAATGATCTGCAAACCTGCAAGCGAATGCCTGTTCATTGATGATTCAGAGGCGAATATCAACGCCGCGCAGCAGATCGGTTTCGACACGATCCACTTCATTTCATCGGAACAATTGCGCAAAGAATTGCAACTCCGCAGACTTCTGTAAAACAACGATCCACTCGAGGAATCATGAGCTTGAAACAACATGTCGATTTGATGGTGCCGGTCATCGAAAAAGAGCTGCAATCGCAAGTTTCACGATTGAACGAATCCCATACACGTGTATTTTATGAAATGCTCACCTATCACATGGGCTGGACCGGCCAAGGTGCGGGTGCGGAAGCAACGGGCAAGCGCATTCGCCCGCTGATGCTTCTGCTTGCGACCGCATCCTGCAAGGAGGCAGATTGGGAATCCGCGCTGCCCGCGGCGGCCGCGGTGGAGTTGGTCCACAATTTCAGCCTTGTGCACGACGATGTGCAGGATAATTCGGACAAACGACGCAACCGGCCTGCCATATGGGCGAAGTGGGGAGTGCCCATGGCGATCAATGCCGGCGACGCTTTATTCGTTATCTCGAACCAGGCCATCATGGATCTGAGAAGATCGCATCCTCCGTCGACCGTGGTGCAGGCTGCCGCCATTTTGCATGACACCTGCCTCGACCTGACGCGCGGCCAATTCATGGATATGTCCTATGAGGAAAGAAACGACTTAACGATCGAAGACTACTGGCCGATGATCGGCGGGAAGACCTCTGCCCTGCTCTCCGCCTGCGCACAGATCGGCGCGCTATTAGGGGGCGCAACCAATGAGTCGCAGGAGAACTATCGGCAATTTGGGTATCATCTTGGCCTTGCTTTTCAGGTTCAAGATGACATCCTCGGTATTTGGGGGGATGAATCTGTCACCGGAAAATCCGCGGCGAGCGATCTGGTGAAAGGAAAGAATTCCCTGCCGGTTCTATATGCATTAGCAAAAGGAGGCAGGTTTGCCGAAAGATGGAATCAAGGCCCGATCAAGCCGGAGGAAGTCCAGTCTGTAACTGCACTCCTTGATATGGAAGGCGGACGCGAGTACGCCGAGGAAATGTCGCAGCGGGAAACAGAGAAGGCACTGGGGTTTTTGGAAGAGGCAAACCCTGAGGGCAAGGCGGGGGAGGCCATGCTCGAGCTGGCAAACAAGCTGCTTAATCGGAAACAGTAACCGCTGGAAAAGAGGCGGTTCTTCATCCTTAAACTGGCAAGGCTTGACATGCCTTTCCGGCGTCGCTTATAATCCTTTTTTGTTCTGCATGCGGGTGTAGTTCAGTGGTAGAACATGTGCTTCCCAAGCACAATACGCGGGTTCGATTCCCGCCACCCGCTCAAGGCTAAGTTGTTAAGGTACTATACCTACCTTACTCTTGTCGTAAGCAAGTGTACCCAATTACAACAAAGATGGGCCGGTAAATTACCGGCCCATCTTTGTTGTAATTTCTCCAACTCATTCAGCGCCTTGCAATACAGCTCGATGCTCGGGATGTAATGCTGCTCCTGAAAACAATACTCGAAGTGTTAGCTTTCAAGCCGCTGTCCAGGATCCCGCGTAGCAGGGTTTTCAACGCTTTGAGCTTGGAAAGCTATTCGGGCATGGCACCCAGCCCATGACGCGCGTACCCTGGCCAGGCTCCGACTCGATTCTGAGCTCACCGCGCACGGCCACAATCCGGGCCGGCATGGAGATCAACCCCAGCCGTTTGTCCGCCTGGGCGCGCTGACGATCTGCTTCAGAGAAACCGCAGCCGTTATCGACAACCCAGAATTCGAGTCGCTCGTCGGCGCGGATAAAGCCAATATCCACCTGAGTCGCCTGGGCGTGAGCCATGATGTTATCCAGCGCCTGGCGCACGACCGACCGAATGGCGTGGCGCTCATCCAAGCCGAGTCCGTTATCCAGATCTTCAGGCAGAGCCAGCCGAATATCAAGCCGGCGCCGCGCCCGGTACTCTTCGACCAGTGCCTGCAAAGGTTCCCGCAGGCCTTTCTGCAAATCGCGCGGCATCAGGTTGTGGCTGATTTGCCGCAAAACTTTGGCTGAACGATCCACGTCCCGGATCATCTGCGATAGGTAAGCATCGGTCTTGGCCGGGTCATGGCTGACGAGTTTGCGGCTCAATTCCAAAGGAAACTGGAGGCCGGCCAGGAACTGTTGAATGTTGTCATGCAAATCGATCGCGATACGCTGGCGTTCCTGCTCCTGGGCTTGTTCTATTTCCAGCGGCACGCGGCGCAGCGCTTCCAACTGTTCGGCGGCTTGCAGGAACAAGGCGCACTGCTGGGCGACGATTTCGACCGCATCCATATCGCGGGCGTCGAAGATCTCCTCGCCCTCGCGCCGCCCAATCCCAAGGATGCCCACCGGTTGTTCCAGGCTCAGCAGAGGGGCGACGACTTCAATTCGTCCGCTGGCCTGGAGAGGTTCCAGCCAGGCCGGCGTGTTTTTGGCGTTCGCGCCGATCAGGATCGGCCGGTTGAGTTCGGCCAGCTTCGCGAGCCCCACCGCCAACTGTTCGGGTGGTCGCCAGTCGCCGGCAGACCCCATCAAGGCCAGGCCCGTCTTGGTGTAGCGGTATATGACCGCCACCTCGGACCGAAACTGTTGGATCAAGGCATTGGCAATCACCGAAGGCAATTGAGTCGAGGCAAAAGACTGCGCCACGTCCTGACCAAACGCCTTGACCGAACGATGAGCGCGCTCCTCACGATATAACAAATTCCAGAACATGCCGTTAGGCGAGGTTAACCAGCCCCATAACTGGCTGGCGAGGAAGATGGCCACAAAAATGGGCACAAAGGGAGGCAGGCCGGTAGACGCACCGGGGTCGGGCACGAAGGCGTTTGCAAAACTGGCCAATATGGCGCTGGCCGCAATCTCGGTCACCAGCACGAACCCAGTGCGGTCCGTGAGGAAGGTACGGTAGCGCAGGATGATCGCGGCAAAGGAGATGGGCACCCCTAGCATCAAGAAACGTATATCCAGCCGGCCTTGAAAAATTTCGACGAGACCCGGAATGGAGATCGAAGCGACGTACGGGATGGCAAGCACCAGGCCGCCAACCACGACTAACATCCGGCGACGCTGATGGGACTGGACGCCCGGACGGACCTCCCAGAGGCAGCGCAGCAACACGATGATTACCCCCAAACCAAACGCATAGCGAGCAACTCGGTAACCCCACCAGTCCAGCCACCCAACCAGGGGTGACCAACCGTTGTTCCATAGGAGTAACAACGCCAGGCCCTCGCTGATGGCCATGGTAACAGCGATACCATACACCACCGGCATTACCCAACGTCTCAAGAAGCGGTGCAAAGGGTTATCACCCTGCCAGGCCGGTTCGGGAAACAGAGTCGTAAAATTAAATAGCTGGGCCCAAAATAAAGAGGCATTGAGCGGCTCAGCCAAAAACGTCGTAAGGTGTTCCAGCCAGCCAGAGTGCCGGAAGATGGTGGCGGGGAGCGCAAACATTGCCACAGTGCACTGGGCAAATAGAACAGCAAAAGCGCGGTTAAGCGGCGCGCGCGGCTGGGCGCGGTACACGGCCAAAGCCAATAACCAGAAGCAGGCTCCCAGCACATACGGGGCAATTTTGAAATCAAGTAGATACCGGAATGTGAAGGTGGTGAGGGGCGCTTCCCGGGTGAGAATGGTTTGATCGCGTCGAATGGTCAGTGTGACCTGGCGGGACCCGGCTGCGTAGGCAGCTGCGTAAATCTGGCGAACGTTCGCATCGTATCGCTTGCCATTCACTTCGAGGAGTACATCCTTGGGCAGAATGCTTCCGTTCACTCGACCCGGCCACCAGACTGGGGTGGTTTCTTCCAATCTCCAAAAATTCTCCGTGGTGTCATAAAAATCACCAAACCCCGGGAACGGCCGGCCCAGGTCGAGACTCAGCTGGACGATGGACACCAAGCCAAGCACCAGGGACCACCCAATATACACCGCCAACCAGTGCTGCCGCCACCAGGCAATCATGATGGCTCGCGGTGACTTTGCTGCAACTCGTGGGCGCTGCAAATTTTGACAAAGATGCTGCGCGCATTCAACTGCGGCGCCTGGTTGTCAATTTCGGCCAGGCCCAACTTGGCATAGATATTACGGATGTGCGCTTCCGCCGTTTTCGATTCAATGTGCAGCGTCTTTGCCACGGCCGGGGTCGTATGCGATGAGGCCAACAGGCTGGCAATCTCCAGCTCCCGGGGTGTCAGCGTATCGAACTGTGCCAACCCGCCCTGAATCCAGGGCCGTTCTTCGGGCAGGGTGCAGAGCTGCAAAAACGCTTCGGCCGGAGTCCGGGTGTTGATGCGCACTTCGGGCGCAAAATGCACTTCGCCGGCCAGCGCGCTGTGGATCGCCTGCAACAGCGCGCCGGCCGGCTGACCTTTGAGGATGTAGGCGATCCCCCGCACCCCCAGGCTGACCAGCTGCAAGATTTCTTTGCCGTGCTCTTCATGGGCCGAAAAGATGACCACCCCGGGCGCCGGGGTCATTTCTTTTAGCTGCCTGACCACCTGCAACCCGTGTTTGGCATGACTCAGGCTTCGCTCGGAGGCCGCGTCGGGCGGGATCACCAGGTCAACGACGGCGACTTCCGGGTGGTGTTTCCCGGCGGCGGCCAATGCATCGGCCGCGTTTTCGGCCAGGATCACGCGAAATCCTTCGGCCGCCAGGTAATCGGGCACCGACTGTCGCATGAATTCGTCATCTTCGATCAATAATAAGGTCTTTTTCTTGGTGCCTGGCATTTGAATTCGACTCCGTAATAGAAAAATGAGATTGCCTTTCTGGCAAAACACTTTGAATGATCTTAAGGATACGCCAAAGACATGCGCTTGTCTCTAGGTGTTTCTACTTAATCAAATCTCGGTGAAAGCCCCGATTGTCTACTGGCGCAGGAGTGCTTATGATTTTACAGGAATAGGATTATCGCTGCTAAAGGAGGACTTCCATGAGAAAGAAAATCATCCCGCTCCATTTTTTTCAGATGGGAATATTCGCTTCCCGGATCGCCATCTTGGCTTTCGCCAACGCCACTCCATCGGCCGCGACGGGCGAAATGGACACACCCACCGCGGATGCCGGCGCGATAGAGACATCCGTCTTTGGAACCGTTTACGCAGAAATATTTGCCACACAAACTGCTGCTGCCCACACGCCAACGCCTACAATGAGCGATAGCGAAGCGACAATCAGCGCGGGCCAAACAAATGTTGTGGCAACACGATCTACGCCGGGTATACCCAAACTGTGCTTGCCTTCATTTATGGAGGGATGCATATTTCACAATTGTATTACTTTTGCTGAGAAGTGCAAAATTTTTTCATTAGCAGGTCGCATCAATATTGCGCTCTTTTGAGTACAACATGTTTTTTGCCTGGGTGCAGCTTGCTATTTTAACCGCGGCAGCGGGCGTACCCTCTCGGAGATAAGGTACTATCCGGCATATACCAATCAGTAGGTCCTGTTTTGTAACCATCCA
>CAZJYB010000083.1:0-17607 GCA_964549865.1 uncultured Anaerolineaceae bacterium
ATGATGAATTCCGCAATTCGTTCTTAAATGGCATGGTCAACCCCGCGGATGTAGGTGTGGATATCGGCACGGCAGAGATCAGCGATGATACAGCCTCGGTGGAATTGACGGTTTACTACTCGTACGCAGATCCCTTCTCCATGAATAGTGGCAGTATGGATCGCGCTACGCTTGTCCTGCAGGATGGCGCATGGAAACTTTCCTATATGCCCTATAACTTCTGGGATTACAACTGGTATCAGGAATCGTTTAAATGAAAACCATCCGACGACTTTACTTTTATGCCGTGGCCTTCATCAGCCTGGAAGTGGTGCTGTGGGGCGTCATCGGCCTGCTGCGTTCGATCCTCGATGCAGACAATGTCGTGGACAGCGCCCAGGCGCTTGCACAGGCGCTTTCGTTGATCCTCGTAGGCGTGCCGATCTTCCTCTTTCACTGGCTGTGGACACAACGCACATCTGCCCTGGATAATGAAGAGAGAACCGCCAGCCTGCGCGCGATATTCTTATATGGGGTGCTGCTCGCCACGCTCGTGCCCGTTGTACAAAATTTGCTGGCGCTGATCAACCGCACGTTCCTGTCCACGGCAAACCTGTACACCTATCGCGCCATTATCGGCGGCTCACAGACCTGGCTCGATAATCTCATCGCGATCCTCATCAACCTGCTGATCGCCGCGTATTTCTGGAACATCCTGAAAAATGAATGGCGTATGCTTGCGGAAACCGAAAACTTTGCGGAGATCCGCCGCCTGTATCGTTTTATATGGATGTTGTATGGGCTGCTGATGGTCATTTACGGCGCGCAACAGGCCCTGGACTTCGCCTTTACCTTATCTGCGAGCGTGCTTGGAACAATTGGACGCGAGACGGCCGTCAATGCGATCGCCTTGCTTGTGATCGGTACGCCGATCTGGTTCTACTCGTGGCGCGTCTTGCAGGACGCCCTGCCTGATTCCGCTGAAAAGGAATCTTTGCTGCGCCTCGGCATTCTCTATTTCCTCGCCCTGAGCGGGGTGATCGTTGTGCTCACCTCTGCCGGCAACCTGCTGTATATGATCCTCAACTATTTGCTTGGCGAACGCATCGCGTGGAGCGAATTTCTGCAGCAGATCGGGAATCCCATTTCTGTAGGCCTGCCATTCGGCGTGATGTGGGCCTATTATGGCAACTGGCTTAAACGGCAGATCGACTTCGAAGAACAGGCGCCGCGGCGCGCGGGAAAGAAGCGCATTTACTTTTATATCCTTTCTCTGATCGGCCTGACCGCGACCTTCATCGGAATAGGATCGCTTCTCTCGCTTGTGATCGACCTCGTCACAGGCAGCGATTATTTAAGCAGCAGTGGATTCCGTGAACCGCTGGCCGGCTCGCTCGCCACATTGATCGTTGGCCTGCCCCTCTGGTTTGAGACATGGTATCCCATGCAAAAGGAAGCACTGGCCGATGGGGATTTGGGTGACCACGCGCGGCGCTCGATCGTGCGCAAGACATATTTGTATCTTGCTTTGTTCGCGGGCGTGATCGGTGGCATGGTCTCGGCTGTGTACCTGGTCTTTACATTGATCAATGCCGCACTCGGCGGTGAGACAGGCGATTTTGCAGACTCTATCCTCAACTCTTTGCAATTGCTGGTGCTGTTCATTGTATTGCTGCTCTATCACCTTTCGGCTCTGCAAAAAGACGGCGCGGCGCGCGCCGATATCCTGGAAGCCAAACAAGAGGCGTTTGGTGTGCTGGTCTTTGATAACAGCGATGGCAAATTCGGCGAATCGGTGAAGGCCGCCTTCGCCAAACATGCGCCCAAAGTGCCAGTGACGGTGGTGAGCGCGAACGAAAAGGTCGCGGGCGATGTCAAAGCCGGCGCAGTCATCCTGCCCGGCTCACTGGCTGTGAACGCGCCCGAACATGTCGCGGCGTGGATCCGCTCGTTTAACGGAAGCAGGCTGATCGTCCCGGATGAAGCGGCGGGCGTTTTTTGGGTGAATGATCTCGAGCAGGCAGCTGAATCTGCGCGCGCGCTGGCCGAAGGGCAGGAGCTCCGTCCGCAGTCCGCAAACCGTACAATCTCTGCATGGACGTATGTTGCTTATGTACTCGCCGCATTGTTCGCATGTCAGTTGCTTGTGGGGCTTTTATTCTTTGGCGTGGGGATGTTCTTTGGTTTTTAAAGATCGGCAAGAACTCCGAAGGAGTGAAAAGATTATGGCATGGGGTGTGGAAGTTTTTTCAACTCCGAAGGAGTGTCATAAGGGTTGAAGGATTCATGTCATCCCTTCGGGATTGCGACAAGACCTGGTCTGTTTTTTATAATCCTTTCATCCCTTCGGGATTGATTCCTGCGTAAGGTGAGTTAGTGATATACTTTTGAAATTATATGATCGAGCGGCAGTTTAAGTGCCGTTCAACAGCCAAATTTTATTCGAGGGCGATAACCCATGAAAGTAATAGTCCTTCAAGAGAACCTTGCCCGCGGCTTAAGCATCGTCTCACGTGCCGTGTCGCCGCGTAGCACACTTCCCGTTCTATCGAACATTTTAGTAGCGACCGATGAAGGCCGCCTGCGGCTCTCAGCCACCAACCTCGAGTTGGGCATCACCTGTTGGATCGCGGCGCGCATCGACGAAGAGGGCTCGACGACCGTGCCATCGCGAACCTTATCAGACCTCGTAAATACTTTACCTGGCGATCAGGTGCAGTTGAGCCTGGATGTGAAATCGCAAACGCTGCATGTTAAAGGCGGCGCTTCGAACAACGACATCAAGTGCATCGATGCACAGGAATTCCCGCCCCTGCCTGTTCCCGAAATGGAAGGCGCGGTGCAATTGAACGTGGCGGATTTTAAAGAAATGATCCATCAGGTGGCATTCTCGGCCTCCACAGATGAAGCCCGCCCGGTGCTGATGGGCGTGTTAATGAATATCGACAAGGACAAGGTCATCATGGCTGCTGCGGATGGCTTCCGTCTTTCCGTGCGCAAGGCCGTGCTTTCCAATCCCGCGCCGAACCCGATCAATATCATCATTCCCGCACGCGCACTGAACGAACTGGCACGCGTGGCAACCGATAGTGAGGAACCGATCCACATGGTGGTTCCGAAACAACGCGGCCAAGTGCTCTTCCGCGTGAAGGATGTGGAAGTGGTCTCGCAGTTGATCGACGGTACTTTCCCCGATTACCAACAGATCATCCCGCGCAATTACAAGTCGCGCACATTGGTCTCGACCGCCTCGCTGCTCAAGGCGTGCAAGCAGGCTGAGATCTTCGCGCGTGAAGGTTCGAACGTGGCCCGCCTCGATATCAAACAATCCCAAGGGGAAATGCAGCCCAGCGAAGTGGAAATTTCTGCCACCTCCGAAGAGACCGGCAAGAATGAAACCATCGTGGAAGCCACGGTGGATGGCGGCAGTGTCTTGATCGCGTTCAATGTGAAGTTCCTGCGCGAAGCATTGGAAGTGATCCGCACCCCGAACGTCGCGCTGGAAACTTCTGCAGCGAATGCCCCTGGTGTGGTCAAGCCCGTGGGCGATGAAAACTTTTTACATGTGATCATGCCCATGCATTTGGGATAATCAATTAAATAACTCACCTTAGCAGAACGTCCCGAAGGTTTGGATAGAGGACAAGCCTGAATTACGGAAACCTTCGGGACGGTGCATAACATTAGTAATAATAAAAAGGACGACGCGATGTCGTCCTTTTTATTTGTCTTAACAAGTCGAACAAATGTTCTATTTCACAATGCGAACAAAACATGCAGGACAATATCTGCCGAAAAATGAGCGATCATCGCGGATTCAAGCCCACGCTTTTGGTAGAGCCAGCCAAACACAATCCCACCCAGTGCGTTCAACAACACGATACGAACAATAACAAGCGTTGTGAGCGGAAGGATCAACGAAGCTGCCGGTAAATGCCCGATGCCAAACAAGACCGCCGCGAGGATATTTGCGATCCAAAATATTGCGTTTGTTGGTTTTCCATCTTTTGTGCGGCTGATGAATGATCCGAGCCAGGCCAGCAGCGACATTGCAAATAATCGTAGGAGGATCTCTTCCGCGATGCCGCCATAGAACGAGGCGAGGAATCCCTTCCATGCGGCTGGTTGTGCAGTTTGACCGAGAATATCTGCTTTTTCGCCCAATTCTTGAATCAACATGGGTTGAAAAATATACAGATCAAGCCCAATAATAAGCAGGGCTGCAAGGACACCCAGCCCAATGCTGATGGGTAAAATTGCGCGTACTTTGTCAGATGCTGATTCGCCTCGAGTAGCAGAATCCAGGATGGGAGTTCCCAGGCCGATGCGTTTTGCGAGAAACATGCCTAAAAATGTCAGCACCCCAAAGATCAATCCGCTTTGAACGACCTGGAGGGCAATTAAAGCAGGCAGCGGGATCGGCAGCTCCAATTGCTCCAGCGCACCGGCTTGAAGTTCAAGTGCATAAGGCAGGACTGCGATCGTCCCAAGAACCGAGGCGACCCAAAGGGTAAAGAATACGCGCCAATTAATGATGGTCTTCATTTTTCTCCTGTTTATCCGATCAAGTCTGGATCACAAATGGGATCGTCCATCACGATCTGCCCTTCGACAGTTGTACTGCCGAAGAAACTGGTTCGTCAAAATCGTTTTACCTATCCACAGGGCGAAATTCGCCCTGTGGATAACTTTCAAATAGGGCTTAAACAGAATCTGAAAGTTTGGGGGTTGAGCGCTGTTATGGCCGGGCGCGCGGCTATTTTTCGATGTGTTGCACGGTTGCACCAGTGGCGGTCAGTGTTTCACCCTCGATCAGGATCCCGCCTTCCGGCATGGGCTCACCATCGTGATCTCTGAAGTAAAGAGGCAGTCCCTCCGCAAAGTTGACCGGAAAAACCGTGGGGTCCTCGCGTTGATGATGGATGTGGATATGGGGCTCACTGGTGTGTCCGGAATTTCCACATTGGCCGATCACCTGTCCTTCTTCCACGATATCGCCAGTCTGGACTGTAACACTGTCACGTTTCAGATGAGCGATGACCAGGTATGTTCCGCTTTCCATGCGGATCGCCACATGATTGCCGGTGATGGCCTCGAGGTCGTCAGAGATCACGCCTGGTGTCATATCAGGTTCGCCATCGTGAGCATTCACCACCTCACCGGCCACGGGAGCGACAACCGAAATTCCATAGCATCCGTAATCCTCGAGCTTTGTGCTGCCGGTAAGATAAGGGGCCACGGCAAGATCGTATGCCCATCTTTGATCCGGAACCACGACGTGCTGGTTCACCTCCAATGTGTCTCCTCCCCAAAGAACCTGCAGAGGGACATTTGCCGGCAGACGCACAGCAGCGGAAGGCGTTACCGATGAGAGCGATGCCGGATAGGCAATCGGCGCCACCAGCAGGATGGCCGGCAGCATCGACAACAATGAGAGCACCGCGGTTGCCAGTAATGGTTTGCTCAAACGACGCCGCACGATCGCGTAAATGACGACCGCCATCAGAACGATCAATCCCAGCGCCGGGGGCACGAGTTGCAGCATATACCATGCGAAAACCTTCCTGATGCCTCCCTGAAGCAGGATCAACAAAAGGAAACCGATCGTCAATAGCATGGTGATGAGCGGCACCCAGCGCAGGATCTGCCATACCCGCGAAGTGAATGAGTGTTGCGGTTTGGGTGCCTGTGAAGCAGTTTCTTCCATTTTGATCCTCCAGATCATTTCTGTAGAAAGTTATATGGATATTGCATATCCTGATCTACGCAGGCATCGACCGAAAGCGTCGCGACCGGGCGGATAATGGACGTTTGGCAACGATGGTCACATTACCACTTCCTTCGGGAGTATAAACATGAGTCACCTCCCAGCCTTCATCACCCCATTCATTGAGCGTCGCTTCGATGTTCTCATCTTTTGTTCCAAAAAACCTGCCGATCGTTTGCACACGATATTCCCATTTCTGAAATTCTTCTGTCATTTGATTTTCCTTTCTGCGTTTCACGTGAAACAAAGTGCGCGGTCTTTTACCAGACCGCGCATTTCGCTCAGGACTTTGTCTCATTCCGATACAGGATGTAAGAGTAGACCATAAGAAACAGAACCGACCCCATCAGCGGAACGAACATGAACACGAAGGCTGTCGTGCCGCCAAAAAGTGCCCCAAGGAAAGCAAATACCCCGGAAATCATGAACAGGACCGAGCCCAGTTGATGTGTCTTATTCCACACCGTCTCGCTGGATAAAGTCCACGGCGTGCGGATGCCGATGAAGAAATTCCGTTTTGCTTTCCTCAACAGGTAGCCAATAAAGATGAACAGCAGGCCAAGGACTGGCAGCATGGCTGCGCTGATCTTGAAGTTCTGATATCCCAGGTTCCATGCAATGGTTAGTGCGTGAACGTATAACAGGAACGTAATGATCAGCACGATAAACAGGTTGAACGTCTCACGAAATTGTGCGATGTTCGCCTTGTGCGGGTCAATCGATGGAATGATCAGGAACAGTGTCAGCAAACCGCTTGCGACCAGTGGCATGAGGAACACGCCCCAGAATTTGGACATGGTTCCATCCACTTCGTCGTTCATGTTCCAATGCGAGGCCATCTGGTCAGGGAGTTGACTCCATAAGGCAAGCCCTGCGATCACAGCCATAACGATCAGAACCAGCGCTAGTGTGACAGTAAATTTGGTGGTCATTTTTTCTCCTTTGGCTATCGTTTCACGTGAAACGCAGTGTCTTATTTATCTCACCTTACGCAGAACGTCCCGCAGGTTGCCGTAATTCATGCTTGTTTTTGGAACAAACCTGCGGGACGGTGCATAACATCAGTTATTTAACTTCTTTGGGTAAATTATTTTGCGCCATCGCGACCATGCCACTCAGCCCGCCGAGATTCATGGAATCCACTGCGGAGGACGGCACGATCACGAGCGCACCTTTTTCTTTCAAGCCTTCGAATAACATGTTCATCGCGCGCAAGTGCAAGGCTGTGGGATTATTAATGTACGCCTTCGAAGCTTCTGCAAATGAGGCCGCGATCTGCTGTTCAGATTCGCCCAGGATCACACGTGCCTGTCGTTCACGCTCGGCCTGCGCCTGGCGCGACATGGCGTTTTCCAGATCCTGCGGGATCACTATGTCGCGGATCTCAACCGACTGAACCGTTACACCCCAGGGTGTACTGCGTTCATCGATGATCTTCTGCAGTTCAACATCCATCTTGGCGCGGCCGATCAGGATATCGGCAAGAGACATCTGTCCGATGATCTCGCGCAGCGCGGTCTGCGCAGCCCATGAAATGGCAGACTGGTAATCCTTCACTTCCAGCGCGGCCTTTTCCGCATCCCACACAACCCAGAACAAGACTGCGTCCACATCGACAGGCACCGTATCTTTCGTAAGAGTCTTCTCGGCGGAGAAAGATGTGACCATCACGCGATGATCGATCCACATCACCGCCGTATCGATCATCGGAATGACCCAAAACAAACCCGGGCCTTTCAAGCCGATGAATTTACCAAGGCGCAGCACCACAACCTTTTCCCATTGCGATGCGATCTTCAACGCGAACAAAATGTACAGGGCTGCCATCGTCCAACCCAGCATCCAGGCACCGATGATCAAATCGGCGTAACGTCCATCACCGAACACGACGCCAAGGACCGCGATCACGATAAACAAACCGAACAATGCCGCAGCAATCGATGGCACATGCTGGTCTGCTTTCACGGCTTTTCTTTTTTCAATTGTTGATCTGGCAAATTTTGATTCCATTTTAGTTCTCCTTGTTATTGATTACTCTTTATCTTCATCCTGCGCGTCTTTCCAATTCTTCAAGCTGTCTCGCACCATCTGGCTGACCTCACGCCCGGAGAATCCCAGCCGAAAGGCTTCGCTGATAAATCGATCTGTGAGCGCTGCAAGCGATTCATGTCTCAGTCGTTCGCGCACTTCCGGCGGCGGCTTGTCCAAAATATATGTGCCGCGTCCCTGTTGCGTGGAAATGATGTGGGCTTCATCCAACAATCGATACGCGCGCGCCACGGTATTAAAGTTCACGCGTAATTCCTGCGCCAATGCGCGCACCGTGGGCAACTGATCGCCGGTCTTCAAGATCCCATTGGCGAGCTGGCTTTGGATCTGGTTTACGATCTGGGTATAAATGGGCAGGCCCGAGCGGAAATCCAAATGAAGGGTGAGTTTTTTATCTGCCATTTCTCTCTTCTCTAAATTGTACTAATTGTATCATTGTCACAATTGTAGCCTTTTAACGAGGTTTGTCAAGAGGCTTGAGCGTGGACCCTCTTTTTGTGCAGAAGCAGGTTCAAGGTCACGCGTGAGACGTAATCCCCTTACGAATTTAAAACCGGGCCTGCATGGTAGAATTCATTTGCATTCATATAAAGGAGTGAAAAATGGAAGCAAAGACTGGTACATGGACTGAGAAAAAAGGTTTGGCTCAAATGCTCAAGGGCGGTGTCATCATGGATGTGGTGACGGCCGAACATGCGAAGATCGCGGAAGATGCCGGCGCGTGCGCAGTGATGGCGCTCGAGCGCGTGCCTGCGGATATCCGCGCGAACGGCGGTGTGGCGCGCATGTCTGACCCTGAATTAATTCTAAAGATCATAGACAGCGTTTCGATCCCGGTGATGGCGAAGTGCCGCATCGGGCATTTTGTGGAAGCGCAGATCCTGGAATCGCTCGGCGTGGATTACATCGATGAATCCGAGGTGCTCACCCCGGCCGATGAAGAACATCACATTTTAAAACACGACTTCAAAGTACCGTTCGTATGCGGATGCCGCAACATCGGCGAGGCATTAAGGCGCATTGGTGAAGGCGCAGCGATGATCCGCACCAAGGGCGAGGCCGGTACAGGCGATGTGGTGGAAGCAGTCCGTCATGCACGTTCGGTGATCGGCGCGATCCGCCAGTTGCAGACGATGAACGGCGAAGAGTTGATGACATTCGCCAAGAACAACGGTGCGCCATATGAACTCGTCAAAGAGGTCAAGGAACTCGGCCGCCTGCCTGTTGTGAATTTCGCAGCGGGCGGTGTAGCCACCCCGGCGGATGCCGCGTTGATGATGCAGCTCGGTGTGGACGGTGTATTCGTGGGCTCCGGCATCTTCAAGAGCGGGGACCCTGCCAAGCGCGCCAACGCGATCGTCAAAGCGGTTACCCATTATCAGGACGCGTCCATTCTTGCGGAAGTGAGCAAGAACCTCGGCGAGGCCATGGTGGGACGCAACGTTTCACAAATGCCCGAAGGCGAGAAGATGGCAGGACGCGGCTGGTAATTTTCAGCGTAAATTCATTCGATAGCCGTACATGATGGTTCCTTCCAAATTCGCCAACACGTTAGAGACTCCTTATTACGCCGTGATCTTTACTGCACATCGAACTGCCGGAGATAACGGATACGGCAGGATGGCGGAACATATGGAAGAACTGGCAAGGCAGCAACCGGGATTTCTTGGGATTGAGAGCGCGGAAGACAGCCAGGGTTTTGAAATTACTGTTTCGTACTGGGAATCTGAGGAATCAATCCGGGGATGGAAGGCCCATCTCGAACATCAGGCTGCCCAGAAACAGGGCAGAAAACTCTGGTATGAACATTATGAGATCCGCGTTGCCAGGGTTGAGCGTGCATATAACATGCTCACTTCGAAGTTGTGATCGACGAAACATTAAACCATGAAAATCGGAGTGCTCGCCCTGCAGGGCGATTTTGCAGAACATATTTCCATGCTTAAGCGCATTGGCGTGGAAACAGCCGAAGTGCGTTTGCCCGAACATCTAAAAAGCCTGGATGGTCTGATCATCCCCGGCGGCGAATCCACCACGATCGGCAAGCTCGCCGTTGCATATGACTTGATGGAACCCTTAAAGGAATTCGGCAGGGACCATGCCGTTTGGGGAACATGCGCCGGCGCCATCTTTCTTTCCAAGGATGTTAGCCGCGACCAGCCGTTACTGGGCCTGATGGATATTAAGGTGGAACGAAATGCCTTTGGCCGCCAGGTGGATTCGTTTGAAACCGATCTTGAGATCGAGGAATTGATGAAGGCCACCGGTACCGAACATCCCTATCACGCGGTCTTCATCCGCGCACCCATCATCGAGTCTGTGCATGGAAAGGCGAAGGTGCTTTCCAAGATCGAAGATGGCCGCATCGTAGCGGCACAGGAAGGCCATTTGCTCGCCACATCCTTTCATCCTGAATTAACCGGCGACACGCGCTTCCACGAATACTTTATATCTCTGGCTAGTTAAAATGCCCATTCGTTCACTTGACCTGTTGGATATCCCAACCATTGCCCGATACCGAAACGAGGTGCTTGTCCTCGACAGCGCGCGCGCGCTGACGCGCGGGCATCCGCTCGGCGCCATGGGCTTACTGGCCTATATCAATCCCAGGCGACATTTATACGCGGCGATCGCCAATTCCGGAGAATCCGCTTTGCTTGGCGGGGTGATCCATACCCGCGGAGATACATTCGCAAAGTTGCTCTATCTGGCACCCACCTCGCGGCTGAAAGACCCCGAACTCCCGGCCTTGATCGAACATCTTGCTGCCCAGGCCGGGGAATGGGAGACTTTCCAGATCATTGCCGAAGTGGAAGGATCGAGCAGGGTATTATCTCCATTGCGTACGGCCGGCTTTTCCGTGTATGCATGGCAGAGAATGTGGGACATGAGTCAGATCGAAAAAACAGAGACAGGTGAAAGGTCCGGCTGGAGGCGCATGCGATCTGTGGACCTGCCCGCAGTACAGAGTCTGCATTATCAGATCGTTCCCCCGTTATTACATCCAATTGAGCCCGCCCCGAACCGCGTCCTTGGTTTTGTACACGATCACGATATTAAATGCTACGCGAGCGTCACTTCCGGCATGTATGGCATCGTGCTGACGCCGCTTATACACCCCGAAGAACGCGGTGTCAGCGCGAAGATCGCGGCGTTGATCAATAACCTGCCGGATCGCCGCGGTCGCCGTGTGTATTTAAATGTCCGTTCGTATCAAACATGGCTCGAGCCGGTGCTGGAAGATCTGGGCGCCCAACCTTCAGAGCGACAAGCCATCATGGTGAAACATTTAACGCGTCTCGTAAAAGAGGGTATCCCGGCCCGCGCGGTTCCCTCCAGCGCAAGCATACAACCTTCACAGATCAGCAGAAACAGAATGGAAGTGGATGAGTAATTGGCTCGCTTACGATGATGGAAGAAGCATCGGCAGGACCGGTTCCGAAGGTGACGTCATATTGCATGATGAAGAATATTTAAAGGACGCACGCATCACACTCAAGCGCGGCGAAAAATTTGTTTCCGTATCCTGCAATATTTATGGCTGGATCAATCATACACGTTTCTTTGCCACAGTACCCGAAGCCGAACGCGATCTCAAACTGATGAAATCAGAGTTAGGGAAAGTAATGGATATCATTGTAAAAGCAGACTCAGACAGCATCCTGGGCTGGGAAGCGATTTCTCAATTCGTAAGGCGGTTTCCCTGATGTTAAAAGCATTGATATTCGATTTCGACGGGTTGATCCTCGATACCGAGACACCCGAAGTCCTGGTCTGGCAATCCATTTATCGCGATCACGGATTTGAACTTCCCATCGACGAATGGGAAAAGACGATCGGCGGATACGGCGTCTCGAACTTCGACGCGGCGGAACATCTCTCGCTGCTCGCGTCGGGGAAGCTGGAACCCGAACCGATGCGCGCCCGCTACCGAAAAGAGGCGGACGAACTCATCCATGCCAGCCCGGTCCTGCCCGGTGTGATGAAGATGATCGGACAGGCAAAAGAAAATGGATTGCAGGTGGCGATCGGTTCCAGTTCACCGCATTCCTGGGTGGACGCACACGCGAAACGACTCGGTATTTTTCATATCTTCGATCACATTATCTGTGCAGACGATGTGGAGCCTGGCCGTACAAAACCGAACCCGGATATTTACCTGAAGGCCTTGGAGCGGCTCAACGTCCGCAATGACGAGGCCGCCGTATTCGAGGATTCGGTCAATGGCGTGCTGGCCGCACGCCGCGCCGGCATTTTCGTGGTGGCTGTTCCAAACCCCCTAACCACCAAAATGGGAGTGGCGGGTGATCTGACAGTTTCCTCGCTTTCTGAATTATCTTTGCAGGACTTGCAGAAGAAGAATGGTATGCTCAATGGCAGCCTCTCATCATAGTGGGGTATGATTTATGGATATTTCATGAAACTGATACAAAATAGGCGGTTTGGGATTTTTTTGGTCGCATTCGTTTTGATCGCGATCGTCTTGACCGTTGTCATTAAAAGCAAGCCCTCTTCTCAAACAATATCAACAGATGCAAAATTAATGACGCCCACAGCAGTACGGGTTCCCGAGACCATTAAGATCCCGGATAGCCCATTAAAAAATTCGATCATCGCCACAGGTGATTTTCTCGTACGCCAGCAACTGCCGAACGGCGAAATTTCGTATCAGGTCGATATCCTGACCGAGGCGCGCGATTATTCGCCGTCTTATATAAGGCTGATCGCCGGAACAGGTGCTCTTTTTACCGTCTGCAGGGTTTCAGGCGACGCAAAATATTGTGAGGCCGGCGACCTTGCCCTGGATCATTATCTCAAACGCATCATCACCGACGAGAAACATTTTTCGGGTGCCTGTTTCTATACTTCAGGCACATGTCAATTGGGAGGCAGCGCGCTCGCAATAGACGCGATCTATAAAAGATGGCAGGTGACAGGCGATTTCAAACTTGGCGAAAACAATCTGGCGGCCATGGCCGAGAACCTGGGTTACTTCATCGTATCCATGCGAAAACCGGAGGGCGGTTTTTATCACGCCTTTGATCCACATTATGCCGGCACCGTGGACCCGGACTATTTCGTGATCTATTTTCCCGGTGAAAGCTTGCTTGCACTGATGGAACTGTATGAAATGACGGGCAATGAGTTCTGGCTGACGCAGGCGCGCGAGGTGAACGATTTCATGGTCACGCAGCCGGTGACGGAAGACCACTGGCACAGCTACGCCTTCAGCATGTTCGCAAGGCTGGACAAACTTACCAGAGCGGACAAGCAGTACGCAACACAGATCGCGGATACGATCATTGCTGGGCAGGTACGTTCACTCAATCCCACCAATACAAGCATATCCACGGCCACGAAAATTGAGTCCCTGTCTGCACTGGCACAGGCATTTTTCCTCTCCGGCGAAGACCATGAATGGCTCGACTCCGAGATACGCACGTTCATCACCTTTGTACGTGCCCGCCAACTGCCGGATCATAACTGCAACTGGACCGTCTCCAATGAGATGACGGAAAAATTCAGAGGTGGTATATTTAGTAGTTGTGACGAGCCGTCGGTCCGTGTGGACGGGGTGCAGCACTACATTAACGGCATAACAGCATACTTGGAATACCAGCGTATGATCGAACTAGACAAATAGGAGTACAACATGAGTATTGGAAAAATCAAATGGCAGGCCGTGGTCGCAAAATACGCCTACCCGGAGACCTGGCGCAGCCTGTGGCAGGTGGTCAACTCGGCAGTCCCGTTCTTTGTGCTGTGGTATCTGGCGTATCGCAGCCTGGAGGTGGGATACTGGCTCACCCTGCTGATCACCATCCCCACAGCTGGTTTCATGGTGAGGATGTTCATCATCTTCCATGATTGCTGCCACGGCTCGTTCTTCAGAACACCGCTGGCCAACGACCGCCTGGGCTTATTACTCGGCGCCGCCGTGTGGACACCGTATTTTGAATGGAAACACAGTCACGCGATGCATCACGCCACTGCAGGTGACCTCGACCGCCGCGGCATTGGCGACGTCTATACCATGACCGTCGAGGAATATCTCGCATCTCCCTGGTACAAAAAGATCAGCTACCGCATCATGCGAAGCCCGATGATTCTGTTCACGATTGGCGCGACCCTCGTCTTTGCGATCACACATCGTTTCTGGACCGCCAATTCAGGCAGGCGCGAACGCAACAGCGTGGTGTGGACCAATATTACCCTGTTCGCCTTCGTTGGCTGGACGATGTATCTCATTGGCTGGCAGGCGTATATTATGATCGAATTACCCATTTTGTTGATGGCCTGCGGGGCGGGCGTGTGGTTGTTCTATGTGCAACACAACTTCGAGCCCACCTACTGGGAACGTCACAAGGAATGGGAATTCTTCAAAGCCGGCATGGATGGCAGTTCCTTTTACAAACTTCCCAAAGTGCTCCAGTGGTTCACGGGCAACATCGGTTTCCATCATATCCACCACCTCAGCCCGAAGATCCCGAACTACAAGCTGGAGGAATGTCACAACGAGAATCCGATCTTCCAGATCGAGCCGCTTACCCTGCGTGATAGTTTGCAATCCCTGTTCTTCAGATTGTGGGATGAAAAGGAAAAAATGCTGGTGGGCTGGAAGGCATTACGGAAATACAAGTTCCAGTCTCAGAAGAGACTAACTAACTTAGTAGATTAGTAGATACGAAAACAGGTGTGCAAGCAATTGCTTGCACACCTGTTTTCGTTTAATGCTTGCTGTTTTTATTCCCTCGGCTTGAAAATCAGGAAAACGACATTGAGCAGGATGCCCAACACTGCGGCAGTTGCTATGGCGGGTAAACCACTGGGGAAAATACCCGGTATGGTAATCGGAATGAAACCGCCGGGGAAACCAATGTTGCCACCGATACCGATGATCATGATGACTGCACCAATCGCAAGGTTGCGCGGATCGAACATGCTGACTTTGTGTTCCTGCATGAGCGCGATACCCTGCATACCGATCACACCGAACAGGTAAATAGCCAGACCACCGCTAACCGCCAGAGGAATGGTTTGCACAAGACCAGCCAGCTTGCCAACAAAACCAAGCAGGACCGCAATGACGCCGGCCGCGATAAGAGCAGGGCCGGAATAGTTACGGGTGATCGCCATCAGTGAGTTGTTCTCACCATAATTCGTCCCTGCAGTGGCTCCGAGCAAACCTTTCAAGGTGTCATCGATACCGTCCAACACAAGATTGAACCCGATGTTCTTGTCCAGTTCATATTTTTCGCGCCTCTGTTCCTCAGCCAGGCGGTCAACATATAAGCTGATTTGATAGAGGTGTGCGGTGGATTCGGGGATGGTGGCAATTGCCATGATCGAAACGCTGAAAATGGCCGTGGCGACCATTGCCCCAGTGAATGCGGGGAAGGTGAAATGCGGGACGGCAAACCAGGCCGCGTTATTAAAGGAGTCAAATTGCTGCGGATTCGGGGCAAGGACCATTGAGACGATATAGCCGACGACCGCACCCAGCAATACCGGGATCATGCCAAGGAAACCGCGGTTTTGCAGATATACAGAGAACAAGATTGTTGCCAACAAAGTGATAAACGCCACGAGGAAGTTGGCATTTGCCATCTGCCCAACGGCAGCGAAGGCAAGGCCAAACCCGATGATCGCGGCTACAGAGCCCGTAACGATGGGCGGCAGGATCAGGTCGATCTTATCCTTCCCAACGGCACGGATGATAAGACCAAAGATGATATTAAGAAGGCCTGTTACAACGATACCTGCCTGGATGGTGCTGATGACTTCATCCGGTAAAGGTACGCCGAATTCAGGCAGGCTGCCGGTCATCTGTTGGGCGATCGCCAGGTAGGCCGCGATATAGCTGAAACTGGAGCCATAGAAGAGCGGGATGAATTTACCCAATCTCCACTTGGCGAGTAACAGGGCAACGATCGTTCCCAGGCCGGAGACAGTGAGCACTGTGCCAACATGGAAACCGCATATTGCGGCGACCAATACCGTGGCCGGGAACATGGTCAGTACGTGTTGAAAACCCAATAAGACCATCTGCCCGAACGGCGGGGCATCGTTGGGAAGATATCCCATTACACTGCTGCGTGCCACACCCGGGGTTGGTTTTGTTTTTGATGCAGCCTGGGACTTTGCAGACCTTGCAGGGGCGGCCTTGCTGGGCTTGCTGTTCTTCTTCTTTGTTGCCATAACATTCTCCTCTCAGTGATTTCACCATCTCCCTCTGGGAGAGGGCAGGGGTGAGGGATAAAAAAAGAGAGCCGCTAAAACGACTCTCTAAGACACAAATAGGAACACGGTCATCGCGAAGAAATGCTGGGCGCACAGGTCTTTTGTCCGACCAATTTTGGGCATCTTAAGCGTAATTCTATGCCCGGGCGGGAATCTGTCAAGGGTGTGAATGCCGAAGAGGCAAGAACAGGCTTCAGCTTGCGCGTGACGCGTCTTTAAGGCCGTCATTACTTTGTGCGAATTTCACGGGTGATATAATCCGCACAGATTTAATTATTTCAGGAGTGAAAGATGAATTATGTAAATGTCAAAGTCCCCGCAGCTGGGGCAAAGATCTCGATCCAGAATGGAAAGTTGAACGTTCCCGATAACCCGATCCTGCCGTTCGTGGAAGGCGACGGTACCGGCCGCGACATCTGGCACGCTTCGCAGCGTGTGTTCGATGCAGCCGTGCAAAAGGCATACGGTGGAAAACGCAGGATCCATTGGATGGAAGTGTATGCGGGCGAAAAATCGTTCAGGATGTTCAACAGCTGGCTGCCTGAGGAAACGACGGAAGCCTTCAAGGAATTTCTGGTGGGCATCAAGGGCCCGCTGACCACCCCGATCGGCGGCGGCATCCGCTCGTTGAACGTGCAGCTCCGCAAAATGCTGGACCTGTACGTCTGCCTGCGCCCGATCCGTTATTTCCACGGCGTGCCTTCCCCGGTGAAACACCCGGAACTTGTGGATATGGTGATCTTCCGCGAGAACACCGAAGATATTTATGCGGGCATCGAATTCGCGAACGGCACCGAGGATAACGAGAAGTTCAAGAACTTATTCAAGGAAGCTTTTCCAAAGGAGTTCGCCAAGATCCGTTTTCCGGAAACAAGCGGCATTGGGTTCAAGCCCGTGTCGGTCGAGGGCACCGAGCGGTTGATACGCGCCGCCATCCAGTACGCGTTGAAGAACAAACGCAGATCGCTGAACCTTGTCCACAAGGGAAATATCATGAAGTTCACGGAAGGCGCATTCAAGGATTGGGGCTACGCGCTGGCCATGCGGGAATTCCGCGAGGAGATCGTCACCGAACGAGAGAGCTGGATCCTGGGGAACAAGGAGAAGAATGCGAGCCTGGATACCGCCGCGAACGCCAAGCTCGTGGATCCCGGCTTTGATATGATGTCCCCCGAACAGCAAACCGACATCAAAGAGGAAATCGATGCGGCCCTGGCGCTCTGGCCCACACACGGGGATGGCAAGTGGAAATCCAAGCTGATGATCAAAGACACGATCGCAGACGTGACGTTGCAGTTCGTACTGATCCGCCCGCAGGATTACGATGTGATCGCCACCATGAATTTGAACGGCGATTACCTCTCGGACGCGCTGGCCGCACAGGTGGGCGGCATCGGGATCGCGCCGGGTGCAAATATCAACTATCTGACCGGGCATGCCATCTTCGAAGCCACGCACGGCACCGCGCCGAAATATGCCGACCTCGATAAGGTCAACCCCGGTTCCGTGATCCTTTCTGGCGAGATGATGCTGCGCTACATGGGCTGGGGTGAAGCCGCAGACCTGATCAT
>CAZJYB010000084.1:0-17507 GCA_964549865.1 uncultured Anaerolineaceae bacterium
GGGTCAGGTCTCGATACGCCACTCTGTGGCTACTCGACCACCAAGACCCTCGCCAAGCGCGCTGATGTTTTACTGCACCAGTAACGACTCCAGCAGTGTATCCAAAAGATTCAATTGAGGATTGAAATCAGACTCTGACAATGTATTTATTTGCTCACCAACCTGTTGAGTGTATATTGAATATGTACTTAAGTCTTCGGGGAAAGATATTCCTCCCGCCGGAGGAATTTCATTGCTTGTGGACATTCTCGAATTAACCAAAATGGGCGCGTTAATCGGGAACCAGGCAAACACATAATAAAGCCCGTCATCCGTAATTCCGTAAAATTCGTAAGCCAGATCGTCATTCGAGATTGGGCTAAGCCCGTTGCGATGAGAGCTAATCATTCGAACTCCCGACCCATTCTGAAATCGAAAATAGCGAATCTGGCTTTGGACGGCTGCCGGTACCGGGAAACCAAACGGTAGTGGATCGAAGCCCTGGTTATCGATGACAACCGGTTGCTCCACTAGCAATCTCTTCAACTCTGAAACAGCTTCTGTTGCCCTTTCTGTCGAGTAGACTGGCTCGATGTTTTCATAGTCTTTGATCGTGGAGATATAAATAAAAGGTTGATTTTCGTAAAATGGAGGAGTGGGGTAATCGATGATTTCCAATTGGATATACTCTGGATTGTTGGCAAGCATATGCTCAGGATCATCAAGATTTACCAGCGGGATGGTCTGCGCACTGACTCCACTACCCTGGCTGGCAGCCACCGTGAGGCGGATCTGGCCATAACTGATCTGGGGGCCAGAGATGAGCACGGGCGTGGCACCCAGTTTCTGGATGGGTTCCTGATTAACCGCAGTCGGATTTTCAGGCTGAACACTCGTGGCTCCCGCTTCCTGAATAGGGAGTGTCGGTATCGGCGTTGGTTCCTCATAAACCTGTGATGTGTTTTCAGGCCTAAAACTAATTTCCAAAGTGCCGCAGGAAACTGTTACCAACGCTATTAAAACAAAAAGATACTTATACATATTCATGTCTCCTATTAACTACAGGCTTTATTTTTTATGTTGGGTGAATACAACTCGTAAGTACAATAATGCAAACCGACATCTTTTACAATACGATATCTTTCCATGAAAATAGGCCAATTTGAAACCTTCGGTCAGAGCCTGGCGGGGTCAGGTCTCGATACGCCACTCTGTGGCTACTCGACCACCAAGACCCTCGCCAGGCGTGGAGCCCATCGACCTCCCCTCCATGCTGCCCAAACCTATCAGGGCAGCAGTCCAGACCCTACTGCAATTCTAAACTACGAATGAGTTCTCCGACTCCGCCAAGAGCGTTTCTCCATCTTCTATCCACTTTATAAAGGAAATCCAGCCACGTCCCTGCCATGCCGTCTACATATCAAGCTGCGGCAATCGTAAGCAGAAGTGGTAATAAAAGATGGAGAGCCGCCTGGCCCTCCATCTTTTATTACTTGTTTCTCTATTATACATCCGGCCTTATCTAAGACCCCATTTTCCTACGGAAATGAAGTCGGCGTTTCAGTTTCCGTGGGCGGGACCGGCGTATCGCTCGGGATAATGGTGGGCGGCTCAAGAGTCTCTGAAGGCGTTACAGTAGGAACTGGCGTGTCGCTAGGCGGTGGGATCGGCGTATTGGGCACTGGCACGCTCAGGTTAAAAGAGATCTTCTCGTCCACTTCCGCCTTGTCCCCGAATAACGTCAAACGCAGTGTGATCACCCCATTGGGAATGCCCGAGAGATCCCACGTGTACAGTGTCCCGTTTTTGACAGGAGCATCACCCACGGTCAATGTGGACCATGAGCCGGGGTCTGTACCCAGGCCGTATTCCAATCTCCAGCCTTTGAATCCGCCATCAGCCGCGGCGGAGCCCGTGATGTTCAGGGATGGAGAGGTAATGACCTCCCCGTCATTAAGGTTAAGCTCAATGATGGGCTGGGGATCGCTTGCATTGCATTCTCGTTCCGGCGCATAATGTGGGTTGGTTGGCAAACCATGGTTATCGAGCCAGTCGCGACCCGCGCCGGTATCGAACCACTGGCGCGCCCATTTATCCGTAACATTCAACACCATTTCGTCGTCGCTTGGGCCTTTGCATGCCTCCGAGGCTTCGTACCCGGTCCATAGATCAATTCTGACGCGACGCGCCAGATCTTTGCCTTGCGGCAAAGGAGGCTGGTCGAACGCAAATATCTCGGTGTATTGTGAATCACACCAGTTGGACGGCTCGGTACCGGAAAGCCTGCATACAACCTTATCCATGATCCCCGCGGGACGATTGAAGGGCGTAGGCGCGCCGTTGGTCAAATATGGAACAGCGAATTCCATGAATTGCGACCAGATGGGTGCGGCGCCGCTCAACCCGGATGAATTGACCATGGGCGTGTAATCCGCATTACCGATCCACACACCGGTGACAAGGTCCGGGGTGTAACCAAGCGTCCAGTTATCACGGATATCGTTGGTGGTCCCCGTCTTTGCGGCGACCGGAAAGGACAGGTTCAGCGGCGAATTGGGACCAAACATCAGGGAACGCGCGTTGTTGTCCGAGAGGATCGAGGAGATCAGATACGCATGCTCGGCGCGAATGACCTGCTCGCCGGCCTGTGGTTTATATTCATAAATGATATTCCCGGCGAAATCGGTGATCTTAAGAATCGCAACCGGAGGCTGGCGCTGGCCCCCGTTCGCGAAGACCGAAAAAGCGGCCGTCATGTCGATCAGGCTGACGTCTCCGCCGCCCAGCGTGAGCGAGAGGCCATAGTCATCACGGGTAAGCGATGTAATGCCCAGCCTTTGGGCCATGGCGATCATGCCCTCTTTTTCAGGCGTGTTCGGGTCATCATAGATCCCCACGAACTCCAATGTTTTAACCGCGGGCACGTTAAATGAATTCGATAGCGCCGTACGCACGGTCATGCCACCGTGGAATTTGCCATCGTAATTTCTTGGTTCATAAGGCGGGTTTGCGCCGTCCGGGAATTGTGTGGGCACATCCCAGATCCAGGTCGAGGGGGTCCATCCCTTTTCAAATGCTGCCACATAGGTAATGGGTTTAATGGAGGAACCCGGCTGGCGCGTGGGGCTGTCTGCCATGTTGATCTGGCCGGCAATTTCAACGTTATCGAAATCCGGCGAACCCACCATGGCAAGGATCTCGCCCGTCGATGGGCGGATGGCCACCAGGGCGCCGTTATGCGCATTGCTGTTCACGAGCGCGGCCACTTGCTCTGTCACGAGTTGTTGGGCCTTGTCCTGCATGATCGGGTCCAGCGTGGTGTACACCACAAAACCGGAACGATAAATGGTCTGTGCATCATATTGTGTCTCGAGTTGGGAGCGCACAAAATTCACCCAGTGCGGATATTTCGAATCAAACGAGATCGGTCTGAAAGTATAAACTTTCATCGCATCAGCGGCCTGGGTTGCAGCCAGAGGATCCACGCAAATGGGCGCGGGGCTGTTGCTCACCCGGATGCATCGCTGCTCATTACTGGTCTCGAACATCAGCACCAGCACATGTTGCTGGCGTATCAGCGTGATCTCGGGATTGGTATAAATATCATATATTGCCGGGGATTGCGGCAGGCCTGCCAGGAAAGACGCTTCACCCAGGCTAAGTTCCTTCGCGGATTTGCCGAAATATGTTTCCGCAGCGGCTTCCACACCATAAGCAAGGTTGCCATAATAGATCTCGTTGAGATACAACTCAAGGATCTCCTCCTTGGTGTAACGCCGCGTGATCTCTGCGGCCAGGATGATCTCACGCGCCTTGCGTGTGTACGTCTGTTCGACGCGTTCCTCCGGGGATAACAGGAGTGCACGCGCCAATTGCTGGGTGATCGTGGACGCGCCTGAAACCGTCCCGCCGCTTTGATAGTTCTGCCATAACGCACGCACCATGGCGATAAGGTCGAAGCCCGGATGGCTGTAAAACTCCTTGTCTTCCGTTGCGATCGTGGCCGCGATGAGATTCGGGGAAATGTTTTCAAGCGGAATATAGGTTCGGCGGCCGGCGGTGGGATCCAGGATCTCATAAAGGGGTTGCCCGTTACGGTCCAGGATACGCGTGGTTTCGAATTGGGAGGCGCGTTCGCGCAAGTCGCCGATCTCCGGCAGCGTGCTCGCGATCAGGTAATATCGATAGAGAACATAAGACCCCGTGCATACACCGATCACCAGAACAGCAAAGGCAGTGACGATCAACCCGCGCAGGAAACATCCCCAATTGCTGCGCCAGTTGAATTTGCGGCGCGGGGACAACGATACTTGTGCATATGCATGATTCGTCGTCGGTTCATATGCGGCAGGCGTCACGCGTGTACCTTCCATGTCGATCTCATTCACGCGGCGCGGCAAAGGCATATTGTCCTTGTCCAACGCGGGGCGCGAAAACCTCGGGGTTGTATCAGATCGCTTAAGAGGCGCGGGCTTATATTCTCCCTGGGTTTCATCCTCGGATCTTTTTAATCGGCGTAATCGGTCGTTATCTTCGTTGCTCATAATTTATCCATAAAAAGACTTTCAAACACAAAGGACACGAAGTGCACAAAGGTTAATACAAGAAGGTTTTTCTTCGTGTCCCTTAGTGGCCTTCGTGTTTAATTATTTTTATTTCGGCTTGCTTAACACCAGCAGGTTCAAACTGCCGCGCTGACAGATCTCATCCCCCTGGTTCTTTACCACAACGGCCGAGGTGATCGAGCCGCCGCCGATGCGAGGCATGGCCTTCGTTTCAGTCACGCTCAACTCTGCAGAGACCGTATCGCCAATGAAAAAGGGTTTGATGAACTTCCATTCGTTGATCTCACGAAAGGCGAGCACCGTGCCTTCGAGGAATCCCGTCCGCATGATCAGGCCAGTGGCGACGGACAGGCCCAAAAGTCCGTGCGCGATGCGCTGGCCGAATTGCGTCTTTTTGCTGAATTCAGCGTTGGTGTGGATCTCATTGAAGTCACCGGTAAGGCCCGCGAACGTAAAAATGGCGTCCTCGCTGATCGTACGCCCGACGGTGGTGAATTTTTGTCCCACGGAAAACTCTTCGAAGTAAAGTCCGGCCATGAATTCGTCTCCTCGTCTCTTGGTTACTTGGTCACCTGGTTCAGCCAACAGACCGCCAAACCAGGAAACTACCCGATAAATTATACCCGTTTGACCTGCCGACATTCTGCCCGTACAATTGCCCGATGCGCGACTGGTCTTTGAGTCCCGGTGACCCGCTCCACCTCATCCTAGCAGCGGATGCCCGCCTGTGCAAACCCGATTATGTTAACGATCATATCTGGGAAGTGGAACTCGGTGCGGGGGACCCACCGTCAATTTCACTTTACACCACTTTCGGTCTACGGGCGCGTTCGATGCGGCTGTTTTTACGTTTTACCGAAAATAACAACACCGTCACAGACCCTAACACCTTCGTCACAAAACCGTCTCTGCGCCGTTTCTACCCAAACTTCCTGGCATTCGATTTTGTTCCCCTGCAAAACCTTTTTGCCACATCAGAATTCTGGGTACCCACCTCCCATGCCATTGCCGGGCGGGTGATCCTCACGAACAAAAGCAATACGGTACGCCAGCTTAAACTGGAAGTATGCGCCATGCTCGCACCCCTGGATGGCCAATCCATCATCCCCACTCAGCAGCAATTGGTCAACATCCTTGCCGGGCAAACCAGCGGAATCACGCCCGTGGTGTTCATGACCGGCGGCCCGAAGCACGGACCCGGACCTCATCCATCGCTCCTGCTGGACCTTGAGCTGGGTCCCGGTGCCACGCGTCAGCTCAGCTTTGCAGAGGCTGCGCTTGAGACGGTAGCCGCGTCGTTCGAATTGGCGCGTCACACCGCGGCGCGCGCCTGGGAGGCCGAGCGAACCCACATTGAAATGCTGGATGCCTCACAAATACTGGATATTCATACTGGGGATGAAGATTGGGATGCGGCACTGGCATTCAGCCAGCGAGCCGCCCACGCACTGTTCTTCAACAGCACTGACCATTTGCCGCACCCCTCCTTTGTGCAGGCACGCCATCCGGATCACGGATTCTCGCGCAAGGGTGACGGTACCGATTATCCACCCGCATGGAGCGGTCAATCTCCGCTTGAGTCTTATTACATTTCGAGTCTCATGCATGGCACACCGCAAGTGACGAAGAATCTTTTGCTCAATTTCCTCTTCACACAGAATGAAGAAGGCGAGGTGGATGGCAGGCCCGGCCTGGCCGCGCAACGCGTTAAATTACTGGCCGCGCCCCTGCTCGCCAGCCTGGCATGGAAGTATTATCAAGCGACCCACGATGAAGGCTTTCTCGCCGAGGTCCTCCCAAAGTTATTGAAATTTTTCTGGACCTGGTTCTCCTCCGCGCATGATCGTAACCGCGACGGCGCTCCCGAATGGGATCATATCCTGCAAACAGGCTTCGACGACAACCCGATCTTCGACGTCTGGCATCCATGGTCACAGGGATTGGATATTTCCCTGGTGCATAGTCCCTCGCTGGAGGCCATGCTCTATCGGGAGGCGCAATCCATTGTGAAGATCGCGAAGAAACTCAACAAACCCGAGGAGGAAACCGCGCTTGTACAGGCACAAGCCGAAACATTGAAAGCATCGATCGAAGCGGGTTGGAACGCGCGCAACAGTTTCTATTCCTATCGCGATCGCGAAACAGGACTGGCTTCTGCAGGCAGGACGATCGCGAAGAAAAGAGGCGATGGCAATATGCGCCCAAAATACGAAGCCGAAGCGCCAGTGCGACTGCTGATCGAGATCCAGACCAAAAATCCCGCAGCGAGGCGGCCCGAGGTTGAGATCAGCGAATATTTCGCAAAGGCAAATGGCGAGGTCGAAACCGTCCTCGGTCATCAGTTCCAATGGCGAACCGGGGGGCTCGTGGCGACCAGTCAAAAAGTCTATATGCGTGTGGGGCGGGTCACGGTCCGCGGCCTGGATGAAAAAGACAAGGTCAATGTAAAGATCATCGACACGACGGGCGAAGACATCACCCTGGCGCTGCCGATCTGGGCGGGGGTGCCGGATAAACAAAAGGTCAATGCGTTGATCGGTCGTAATGTGATGACCGCAGATCGATTCGACAGGCCCTTCGGCATGCCCTCGCTGCCGGTCTCACCAGACCCGGAAGCTGAACCGGTTTCGATGAGCGTGCACCTGCCGTGGAACCAATTGATCGCTGAAGGTTTGCTCGCCTACGGATTCCGCGCCGAAGCCACGCGCCTGACTGCACATTTGATGAACGCAGTGATCCAAAACCTTAAACAGAACCGAGCCTTCCATCAACGATATCACGCCGAAAAAGGCACAGGCATCGGTGAACGCAATTCGCTGCACGGCTTCGCACCCGTTGGTTTGTTCATGCAGGCATTGGGTGTCACGATTTTCTCCTCCACACGGGTAAAGTTTGAAGGCAGGAATCTTTTTCCCTGGCCCGTCACCATAAAATACAAGGGCCTGACGATCGTGCGCGGCATCGACCAGACCGTTGCGACATTCGCAAACGGCGAAAGTGTCATCGTTAAAGATGACCAGCCTTGCATCGTCGAGATCTAGCCTCCATTTTTTATTTCTCTACCGTACACGACAACCTTTTTTACCGCTGCACTTGCACCATCACCCCAGCAGTTCTGGGGTCACTGTGTTCGGTGCACTCGCCGTGTAAGGCTCGCAGGTGAGAACGCAAAGATTTACGTGTGCCAGCTTTATCGGTAAAGGTATTCTTAGCGCACTTTGCGGGCCTTGCGGTTCACCGTTCGTCCACAGGATCGCTTCGCTGATGCCGCGTAGCACGGCGGCACGTGATTTGCTTAGCAAATCATGCGAGACGGCAAATGCACGGTAGTAAATTTTTTATTACAATTGAATATTGTTCCTGCATTTACAGCGAATTAATCTTGAGCCGTTTTCTTTATGGTATATAAATTTGATGAAAATAACCCTTCTTCATTACTCGGCCCCGCCGGTCGTTGGCGGAGTGGAAAGCGTACTGGAACATCATACACACCTGATGGCAAATGACGGCCATCAGGTTCAGGTGATCGCGGGACGCGGCGAGCAATTCGATCCGCATATTCCATTCATGCACCTTCCACTGATCGACTCGCGCCACCCGCAGGTTCTCTCTATTAAACAAGAACTGGATAAAGGCATGCTCCCGGCGGATTTCGCAGAACTGACCTCGAAAATAGAGGAGCAACTGGCCAAACTTGTATCGGACACGGATATGTTGATGGCGCACAACGTTTGTTCCTTAAATAAGAACCTGGCGCTGACCGCCGCGCTTTTCAACATTTCAAAGAAAAACAAAAAGCTGCGGTTGGTCCTATGGCATCACGACCTCGCATGGACGACCCCGCGCTATCAAGACGAATTGCATCCCGGCCATCCCTGGGATCTGTTGAAAACAGCATGGCCGGGCGCGAAACAAGTGGTCATCTCGGACATGCGCCAGGATGAACTTTCTGAGTTAATGGGGCTCGAGAAGTCCCACATTACGGTCATACCCAACGGCGTGGATGTGGAGAAGTTTTTTAAACTGGAGGAGCAAACGCGCTCGTATGTACAGAAGCTTGATCTGATGCAGGCAAGCCCATTGCTTTTGCTTCCCGTGCGGATCACCCCGCGCAAAAACATCGAATTTGCCTTGCAGGTGCTTGCGGCATTGCGCACACGATTTGCTTCGGCAAAGATCGTGGTAACCGGCCCGCTCGGCCCGCATAACCCTGCAAACATTGAATACTTTGAGCATTTGCGGGCGCTTCGCTCCGAGCTGGGCCTCTCGAATACTGCACATTTCCTCGCCGAATTGACCAATGAATACATCCCTGACCCGGTCATTTCAGATTTTTACCAGCTGGCCGACCTGCTGCTCTTTCCCAGTTATGAAGAGGGTTTCGGTATTCCGATTTTGGAGGCGGGTTTTGCGGGTTTGCCCATCTTTTGTTCGGATATCCCCCCTCTAAAGAAGCTGGGCGGTGAATTTGTAAATTATTTTTCAGCGGATGAAAGCCATGAAAATGTGGCAAAGAGGATCGCAGATCATTTCTCGGCCAGCCCCATATTTGGGCTGCGCGCCAGCGTTCGCTCGCAATATACATGGGAACGCGTCTATAAAACCGGGATTGTGCCGTTATTGAAAGGCTAGCTGCCTCGCAGAAAGGAAATACGATGTTCCCGATATCAAGAAAGGCCTTCATTTCAAATGTCCTGGTGCCCGTGCTGAACGGCTGCGATCAGGGTTCCGCCATTCTCGCTGCGCACGCCATCGCCGGAGATCAAAACGTATTGCTGACGGGTTTTATTCACGTCCCCGCAGATCAGTCTTTAAGTACGGCAGCGGTCAGCGCGCGTGAATTGAGAAAGACACTTCAGCGACTGTACAAGGTGAAAAGAAGCGATGAATGGGCGCAGGTCAACGTCTCGCACAAACCATGGGACGACCTGGTCAAGGTGATCAAACGCGAGGATATAGACCTTTTGCTGCTTGAATGGCCCTGCCATTTTGAATCTTTGCAGATATCCATTGCAGACGTTTTATCACAGGCGCCGTGCAATATTGCGATCGTCAATCAAAATATCGGCGCGAACATCCGCAATATCCTCCTGCCGCTGCGCGGCGGCCCATCTGCGGCACTGGCATTACGCCTCGCCCTTTCGATCAACAATTCGAATGGAGCGAAGATATCATCGCTTCATCTTTTCTCGCAAAACATGACGCGCGAGCAGGATGTGGCCTTCAAGGGCGTCGAACGTGTGCTCAAGAGCCTGCCGGAGATCCAGCGGGAGGATATCGTCACGGACAATCCCGCGGACGCGATCTTTGAAGCCTCCAGGAAATATGACCTGTTGGTAATGGGCGCCTCCGCCCGTTCCACCGATGAAGTCCCATCGATCGGGCCGGTGGCCCGCAAGATCCTGGAGGAGAGCGACCGCGGCGTGATGGTGGTCAAGACAAAGCTGCCCTATGCGATCAACCCTGAAAGCGAGGAGGCGGGCCAGACCGCCATCTCGGTGCTTGTGGACAAATGGTTCGCCGAAAATACATTCCATGCGGATGAATTCAAGGACTTGAAGTACTTAATTTCATTGAAGGAAAAACAGAACCTCACCATCAGCCTGGCGCTGCCGGCCCTCAACGAAGAGGAGACCGTGGGCAAGGTCATTCGCACCGTGAAGAACGCGTTGATGAAGCGCATGCCGTTGCTGGATGAGATCGTCTTGATCGATTCGAATTCCAATGACCGCACGCGCCAGATCGCGGAAAGATTGGGGCTGCCGGTTTACGTTCATCAAAATATCCTGCCGCAATATGGTGTGCGGCACGGCAAGGGTGAGGCGTTGTGGAAAAGCCTGTATTGCACGCGCGGCGATATCATCATCTGGGTCGATACGGATATCGTCAACATCCATCCGCGTTTCATCTATGGGCTGATCGGCCCGCTTCTTCTCAGGCCGGAGATTAATTTTGTCAAAGGGTTCTATCGCCGCCCTTTGAAGGTGGGCAATAAAATGCAGGCAGGCGGTGGTGGCCGCGTCACGGAATTAACCGCGCGCCCACTGCTCAATTTGTTTTACCCCGAGCTCTCCGGCATCGTGCAACCCCTGTCCGGGGAATATGGCGGCCGGCGCAGTACATTGGAACAGCTTCCATTCTTCTCAGGGTACGGTGTTGAGATCGGCTTATTGATAGACATGCTTGAAAAATTAGGGCTGCGCTCGATCGCACAGGTGGATCTTCAGGAGCGTGTCCATCATAATCAGCCCCTTGAGGCATTGAGCAAAATGTCGTTTGCCATCATCCAGGCTGTAATGCGAAAACTGGAAGTTAAATATGGGCAGAATTTTCTGGAAGGCGTGAACAAGACCATGAAGATGATCCGTTACGAACAGGAACGCTTCTTTCTGGATATCGAAGAGATCGCCGAGGGCGAACGCCGGCCGATGATCGAGATCCCTGAATATCAACAGCGGGAAAAATAACAGCTGAAAAAGCAACGAGGTGCACTTCAAGCCGGGCGACAGCCACCTGCAATGTGGCTGTCGTTTTTTAAAATGGAATTAATCTTGAACGGTAAATGTTATGGTATAAAAATTTCAGGAAAATTCATCGCGGGAATACAAACATGACAAACTCCATCCTCCTATTCATTGCCGGACTTGTAATCTTGATCGTCGGTGCAGAGCTGCTGGTGCGCGGCGCATCGCGACTGGCCGCGGCATTTGGCGTATCGCCGCTTGTCATTGGCCTGACCATCGTGGCCATCGGAACTGCCTCTCCTGAGATCGCCGTTTCCCTGCAAGCGGCGGCAAACGGCCAGGGAGATTTGACCCTGGGCAATGTGCTTGGTTCCAATATATTCAACATCCTTTTTATTCTTGGCGTTACATCCATCCTTGCGCCGATCGTGATCGCAGAACAATTAATTCGGAAGGACGCGCCCATTCTGCTGGGCATATCCCTGCTCACGCTGGCGCTTGCATTTGACGAGAATCTCGGCGCAATAGACGGGGCGATTCTCATCCTGCTCCTGGTTGTGTATGTGGTCTTTGCATTGAAACAAAGCCGCTCCGAAAGCAGGAAAGTACAAAAAGAATACGCGGAAGAATATGCGCAAAAGCAACCGCGAACAACAAGGAACACCGTCATCTACATCGTTTTCATTTTGATCGGCCTGGGCCTGCTCGTACTGGGTTCAAACTGGCTGGTGGATTCCGCTGTTCAATTCGCTAAAGCCCTGGGCGTAAGCGAATTGGTGATCGGGTTGACGATTGTTGCGGTGGGAACGTCTTTGCCCGAAGTCTCCACATCTGTGATCGCCGCGCTCAAGGGAGAAAGCGACATCGCAGTGGGCAACGCAGTTGGAAGTAATATCTTCAATCTGCTCGGTGTACTGGGCATTGGCGCACTTGTTTCTCCCGAAGGCATTGCTGTTGCAGAACGTGTCCTGCAATTTGACCTGCCTGTCATGGTCTTTGTGGCGCTGGCAACCCTGCCGGTCTTCTATATTGACAGTCGTATTTCGCGCATCGAAGGCGGACTGTTGCTGTCGTATTACGTCATTTACGTAATCTTTGTCATCCTGCGGGCAACAGATAGTTCGGCGCTGCCATCCATGCAGTTGTTCATCGCATTCTTCGCACCCATAACATTCATCGCCCTGGTTGTGATCGCAATCAGATCATCCCACTCTAAAAGACAAAATAAAACGCGATCATAGAATCTTTTGTGGTATAAAATCTTAATAAACCCGGATAATATTTAAATACATGGAGAGGCCGTATGAATGTGACATCCTGCATGAAAAGAAGCATTGCTTCAGTTGATGAAAAAACGACGGTACGAGAGGTCGCCGCAATTCTTGTCAAAAAACATATTGGCCTTTTGCCTATTGTGGATAAGGACGAAAAACCCATCGGTGTAATCGGCTTGCGCGACCTGCTTTCACTTGAAATGCCCGATTTTGTTAATTTCATGGCTGATGTGGATTTTGTCCACGACTTTGGCGCGGTGGAGGATGCGCGTCCTTCCGCGAAGACTTTGAACAAAATGGTTAAATATTTAATGAAGCCCATCATTACTGTCGAGCAGGATTGCGGTCTCTTGCGCGCATACGCCTTGATGCTGCAACAAAACTTGCATGACATACTGGTGGTCTCCAAAGATGGAAAACTGATCGGGATCGCCTCACGCGTGGATATTGGTATCGCCATCCTTTCAACATGGGCCAAGCTGGAATAATGACTATATTCCCCGCCGTCCTGTCCAGTATCATCTTTTTTGGGTGTCTCGCCCTCATCTTTTCCGAAAAGATCAATCGATCCATCGTTGCTATTGCCGGTTCGGTTCTGATGATCGCTGCCGGAATGATTCTTGGCTTCTATTCGGAAAAAAGCGCCATCGAAGCGATTGATTTCAACACACTAGGGCTCTTAATGGGCATGATGATCCTCGTTGCCATGCTTGAGCCGACAGGATTCTTTGAATATCTTGCGGTCTTGGCTGCACGTGCTTCAAAAGGCAGGCCCATTCGATTGTTTGTCCTGCTTGGGATCATCACAACGGTGCTTTCCATGTTTCTTGATAACGTGACCACAGTCGTGTTGATCGCGCCAGTGACCATCCTCATCTGCGAAATCCTTGGGGTGAGCGCACTGCCGTATCTAGTTACTGAGGCGCTATTGTCCAACACCGGAGGCGTGGCTACGTTGGTGGGCGATCCACCCAATGTGTTGATCGGCTCTGCAGCAGGGTTGTCATTCAATGATTTTCTTTTATACTCCCTGCCCATCGTACTATTTGCATGGCTGGGCGCATTTGTTTTACTTCAATACCTTTTCAAAAAGGAATTATCCAAACGACCGCGCAGAAGCAATGCCGTGATGAAACTTAACCCTGCAGAAACACTCAACCAGCCTGAAAACGCACGCAGAATTTTGATCGTACTTGGCGGAGCGGTCTTGTTTTTCTTCGTGCATCATTTGTTGCATATCGAGCCATCCTTTGTCGCGTTGAGCGCTGCGGCAATTGCCCTGATCTGGGTGCAACCTGATATTCACGAGGTACTCAGAAAGGTGGAATGGAGTGTGTTGTTATTCTTTGGTTCGCTTTTTGTAATGGTCGGAGGTCTAGAGCATTCTGGAGCGTTGGAAATGGTGGTTGGCATATTCGAGAACGCCTCCAGCATGTCACCCGTTTTATTTGGTATCCTCATCATTTGGGTTGTTGCCGCTCTCTCCGCCGTTGTAGATAATATCCCGGTTACGATCGCCTTGATCCCGGTCATCAAAGGATTGGGTGAAACAGGCATGGATATCGATCCGCTTTGGTGGGCGCTGGCTTTTGGCGCAGGCTTTGGCGGCAACGGGACGATCATCGGCTCCACCGCCAACATCATCGTTGCGACTCTGTCTGAAAAAACACGCACGCCCATCACCTCCGCATTATGGATCAAACGAGGCCTGCCTGTAATGCTGGTGACTTGTGCAATTGCCAGTATCTTGTATACTATTCTCTATGATTGGTTTTAGCGAATTACACGGAGGCGATTTATGAATGATACAACTGTTCACCTGCTTCTGGTGGCCGTGATCCAAGATCAGGACCTCGACGCCGCCACCAAAGCGCTGCAAACCATCGGCGCACGTGTAACCTACCTTTCAAGCGCAGGTGGTTTTCTCGGCCGGCGCAACGCCACCCTTCTGGTCGGCTTGCCTGTTGAAAAAGAAACTCAGGCGTTGGAAGCATTACAGGAAGCCTGCCGACAGCGTATCGAGTACATGACGCTTCCATTGGAAGGGTCACCCATGCCCATGCCAGCGCCGGTGCCGGTGACTGTTGGTGGCGCGACCGTGTTCGCCTTGCCTGTCGAACGATTCGAGCAGATTTAATCCGTCCTGCCGTCTCGCACCGCCGTGCTACGCGGCATCAGCGAAGCGATCCTGCGGACGAACGGTGAGCAGAGCTGCTGTTCTTGCGGCGTAGTCGAAGGAAACCGATCTGCGTTTCGACTGCGATGCGAACGGCGCATCTGCGCTCAACGCGAAGTCATTATTCAGGAGAGATCACCATGAAGATGATCATTGTCATCATAAAAGATAACGACGCCGATACGCTTACACAGGCACTGACCGCCGGCAGTTTCCGCGTAACGCGCGTGGCCTCCACTGGAGGCTTTATGCGAAGCGGCGTGGTCACCTTGCTATTGGGCGTGGAAGATACACAGGTGGACGCGGCCATCAAGGTTGTGCGCGATGCGTTACCACCCAAAACTGACCAAAAACGCGCCACACTTTTTGTGGTACCCGTTCAGCATTTTGAACAGGTCTGATATGGGTCTCGGTACGGCGGCGATGGTTGGGCAATGCGAAGCATGTACACTTGCACCTGATGCAAGTGCAGGTGTCGAGACCCGCCGCCTACTCGACCACCCATTAAAGTTTTGAGGTTTATATGCAATCAAAAAAATCGCCATTTATTGCATTATTACCAATGCTCATGGCTGCGCTGGCCTGTGCAAATCCTTTGGGAGAGATAACGCCTGCAAATGTGGAAACTGTCGTCGCCGGGACAATGGCGGCCCTTACAGCACCTGCATCCGATTCAAGCGCAACGCCTCCCGCCTCGACCTCGAGCCTGCTCCCGCATTCGATGTATTTTCTCAACAACGACAGCGCGGGACTGTTGCAAGTCTATCGCCTCGATAAAGACGGCGTAACGGTCACCCAGGTGACGTTCGAACCCACCAACGTGAGGGATTACGACGTCTCAGGCGTCGATGGCAGCGTTGCGTATGTGTCGAACAATCAATTGCTGCTGGTCAATGCAGATGGCAGTAATCGCCGCCTGCTTTTGGACGGCGGCGCGATCGACGAGAATAATCCTTTTCTTACCAACATCAACAGCCCGGCATTCTCGCCCAATGGTGAGACGATCGCCTTCGGCCATAAAGGGTTGAATTTTTATTCGGTCGCCAGTGGAGTGTCCAACCTTGTCCTACAAGACCAGATTGAAGATTCCGGAAATGGGTTCATGTTCCCGCGCGAATTGATCTCGCCGGAAAAATACTCCGCCGATGGAAGCAAACTGATCGTCACGCTCGGATACTACGAAGGCGCGTCTTCTGCGATCTATTATCCAAATGGAGGCGCGCTCGTGCGCCTGAACGGTGGTGAAGCCGCGTTGATCTGTTGCGGTGAGACCGAATGGACACCAGATGCTTCCGCTTTCTACGCGGCCAACCCAAGCGTTGGCATGTTCGCCCCCGGCTTGTGGCGCGTGGACGCCGCGACCGGGGAGGTCACCACGCTGTTATCCAGTGAGGTTGGCAGTGGTTTCTTTAATGCTGCCGACGAGCCTTTCCCTGCCTCCGATGGACAGTTATATTATTTCTTTGTGAACGTGCCGGCAACCGACGAATTCCTTAGCCGCCTGCCGTTACAACTTGTTCGTTCCGCAGCCGACGGCGTAACAAACCGTACAGTGGTGCGGCCCGAATCTTATGCGTTAATGAATGAAGCGCTCTGGGCAGCGGATGCCAGTTTTGTGATCACAGCCATGGCCCCGATCGCGGATGTATATATCGGGGGCGCGGCACAGTTGGTTTACACGGATGGGGTCAGGAACATGGTGCCTCTTGTTCCCTTCGCGATCGATATGAAGTGGGGACCATAGAAATACAGCCTGCAGACCAGTACCTGGAGGCATGAAGATGATAAAGCATGGTTATTCTGCCCATGCTGGGGTACATACCCTCATGGGTTGAATCCGTCATAATTTCAACTCCTTAAAACTCAAACTGTAAAATCGTAATATGAAATATAATTCCGCACGATGAATTCGCGGCTTGTAAAATACAAAGTGTTTGCAATTCCATTGCTAGCCCTGTATCTGTGGTTGATGGTACAGATCGCCTGGGTGGGCGACGATGCACACATCACTTTTCGTTCCATGGAAAATTTCATTCACGGCCATGGCCCCGTCTTCAATATTGGCGAACGGGCACAGACATTCACACACCCTCTATGGTTCCTTGTTCAATCGGCGCTAAACATCCTCTTTAACTTATGGAAGGACAACCCTCTCGGTCAGGGTCAGATGTATTTTTTGAACATATTTGCGTCTGTCACACTCTCCGTCCTGGCATTGAGCATCCTTGCATTCGGGGTGGCCTCCTCGACAAAAGGCGCAATATTAGGACTGGTAATTTTATCCCTTTCAAAGGCATTCCTGGACTATTCAACATCCGGTCTCGAAGACCCCCTCTCAAATCTTCTTCTTATACTTTTTATTTCGACCTATTTGAGTAAAGGAGAAAACTCACAACAACGCGTCCTGTTTCTCAGCCTGCTTGCCGCCCTGGGAGGCCTAAACCGACTCGATACGCTGTTATTATATTTGCCAGTTCTGATCACCCTGCCATACCAAAACCCGGAGAAGTGGAAAACCTCCATCACCATTGGCATTGGATTTCTTCCCCTGTTCGCCTGGGAATTATTTTCACTTTTTTACTACGGTGTGCTTTTTCCAAATACGGCATATGCGAAGATCGACAACGGCATACCCATTTTGGATTTGATCCGACAGGGAATATTCTATTATCAGAATTCGCTCAGGCTCGACCCCATAACCCTGCTTGTGATCTTCACGGCAAGCATTGCGGGACTGGCAAATAAAAATGATCTGGACAGACCGATCGTCGCAGGCTCTCTTCTGTATTTACTATATATTCTTTACATCGGCGGCGATTTTATGAGCGGTCGCTTCTTTACCGGACCGCTCCTGATATCAACAGTCGTACTGGCAAGGATAAATTTCAAATCCTTGAGACTCTACAGCCTTTCTCTGGCGCTGGCGATCGTCGTCGGAGTAATCCCCATCTACCTGGTTACGGAACGCCATCCTTCCTACGGGGAAAATGATGCTAATTTTCGGATTTTTCTGGATATGCATCGGATTGCAGATGAGCGCAAAGTTTAT
>CAZJYB010000085.1:0-17252 GCA_964549865.1 uncultured Anaerolineaceae bacterium
GTAGGGGAGTTTTGAACTGGTCAAGTGGACAGGTAAAGACTTCTCCAGTGACGGGGAGGGCTTTTGCGTGGCCGAACTATCATAGGGCAGAACGATGAACTAATTCCAAAGCGCTTGATGTGAACAGGAATGACAGGCAAGCGCAAATTTATCAGCGGTAATTCAACCCGCTCCAAATCAGGAGATATTAAATGGACAAAATGATGCAAGCTAATGTTTTTCGCGGGATCAATGACATTCGGATCGAGGAAGTCAAACGACCGTGTGCAGGCGTCGGTGAGGCAGTGATCCGCGTGACGTTGACCACTATTTGCGGCACCGATCTGCACATCGTGAAGGGCGAATATCCGGTGCAGCCCGGGCTCATCATCGGCCACGAGCCGGTTGGAGTCATAGAGGAACTAGGGGCCGGGGTTACTGGCTATGAGGTTGGTGACCGGGTGCTCGTGGGTGCGATCACACCATGCGGTCAATGCCGCGCCTGCCTGTCCGGGAATATGTCGCAATGTGGGCACGCTGGACACAATCATGGTGCCGGCTACGAGGCCCTTGGAGGCTGGCGCTTTGGCAACACCATGAACGGTGCACAAGCGCAATATCTGCTGGTGCCGTTTGCACAGGCCAACCTGGCGAAAATTCCTGATGGATTAACAGATGAACAAGTAGTTCTACTGGCTGACATCGCTTCGACCGGTTTCAGCGGAGCGGAAGCGGGTGGTGTGAAGATCGGGGATGCGGTGGTTGTCTTTGCACAGGGGCCTATCGGCTTATGTGCAACCGCTGGAGCAAAGTTGATGGGCGCATCGCTCATCATTGGAGTGGATGGGGATGAAAATCGGTTAGCAATGGCAAAGCGGATGGGTGCCGATGTAGTGCTCAATCCTCGCGAAGTGGACGTGGTCAAAGAGGTACAACGTTTGACTGGTGGAGGAGCAGACGTGTCGATCGAGGCATTGGGTCTGCAGGAGACGTTCGAGAATTCGCTGCGCAGCCTGCGACCCGGCGGCACGCTCTCCAGCCTGGGTGTGTACTCGGGCAAATTACAGGTGCCTTATGAAGCTTTTGCAGCCGGGCTTGGGGATTATCGTATCGTCACAACGCTCTGCCCAGGTGGGAAGGAGCGAATGAGGCGGCTGATGAATGTGGTGCTCTCGGGCCGTTTCGATCCGACGCCGCTTTTGACCCACTCGTTTTCCTTGAATGATATTGCCGAAGGCTACCGGGTTTTTGGAAATCGATTGGATAACGTGCTGAAAGTCGCAATCCGCCCCTGAAATCTTCTGGGTTTATGTAAAAGAAATTGATGTAAGACCGCCACATCCTGGCGGCCTTACATCTCAGAAGCAACTTATGCAATTAGCAAGCTCTCACACATAAGGAGAAGAAAATGTCAACTAAAAAGACTTTTACAACTGAACAAGCCCGCGAAATTGGTGAAAAGCTGGGCATCGACTGGACTCGTTTCGATGTGGAGCAATTCCGCATGGGTTTGGATGTCGAGTTGGAACATGGTCTGCATGATCCAACAACAAATGTCACTAATAACGATCCCATCACAACAGGGAAAATTGCACTCGCCCACCTTAATGAATTTGCTGATTACTATACCCGTCTTGAAAAGATGGAGCGGGAAGCTGAAGAAGAAAGCGGGAAAAATGCTATTAAAAACTGATCAGAAGTCTGCCATGTCCGAGCAACTCCAAAAAATAACGTTTACAGTCCAGGCACGCCGGCTTGATTCCCACGGCACAGAAGCCAAATGTAAATCGGCGTCGATCATCCTGGATACGGATATGGCTGGTCGCGTGGACGCATTTAATCCGGCAGAATTGCTGCTTGCAGCCCTGGCCGCCTGCATAGCCAAAGGCATCGAACGGGTAACACCAATCCTCAAGTTCGATTTGCGGAGCGTGGAAGTCCAGATCCATGGGACGCGTCAAGATATACTGCCTCGCATGGATTCCATCAACTATGAAATCCAGATCGACACGGATGAAAGCGATCACAGACTTGAACTTATGCACGAAAACGTCAAGAAGTATGGCACGGTCTACAACACGATAGCACCTGGGACCAAGCTCAATGGCACACTGCGGCGCGCAAAAAAATAGCAGGAAATGCTTAACCAGCTTGTGCAGCGGACGGCTGGAGATTATGTGCGATATTCCCTAAATTGAGGCTTGCCGCAAGTGCATGACCAGTTTTCCGACCGGATACATGCAAAGCGCCAGTCCCGCTGTATCTGTGACATGTTAATTTACGCTGGTGTATGGTTAATTTCATACACTTAGTTGCCTATCTCTTCAAGCGCCTTATATATCTCATCAGCCCGGAAAATCCTGTTTCTGGCGTAACCAGTTACCTCTTTCAGGATGCCGGCCTCCACCAACTTTTCTATATACCGTTTCGCGCCCATGTACGTTGTCCCCAATCCATTTTCAAGCTGACGAATAGTCAACACGGGGCGTGTAAATAGGAAATCGAGGGCCTGTTCCATGCGCTTGGGATTGCGCTCATGATCCGCAATCACCTGATATTTGGTACGCAATCCCTCCAGCTTGGCCAGCCGACGGACGCTGTCCTGTGCCTGGGTGCTCACGCCGCGCAGGAAAAACCGCAGCCATTCCTCCCATGTTCCACGCTGTGAGACCGCCAAGAGATGATCATAATATTCCTGACGATAGCGCTCGAAATAAACGCTCAGATTTAGTAGTGGTTGCGGCAGGATGCCCCATTCACATAAGAGCAGGATCATCAACAGCCGGCCAACTCTTCCATTCCCGTCAAGGAACGGATGGATTGCTTCGAACTGGTAATGGATCATGCCGGCTCGGACGAGTGCAGGCAGGTCGCTTCCGGCGTGGATGAATTTCTCCATCTGGTTGAGTGCGGTCTGCATCTCATCAGGCGGTGGAGGTACAAACGTTGCAGTCTGAATTGTCGCGCCGGCCGGGCCGATCCAGTTCTGAGTGCGACGAAACTCGCCCGGGAAAAGCTTACCGCCGCGCACTTTTTCCATAAGCTTCCCATGGATTTCACGGATCAATCTCAAGCTAACTGGCAGTTTCTTCAGCCGCTCCAATCCATAGTCGAGCGCACGGACATAATTGTGAACTTCGCGTACGTCATCCACGTTCTCGATCAACGCTATTTGTTCCGACTCGTAAGCGTAGAGATCCATCAGAGAGGCGCGAGTGCCTTCGATACGTGAGGACAATACTGCTTCCTGTCGTACGAATGGCTGTATCAGTAGCCTTGGAAACCGGAAGTTGCCGGCTGTTGTAGTGAGCTTGCCCAATTCACGATCGGCATCAGAGAGAGCTGTTACCAATTGCAAAGGCCAGCCGATTTTGGGGGGCAGAGGCGCAGGCAAAAAGGTCCAATATCCTGTTTTTGTTCGGATAACCTGGCCGGCTTCGGGGTTTTGGAAGTCTTTTGGATTCATTTTCTTATTATAGTTTTGGTCTGTAAGTGATAATAAGGCAATTCCATATTATCACTTCTTTTTGGAATTGTAAACATAGGCCATGCATATTATCAGAGTAGGAAATCAAACAGTCCTGCCTGCCGTCCGTCTGCAAAATGAACCTCAAAACCCCAGCGGGTCGCAGTTCAATAAAGTATGCCAATCATGCCACTTATTGACTGACAGAAATACGACTTAACAGGGCACCCCCACTTTTCGACAATTGCCCGGGGATTCTGACATCAAATTCCCCATTAAATGACAGAAGACTTCAACCTTTTTGACAGATAAATGAGTTTTTGAGAATAAGCTGGTCGCAAGGAAATTCTTCAGGGTTCAAGAACGGCTCTAACGAATATTTCTAACGCCAGCGAAGGCAAGGGGTGAACGAATGATAGCAAAATTATTTTGCTATCATAGCGGAAATGTTTCATTTTGTCGTCCACTGCTTACAGACTTCCCACGAATGCTGGAGCCATATTGCGTATTAAGTTACATTTACATCAATAGAGAAATCTGATATATTGGTAATCGATGTGTTGACTGGTCAGCCGAAATCGTTGACTAACCTCACACAAAAAATATCAAGTACTCGTCGGATACACGTTCGAAGTAGAAGACATTTTTAAGCAGACTTAGTTTGAGAGAGCATTAAACGCTCAGTGCCGCCTCATAAGCCCTTGGTCGAGAGTTCAAATCTCTCCCTCGGCACTATAGACCACCGTTGGTGGTCTTTTTTTATTTCAAATCCCTTCCTCCTACGGGGGACTTCCCTCGGCACTATAGACCACCGTTGGTGGTCTTTTTTTATTAAACGCCCCTGTGCCTTTGTAAGGTATATTAGGGTTAGATCCATGAATATCCAGATCAACAATCTCGTTCGGAGCAAAAGGCGGACGATCGCGTTAATCGTTGAACGCGACGGCAGCCTTACCGTGCGCGCCCCAAAACGCACAACCCTGACAGCCATCGAATCTTTTATCAGGGAAAAAGCGATCTGGATCGAACGTACACGTCACAGGCTTAAGTCGATCACGCAGATCCAAAAAAAACAATTTACAGACGGGGAAAAATTCCCGTTTTTAGGGGACCTTTACGAATTGAAACTTGTTAAACCACAAAGACCGGCCCTCAGGTTCGACGATGGTTTTTATCTTGGGCACAGCTCCCAAAAACGCGGCGAGCAGGTCTTCACGCGCTGGTATAAAGAGCAGACATTGACCGTGATTTCGGAACGTGTGAATATTTTTTCCGGGAGGCATGGCTTTTCTCCAAGGCGCATAAAGATCACCTCTGCAAGAACGCGCTGGGGATCTTGCAGCCCGGACGGCACCCTGAATTTCACCTGGCGCCTTGTGATGGCACCATTGGCGGTGATCGATTACGTGGTCGTTCACGAACTGGTCCATTTGCGGGTGAAGGATCATTCGAGCAGGTTTTGGAAAATGGTACAGGATATTACCCCAGGGTATCAATTGCACAGAAAATGGTTAAGGGAACATGGCGAGCAGCTGGGATTATAATCCTAGGGTCGCGCAGGATTACGGTCAGAAAGAGGCGTTTTGCCCCTGAAAATTTTCGAACTGCCGCGCAACGCGGCAGTTTTTTGTCCAGCAGTGAGAATAGGGGTTTCCCGTATGGGAGCCGCATCGAATCCGCGTGAAAGTCATGACATCGTAAAAGGTCCTTTGGAGTTTAGCCATGGCAACAAAAACAAAAGCACAACTGGAAACTGAGCTGAAATCCGCCCAACGGAAGATCGCGCGCTTGCAGAAAAAGAGGACGAGCGCAAAACCGCTGCAGGCTGATGGCCACAAGAATTCAAAGACAGAAGCAAAGCTGCGCGAAAGCGAGGAACGATTTCGCCAGATAATTGCAGTTGCCGATGCCATTCCATACAGCCGCGACTATGCATCAAACCGTTACACTTTCATGGGTGATGAGATTACAAAACTTGCTGGTTGTCCTGCTGAAGAGGTGACCCCAGCCTTGCTCGATTCGCTTATCGTAGAGTCGATCATGCGTGGAGGATTTACGGGGATGTCTTCCGCAGAAGCTACCAGGCTTGTACGCGAGGGCAAAAGCAGGAATTCATGGCGCTGCGAGCATCGTATTCATACCCACTCAGGAGAGGAACGCTGGCTCTTCGATTCATCCATCCAAATATTTGGCGATAATAAAATTCCCACAGGTTCCGTTGGCATATTCCAGGATATCACTGAACGTAAAAAAATAGAAGCTGCTCTGGCTCAATCGGAAAAAGATTATCGAACGTTGTTTGAAAATGTGCCAGTTGGTCTTTATCGTTCATCAGAAGATGATCATATGCTGGATGCCAACCCCGCTCTTATTAAAATGTTTGGTTACCCGGACCGCGCATCCTTTCTTGCGGAAAAAACCGCCGATCTCTATGTTGATCCTGCCACTAGCAGAAGATTTCAAAATGAAATAAGAAACAACGATTACCTTCATAATTTCGAGGCGGAATTTCGCTGCCAGGATGGGACAACTTTTTGGGCCGAGGATAATACTCGTATCGTCCGCGATCAGGAAGGGAAACCATTATTTTATGAGGGCAGTCTCTCTAATATCACAGAGCGTAAACAGGCGGAAGCCGAACGTGACCGTCGTGTTTCTGAATTGGAGGCCCTGTATGAGAATGGGCTTCTGATCAGCGAATTGGTCGAACCCAAAAGAATAGCGCAGAAGATGGTGGATATCCTTGCGAACAAACTGAACTGGCATCACGCCGCCGTCCGGCTTTACCGCCCTGAAGATAATCGCATGGAACTGCTGGCATTGAGTCAACCCGGTCTCAGCGAGGACGAAATCCAGGAAAATATTAAGCGATTGAATGAAATGCTAGGCAAGATCGATCGAGGCCTGAGTGGTTGGGTCATTCGCAACAAGTTTACAGTCCGCAGCGGGAATCTGCCTGCCGACCCCCGTTACATAGCCTCCTATCCCGGAATGCACTCCGGCTTGTATGTTCCCCTTCAGATAGGAAATAATGTGCTTGGCTCCATCGCGGTGGAGACCGAGGATAAGGACGCGTTCAGTGAACAGGATGAACGTCTGTTGGTCACGCTTACCACACAGGCATCGATCGCGATCCGCAATGCACAGCTATATCTACAAACCCAAAAAGAGCTGCAGGAACGCAAGTGGGCGGAGGAAAAATTCCGCCAACTCAATACCGAGCTGGAAAAGCGCGTGGAGGAACGCACCACCGAGATCGAGACCACACGCCAGAGATTGGAGCTCGCCGCAAAGGCTGCGGGACTGGGCATTTGGGAATGGAATATAACAACGGGGACCCTGATCTGGGATGCACAGATGCACCGCATTTATGGTACACCCCCGGAGATATTTGATGGCAGGGTGATCGATGAGAGATTGGAAACATTTCTTAGATTCGTCCACCCGGAAGACCGAGCCTTGCAACTTCAAATCTCCGAATCCATCCTACGGGGCGGCAAAACCCAATACCAGACCGAATACCGCATCATAAAACCCGACGGGCAGATCAGTTATTTATCTGATCAGGGTGTGGCGGTTTTCAGTCCAAATGGAACGCTTGAACGCATCATCGGCATTGTGGACGATGTCACCCAGCAAAGACAGGCCGAGCAGGCCTTGCACGAAAGTGAGACGTACGCGCGCCTCTTATTCGACGCCGCCCCGGATCCCGTCTCTGTTTCAGACGTGAACGGTGTAATGATCGATGCGAACAGACTATTTGAGCGGCAGCATCAAATTGGGATCGACGAGATGCGTGGCAAACATATTTCAGAGCTTGATATCTTCCCGCCGCAGGAATTGCAAAAGGCGCAAGAGTATGTCATGACGATCATGGACAAGAATATCGTTCCACCGGTGGAACTGGATTTCTACGCGCCAGATGGAACGCTCCATACATTGGAAATGAATTCCTATCCCATTGAAGTACACGGCAAACCTCTCGTGCTAAGCACCAGCCGGGACATCACCGTACATAAAAAAGCCGAGGAAACCCTTCGCCTGGCGAACGCTGAAATGGAGCGCGCCTTGCGCATCAAGGATGAATTCCTTGCGAGCATGAGCCATGAATTGCGCACCCCGCTCAATGCCATTCTGGGGATCTCGGAAAGTCTCGAAGAACAGATCATTGGTCCGTTAAACGAAAAGCAATTGAAATACCTGCGTACCATTAATGAAAGCGGACACCATTTGCATGAATTGATCAACGATATCCTCGACCTCTCGAAGATCGAGGCCGGGCGCATGGAATTGAATATTATGGATGTGCATGTGGCACAGCTTTGTGAATCGAGCATGCGCATGATCAAGGAACTGGCGCAGAAAAAGGGGTTGAGCCTTTCAAGCTCCATCGATCCACAAGTTATAACAATAAAAGGCGATGACCGCAGGTTGAAGCAAACGCTGGTGAACCTGCTGAGCAACGCGGTCAAGTTCACCCCAACCGGGAACGAGATTGGGTTGGAATTGCACGGTCACCCTGAAACATTAGAAGTGACCTTCATCGTGTGGGATCATGGCATCGGCATCAGCACGGAAGATACTGACCGTCTTTTCAAGCCTTTTGTACAGTTGGATTCCAGCCTCTCTCGTGAATACGCCGGCACCGGTCTGGGCCTGGCCCTGGTTGCACAAATGGTGCGCCTGCATGGCGGCAACGTAAGTGTGGAAAGCGAATTGGGCAAAGGCAGCCGTTTTATCGTAACGCTGCCGTGGGCGGTTGAGGAGCAGAATCCTCAGGCACAGGTTATATCCGAGGATTTGGGATCAGGCATCAGGTCCGATCAAAAGCGCAGTGGCAGGGTCCTGATCGTCGAGGATACACACACCGTTGCCTCCCTCATGCAAGAATATCTCGAAAATAAAGGCTACGAAGTGTACGTGGCACACAACGGTTTGGAGGGGGTCACGCTGGCAAAAAAGAAACTTCCAGACCTTATCCTTATGGATGTGATGATGCCGGTAATGGACGGCATGGAAGCCACGCGACAGATCCGTACAGATCCATCATTGGAAAAGATACCCGTGATTGCGCTCACTGCGCTCGCCATGCCCGGCGACCGCGAACGTTGTTTCGCCGCCGGTATGAGTGATTATCTCAGCAAACCGATCCAGTTCAAGGAATTACTGAAGGTGATGGACAAGCACACAGCGCCTGCAAAAAGTGAGAAACAATGAATGGCAGGATCCTGATGGTGGATGACGAACCAACCGCCATCGCGACGCTCGAAGCCACGCTTTCAGGCGAAGGACATGAGTTGGAATTTGCGAATCATGGCCTGGTTGCGCTTGCAAAGGCGGATTCATTTTTACCAGACCTGGTCCTGCTGGAGGTGATGATGCCGGGCATGAATGGCTTTGAAGTCTGCTGCCGCCTCCGCGCGACGCCCCAGCCTGCCGAGGTGCCGATCATCATTCTCACCGGCATGGTTTGGCCGACAAAACTAACACCTTTGAAAGCAAATGAAAAATGGAGGTTTTCCCCATGGTGACGAAACGATCCTCGTCATATACTCTTATCAATAAAGGAGCTAAGCATGACCAGCACAATCCTGATCGTAGACGATGAGCCGACTGCCCGCCAAACCATCGAATCCATCCTGGAAGAACAGGGATACCGCCTGGAAATGGCCGAAAATGGGATCCAGGCCCTCGAAAAGGCGCGCCGCATCCTCCCCGATGTCATATTGCTCGATGTAATGATGCCCGGAATGAATGGGTTTGAGGTATGCAAACGCTTGCGCAGTGAACCTTTACTTGCCGAGATCCCCATCATCATGATCACTGCGCTGGACGACAGGCAATCCTTTTTAAGTGGACTGGAGGCAGGCGCAGATGATTACATCACCAAGCCCTATGACCGGCATGAATTACGCGCCCGTCTACTGGGGATCACGCGATTAAATCGTTACCGAAAAATCCTGGATGAGCGCGCCAACCTTGAACAGGCGCACCTGCAATTGCTTGCCGCATATGATGCCACTGTTGAAGGCTTTTCGCGTGCAATGGACCTGCGTGATAAAGAGACCAACGGACATACAGAGCGCGTCACCGATTCAACGCTGCGTCTCGCGAAAATGATGAACGTGGACAAGGAGTCGCTCCTGCATATCAGACGCGGTGCCCTCCTGCACGACATTGGCAAACTGGGCATATCAGACGCGATCCTGTTCAAAACGGAGAAGCTGACCGATGAGGAATGGGAGATCCTGAAGAAACACCCGCAATATGCGCACGATATGATCGCGCCCATCGAATATCTGCGTCCCATCCTGGACATCCCGTACTGCCATCACGAAAAATGGGATGGGACAGGCTATCCGCGCGGCTTGAAAGGCGAGCAGATCCCGCTTGCGGCCCGCATCTTCGCAGTCGTGGATGTTTGGGACTGCCTTACTTCAGATCGCCCCTACCGCCCGGCATGGGACAAACAAAAAGCGCTTGCGTATGTGCGCGAACAATCAGGCAAACATTTTGACCCGAAAATAGTGGACCTGTTTTTAAATATGATGGAAAAGTAAATATTCTTTTTCGATCGGATCAGGCAACACCAAAAGACAACCCGCCCCGACGCGGGTTGTCTTTTCCATCGTGTCATCGATTGGCTTATACTTTGAGCTCCATGAGCAGCCATGCCCACATTGCACGATTTGCAGAATATCAGGTCAGGATCGCTGAAGACGGACATTGGTCGTCGCGCGAACTGGACGACCTTTTCAACTCCGTTACGCTCCTGGCAGGCCTCCTGAATGGGCTGGAAAACTTCACGCGGCATATCGGCAAAGTGACATTTGAAAGAACTGATACGGGAGCCAACCTGGGATTGGCGTATCATGACCGCATTCAATTAAGCAAAAAGGTTTCCTTCTCCGTGTGGACTGTTGTGCATGAACTGGCTCACGTGTGGGATGCAAAAAATGGATGGAAATTGTCCCGGGCTCAGGAAAAATATACGCATGGATTTACAAATACTTTTTTATCCACGTTGAAAAGATTTTTTATTCCGGACCAATGGGACGCCGGAAAGCGCGGTTCCGAAACGGCACCTGGCCGTTACGGAAGAAAACCGGGCTGCAATGCCCAGGGATACTTTTACGGCGATAAGCCAAGCGGCTCGAACTGGCGTTTTAACCGTAAAGAGGACTTTGCCGAATCCGTTGTAATGTATTGCGGCTGGGGACGCGCGAATGTTCTGTCAGAGACTGCACACGGCCGCATCGAACGGTATCGCCTGCCAAACGGCCGCAAGGATCCTGTTTACGGCGTCCTGGATGACTGGTCTGACTATGCACGTTATTTTTATCCACAGGACGGCGATTACACAAAAACAAAACGCTGGCAGTTCATCCACGACTTGATCGAAAACAAAATGAAAATAAATTAATAGAGCGAAATGTCACGGCCCAACAACTCGTCGACAGTCTCCCTTTTCATAATTAATTTCACTTCCCCTTCCTCCAGCCAGACTGCCGCCGGGCGGCGCGCGCCATTGTAATTGGACGACATACTTAAATGATACGCGCCCGCAACAGGGATGGCGATCAATTCTCCCACCTGTACATCGGGCATGAGCAGGTCTTCGATGACGACATCCCCGGACTCGCAATAAGGACCGGCGATGGAAACTTTCCCGCTTCCTGCCCGGCTGGTACCTGCCACCGCTAAACAGGAGTAGCGCGCGCCGTATAGCGCGTAGCGCGGGTTATCTGCCATGCCTCCGTCCGTTAATATCCATACCCTGTCACCGCGCCTCTTTACCGCGCCGACCCGGTAAATTGCCACACCTGCGCGCGCAACAAGGCTGCGCCCGGGCTCAAGATGAAGGTGTGGCAGATCCAAACCGCGCGACTGGCAACCTTCGATGACCGCCTGCGCGATCCCACCCACATAACTGTCAATCGAGGGATTCGGTAATTCATCTTCATGATAGGCCACTCCCCAGCCGCCGCCGGGACAAAAATGCCAGTCGCCGGAAAATTTAATTTCCTTCGCAAGATCCAGCGCCATCTCTATTGCCGGGATCAACGGCTCGGGATCGCGGAAATTTGACCCCTGGTGAAAATGGATCCCTTTCAAAGGCAGGTGGCTCGATCGGCAAACTTGCGCCGCTTCCAATATCTCTTCACGCGTCATTCCAAATTTGCTGTCGTGCTGGCCTGTCTGTGTATGGATATGATGAGTATCAACCGCCACTCCGGGAAGTAGACGAAGCCACAGGTCAGGAGCAGAAGATCCGTGCTTTCGTAGAAGTTCAGAGAGTCGTTCAAGCTCGGTAAGGTTATCCACAACGATCGTAGCGGCATGGCCCAGTGCAAACTTCAGATCCTGCATGGATTTGTTAACCCCATGAACAAGCACCTTTTCGCGCGGAACGCCTCCCGCCGCGGCGATCACGATCTCACCTTCACCGGTGCAATCAACGAACAATGCGTGTGTTTGCGTCCACTGTGCGAGGGCCGTGCAAAGGAAGGCCTTCCCCGCATAGGTCACAGAAGCAGGTGCGGGGTAGTGCGCAGCGAGTGCGTCATCATATTCGCGCACAGCGCGGTCCATCGTCGCACGATCATAGATATAAAGCGGGGTTCCATACTTCCCGGCCAGGGAAGCGACGGAGTGTCCTGCGATCATTAAAGCATCATTTTCAATTTTTGTTGTGACGGGGAACAGTTGAAGCCGGTTCATTTATCTTTCGAGCCACTCTGATTGAGATCGCTCGCGGAAAAGATCTGGTTTTTGCCGAGCCGTTTGGCCATTAACTCTGCCTGGTCCGCGGCAAGCAGAAGTGAGGCAAGCGTATCACCATCCTGCGGAAAGGTAGCGACGCCCATACTCAACGTATAACCCGCTGCACCCCTGCCGGCTATTGGCTTTTCCGTTGTATCAGCCTGTGCCGCTTCGAGCAGACGGTTGGCAAATTGAAAGGCGCCTTCCTTGTCCGTATTCGGCAGGATGATGGCGAACTCATCACCGCCATAGCGCGCAGATATATCGTGTTTTCGCTGCGTCGCGCGGATCAGGTTTGAGATCGCCTTCAAGCGCTCATCCCCGGCAGGGTGTCCCCAGGTGTCGTTATATTCCTTGAATGAATCAAGATCAAAGATAATGAGCGAAAGCGGATGCCCATAACGATCTGCACGATGCACTTCTGCGATCAAGGTATCTTCGAATGCACGACGGTTAAAAAGACCGCTGACTGCGTCCGTCATTGCCATTCCCTTTACCTGGGAATGCAGGCTGGCATTATCCACCGCGAGCGCGATCGGCCCGGCCAGCATGCTCAACAATTCCACGTCCTTCTGCGAAAGTGTCGAAAGTGAATCCGCCTCCACATTAAGAGTGCCAAGAGCAACGTTATTTTTAAGCAGCGGCACGCAGATCTCACTATGTATCTCGTCGGAGGCCGGTATATAACCGGGGTCAGCTGCAACATCCCTGATGAATTGCGTCTGCCTCGTCGTGATCGTGCGGCCGTTCACGCCCTGGGAGATATGGATCTTGTAGATGAGTCTGTCGGGGGGATATCCACTTTGTGCGCCAAGATGTAAATTATCATCCCGCAGCAGGTAGATGCTTACATACGTGTACCCAAACGTATCTTTGAGGATCTTTACCACAGTATCGAATATTTCCTCCAATTCCAGCGAGGAGGAGATAACGTGTGAAATGGATTGAACAGTGAACATGACACGCAAATGTTCCTGCGCAGCCGCATACAGCCTTGCTCGTTGAATGGAGGAGGCCACCTGGTTCGCCAGGGTGTGCACCATGCGGGCATCATGCTCGTTAAAGCTGTTCCTTTCGATGCTCTCGATATAAAGGACGCCGATCAATTCCCTTTCATCCATGATCGGAACACTGATCGCAGAGCCTTCATATTTCGCGCTGGAAAAATAATACGGATCCTTCTGGACATCATTGGCAATATACGTTTTGCGGGTCTTTCCCACATACCCGATGATGCCCACGCCCAATTCCTGTTGATAGCCGGGGCGATACCCGTAATCCTTTGTACCTGTTATGGCGGCGACTTCGAGAATATTTTCGTTGACCAGCAGACAGATGGCCGCCTCTGCATATCCGAAGCGGTTAACGATCGCTTCGACCGTGCGTTGCAAGATCTCCTTTTCATCCAGGCTCGCTGCGATCTGCCTGCCAGCCTCCTCCAGCAAACCAAGCTGGGCTGAACGCCGTTGTTCAAGCGCGAGCAGGTCCTGCTCGCGGGCAAATTCACCTGCCAGCGCGATCTGCTGTCTTTCGATGGAATGGCGGCTGTAACTTGAAAAAGCGATGAGTGCACAAAAGGCCAGCAGGAAAGGGAGAATGGTCGCCGCGCCCGGATTGATCAGGGATAACCCAAGCACCCCGGCAAAAATAATGCATACTGTAACAAGATAACCGCTTGTCGAAAGAAACAACTCACTGATCACCACAGCGATGATCAAATAATAAAGGATCGTGAGATCGTCGATCCCCTGCAAATGCAACAATATCGCCAGCGAAAAAGTTGCCATGATAAAAAGACCCAATACCACGATCGTGGCGAAGAGCAAATAACCCCGGTGATTTAGGGTGTAGGCCAGCCCTAAAATGACCAGCGTGAACAATACAACAACCTCTCCTGTACCGATGGGTCCCGCGCGCAGTCTATACCGCGCTTCAGCTGCAAGAGCCAGGGCAAACGAGACCAGCAGAATGATATTTAATAAGCGCGAAAATTGAGCATCGCGCGCATTCCCAGTACGCATAGGCTCGGTCAATCTCATCCAAGTTCTATTTAACAATTTATTCATAAAATATTGTGGGGTTTCAGCAGATCATCGCCCCTGCTTTGCTTGTTCTTATTCACTGAAGAACAACTCCCACCATACCTGCCAATTTTGCATCGGAGTAGGAACAGGCGTTGGCGTACTCACGATCACGGGCTCACTCCCAGGCTGGCCCACCGGCACAACCGGCTGGTCGCCCTCCTGTACATAATGTCCCTCACTACGCGCCCACTCCTCCACTGCGGCAGTGGAACCTGCATATGCCAACTGGGCCTGCAGCGCAAGCTGGGTTTGCATCGCCTGCGTGGCAGCGGCGCGCACTTCCTCACGCTGGTCGCTTAAACGGTTCCATTCCTCCAGCCGTGAATTGAACTCGATCAGGACCAGGATCAAAACAAAGATGCCCGCAAAGACGGCAACCCGGCGTATATTAAAGGGATATTGTGGCATGGCTTTATCTTAATCTCAATTGACCGCATTGACAAGAAACTTTACGGCTCCTATGGTACAATCCCGACCCGTCGAGCGTAGTACCCTTCGCTCTCGAGGCCATCGCAATGCGAGGCCGAAATGCCGCACTTTCTTTGCGGCATTCCATAAAATTTGCCGGAAAGGGCTTAAATCGAACATGAAAGTATTACTCGTTAAGGACGTTTATAAACTAGGCCGCGCAGGGGATATCAAGAAAGTGGCCGACGGCTATGGCCGTAATTTCCTGCTCTCACAGGGATTCGCCGTGCTCGCCACCGCGGGCGCGCTGAAACAGGTGCAGAAGATCAAGTCACAGGCTGAAGTCCATCGCACCGCACAGAATGAAGAACTTAAGGGCCTCGCCGAACAGATCAAGGGTGTTACGCTCACCTTCCCCGCCAAGGCCGGTGAAACAGACAAACTGTACGGCTCCATCACCACCCAGGATGTAGCTACTGCGCTAACCGAACAGGTGCGTTTCGAAGTGAAACGCCAGCAGGTGGATATGCAACCCATCCGCACGCTGGGCGAATTCATGGCACACATCCGCCTCACCATGGACCTGGTGCCCGAGATCAAGATCATCGTCCATCGCGAAGGTGAAAGTGCAGAGAGCGTAACTGCCCACGCCGAGGCAGAAAAAGCTGAAAAGCCGCAAAAGGCCCCGAAGGAAAAAAGTAGCCGCAAGCCGAAAGAAGAAGCGGCGGTTGAAGAACCAAAGGCCGAAGAACTACAAGCTGAATGACACTGACATCACCGGCGCAAGTCGGTGATGTTGTGTATTAAAATAGAAGCATGTCCCTTACGATCGGTCAACGCCTCAGAAATGCGCGTGAAGAACGCTACCTGACCCTTGAAAAAGCGTCTGAGGAAACGCGCATTCGCGTTGTGCTGCTCCAGGCGTTGGAATCCGATGATTATTCAGTGATGCCCTCTGCCGCGCAGGGCCGCGGCTTTCTCCGCAACTATTCCGAGTATCTCCATATCGATATAGACGAGGTCATCTCGGAATTACAAAAGAATGGCCCGCCGCTTCAAGAAATGAGCGGGCCTTTGCCGCAGATCAATCTCCTTGAAACGGATATTCCTCCGTTAACGGATTCGTTGGAGGAAAAAAAAGCGCCTCCCTTTTGGATGCTTCGACCCTTCGACACGGATTCGCCACTCAGGGCGGCGCTTCGCTCGGCACAGGCCTGGTTTGCGCGGCGTCAGAAAACAGAATCTGGCCCGCAAACAGAATCCACTGACCCTGTCCAGGATCGGTTTCTTCAATCGGATGAAGGGGTCGAGGTCAAAGTTGAGGAGCAGAGTCTGCCTGTTGAGGCCGAGCAGGTTGAAGTTAAGGGCGAGCCGAAGCCGAATCTATTCGCAAGACTGATCTCATTGTTTCGCGTCCGCCTCGATCGATCAGAATCCGTATCCACACCTGAAATCGACGAAGCAGGCGGGCCTGTCCCTGCGCCTGAAACGAAACAGTCCATGCCTGTAGAATCTCCGGATGTGATCTTCGCGCAGATCGGCAGGAAACTGCGTGAGCGCCGCGAATTGATCAGCCTCACGGTGGAGGAAGTGGAACGCCATACACGTCTGCGCGCCGCGCTGGTAAAGGCCATGGAGGAAGGCGCGTTCGGCAAGCTGCCCTCTACTGTACAAACCCGCGGCATGCTGGCAAACTATGCCGCCTTCCTCGACCTGGACGCCGATGTGATCCTGTTACGTTTTGCAGATGCGTTACAGGCGCGGCATCGCGAAAAATACTCCGAGACGCCGCGTGAGAAGATCCAGACTGAGGTCATTACCTCGATGCCGCTGTTCCGAAGTTTCATTGCAGGCGATCTTATCTTCGGTGTGGTCATGATCGTATTGATCCTTTCGCTCTCGGTATGGGGTATAGGACGTGTGTTGAATTCGCAGGAGCAGGAATTTACACAAGCCACCGCACCCTCGATTGTGGATGTGCTGGCCGGCACAGCCTTGCCCACCCTATCTTTGGACGCCACCCTGGCACCCGCGGGTGACGCACCCATCCCTGGCATCGGCGAGACCACGATCGAAGCACCAACGTTCGGCCCAAATGTCAATGTGGTTGTCACTATTTTTGCAGTCGAACGAACTTTCATGCGCATCTCAGTGGATGGGGAGATCGTCTTTGAAGGCCGTATTGCCCCGCGTGAAACACAGGTATATGAAGCGGAGAATCAAGTAGAGATATTAACCGGTAATGCCGCTGCGTTACGCATCACGTATAATGGACGTGATCTGGGTCTCATGGGAAATATAGGCCAGGTGGTCAGCCAGGTATATACAATTACCGGCGTTGCCACCCCCACCGCCACCCTGCCACCGACACCCACACAAACTCTGCCGGTGACGATCACTCTCACACCAACGCGGACCCCAACACCAACAGTGCAGAATACTACTGCGCCGTAAGCATATTAGTAAACCTACGGCAAACCATCGGAACGAGGACTTGCGCGACACTTGCGCCGCACTGCGTTTGTTGCACTCGCCGTTTGAGGCTCGCAGGT
>CAZJYB010000086.1:0-17230 GCA_964549865.1 uncultured Anaerolineaceae bacterium
CCACCGTGAGCGCGGTCATGCCGATCAGGCCCATGATCGCGAAGACGATCAGGATTAGTGCCTGGCCGCTTTCGAAGTTTTTAGTCTTCTTTTTCATATTCATCCTCAATTCTTAATTACTAACAACGCGGATTAAGAATCGTGTTTGTAGTTACGGCCTTCAAGTTGATCGTGTCGGTACCGATCATGGGGGTTACCAGAGGCATAAAGATCTGATGGGAGTATGTGACGACAACCTCGATGGCGTTTGGCGCTCCCGAAGCGGAAAGGCCCTCACAGTAGCCATCGCCAACAAGATTCACTGCGACAGCGCCTTCGTCCAATACGAGAATATCCGAAGCCGTGGCCAGGGCCCGCTGCCTGATCTCGTCGGTATCCAATGGGTTTATCGAGCCAAAGATGGCACCCTCTTGCGCAGCGTCACTGATGGTAACGTACTGAAAGAGTGCAATGCTGAACTCCACCGCGCCCAGTAGCAGGAATAACATGACGATCAGAGTGAGGGCCAGCTCTACAAGGCTCTGGCCGCGCTCGTATTTTTGCATTTTTTGAATTGGATTTTTCTTCATTGGATTCTCCTTGATGGGATTTCTGATTATGGAAGGTGACAGCTGCTGTAGGGGGATGCGAAAACGATCGTTACACTGATACCCGTTGGATTATTCTTTGAAAAGGTCATGGTGATATCAGTATTTCCCGGATTAAGCGTACCGGTGCCGGAAATATAGGAGCTGATATTATCCGGTAGCGCATTGAAGGCCACGGTGGAATTGGTTATAGAAACTGCATCCAAATGGTAGTCGCTATTTCCGTTACCGCTGTTGGACCATGAAATGATCACCGCTGAAATTGGCAGGGATACACCCACAGTGTTGCTGGCGGTCCAGGTTACGATTTTGTTGCCGCTTCCGCCTGTTGAAGGAGAAGCCGTGTAGTTGAGGTTGGTAGCAGAACAAATGTAAGCCGTGGTAGTTGCGGACGTCACCGGGACGTTGGATGCATTTACGGTTGCACCTGAATGCTGGGCTGTAGCGTCTGTTACGCTATTGGTGATCGTTCCAGATGCAGTTACCGTATAGGTGCTCGTGCAACTGGTGGATGCGCCGGGTGTGAGCGGGCTGGTGGCGAGACTGCAATCCAACGCGCTGGATGGAGAGGCGGCGCTGCCCAGGCTGGATATTACCGTGTAGGGTGCCTCAATCGAGTCGCCACCGGTATTTGTAAAAGTATAAGTATAGGTGATCGGCTCGTTCGCGTACGTAACAATTGTTTTATCCGGGCTTACCCCGATGGTAAAGCGCGCGCCCTGAAATGTCGCAAGGGTAGAGTCTACCGTGTTGGATTGCACATTCGTCGCGCCGAATTTCGCAGTTGCATAGCCGTTATTAACGACCGAACCGTTTCCCATATCTTCAGGTGTAACGGTGTAGACCCCGGAGCAGGTTCTCGTTGTGCCAGCTGGAAAAGCGGTTTGATCTGCGCAGGTAATCGTGACTATATCGTCGGTCACCGCGATCGGTGTGGTGAGCGTAACGTTCCCGGAATTTGTGAGGATATATTCGTAAATTACGGTGGATCCTGAATTGAGCGGTGTTTCGCTTGGAGTGGTGATCAGGCTGGCTGAGAGCGTCGCAGTCTGCTCGATCGGGGTGCTGAGCGTAAACTCGTTTGATGAAACGGGCTGTGAATCGCGAACGCCGTACGCTGTTGCTTTGTTTACGATCGAAGCTCCGGCGTCCATATCGGCTTGTGTCACCGTGTACGCTGCCGTGCATTGGGTGCTTCCGCCAACCGGAATTGTGCCACTGGCATCTGAACAATCCACGCTCAGTAGGTCATCCTCCACGTACGGCGATCCGATGGGCACATCGGTAATATTCTTGATGTTATACGTGTAGGTAATGACCTGATTTGGCGCAACTGCACTCAGCGCTGACGGGACTACCACCAGATAGAGTGGAGGCGTATAAACGATGGCGCTTGCGGTGTTCGATGTGACAGTGGCGCTTTCAAAGGTCCCGTATGCAACCGCCAGATTAATGATCTCTCTGTCCGCGATATCAGAAGTATTTAATGTATGTGTGCCTGTGCATTCTATATACGTATTGGGCGCCAGCGTGGCTGGCTGGGGACAGGTAACACTTGCTATTCTATCGTCCGTTACACTGAACGGCCCTGCAAGAGCGACATTCCCGGAGTTGGTGAGTTTGTAGGTATAGGTAATGACCGTGCCGGGTATGGACGTCGCCTCTATTGACGGGGTTTTTGTCAGAGTAATCCCTGGGTCTTGAAAAGCTGTAATTGTTTCTGTTTTTGTGTTATCTGCTTTTGTGGGACAAAAAAATGTTGGAAATGCAATATTTGAGACAGAACCTTCATCGAGGTTGGCTTGTGTGATCGTGTATGTCCCCGTACAAGTGAAATCGGTATCTCCCGTAACCGAGGCCGGACAAGTTATTCCGGTGGCTTTCGTGTCAATAATACTGGGAGATACAAGATCTGCGTCTCCATATTTATGCAAGGCATATTGGTAAGTAATTGATTGGCCGGGAGTGGAATAAGGATCAGGCGATCCTGAAACGGAGATTAACTTTACGCAGGCCGAACCCGTTCCAGCATAAATGGATGGATCTGCATTCACGATAATGTCAACTGAGGAAAGAATGGTGCGTTCACTCTCGGAGTTAATCTGAAAAGGCTCCAACGGCAGGAGCGGTACAATCGGCTCCCACTGGGTGGAAACACTGACTTTTATCCTGTCTCCATTTTTCACGGATGAAAAAGCGCCGCACGCGGGATACGGGCCGGCATCATCCGGGCCTTCATCATACGTGATGATGATATCCGAATCTTCAAATCGATTAATGAAACCAACCTTTTTGGCCGCATTCTGGATGCCAACACAATCCTGGTAATACGGCATTCCGTTCGGACTGATGCCAGTGGCAGAACCGTAGCGGACCGCCTGTCGAGATGCCGTTACGGTAGACCCATAAATGAATAATAGACGGCCAGTTTCCAGCACGCCGTACAGAACCATAAGCAGGACGGGTAATGCCAATGCGAACTCGGTTATGGCTTGCGCTCTTGGCTTCATTTTGTTGGATCGGTCCTGTATATTCATGATTGATCAACCTGTCTATTAGATAAATCCATCGTCCTTATCCATTCCTGTTTTGGATCACCAGCAGGCCACTGTTTTTTGTTGTAGCGAGCTTTGCAGAGGCTAAACTGCAAACAAAAAAAGGTGAACCGCGTTGCACGCTGGGCTCACCTTGAGGAGGAAAAAATGTACACTCAATCTCGGTGGCCTGGCGATCATGGTCACTTTCGTGACGTTAGACCCATTAGCTTTGCGTCCCTGGTTTTCACCAGGTTTGCCTTTATCGGATTACAGATTCTTGCGTTTGTTCTTTCTATACCTTATGACGTATCAACCCATCCTTTGGATATGGGTGAATCGGAAATAAACCGACGCTTAACAATATCGTTAACTTTCCGTCAATCGAAAAAATAACTGCGACATAAACTGCGGTCGCCTAGACATGCTGGTAATGAACGTATCACTGCCCAGTTGAAGCGCGCTTAAGCGCCGGCGGATTGTCGGCACTATCTTTGCAAAAAATAATAGTGGTCTGCGGAATCGGCGCGGGCGACGCAAATCAGTGGCCGCCACCACCCTGGCCCGGATCATCCGGTGGGCCCGGATCATCGGGCGGTCCTGGATCATCGGGCGGTCCTGGATCATCGGGCGGTCCCGGATTATCCGGTGGTCCCGGATCATCGGGTGGACCCGGATTATCCGGTGGTCCCGGATCATCGGGTGGACCCGGATTATCCGGCGGTCCCGGATTATCGGGTGGACCCGGATCATCGGGCGGTCCCGGATTGTCGGGCGGGCCGTTATCGCCGTCTTGGCCAGGATTATTGGACGGGTTGGGATTGTCGGATGGGCTTCCAGCATCATCCTTGCGTCCCTTATGTGCAGCTTCGATCGCGCGGTCGAGGCCAGGGAGGGCCTGTTCCGGAACTTGGGCACGGATCGCCTTTAGCCGTTCTTCATGAATAGACAGAGCTTCGTTAATCAATGCAGTAAGCGCTGCCTGTTGATCGCCGGCCTCTCCGACTGTTTGTGTGAGGGCAGAGATGGTCTGGATATAGGCGTCCAAAGCGATGACCAGGTTTTTCTCATCGCCTTCAAGGGCTAGTTGTTCGCTCTCGGCCAGGCGTTCGTCGGCAAACAAGAGCAGCAAGCGTACCGCGGCTTCCGGGTTCGGGGCATATTTCAGACGAAGTTCCTCCACCCCTCGGTCAACCGGATAAAGCAGGTCACCCGGCTGTGCCCCATCCGCTGCATAGACTACCCCAGTAAGGCTTCCCAGGACCAGGATGAATGCGCCGAGAGCGGCGGTGGACAGGCGGAAGAGGGATGGGATGCGGAAAATCTTTCTACCCGCCGAGACAAATTTCTGTTCGGTACGGAGACGGGCAGCGTATTCCAGGTAGGCCCGGCGCGCAGACGCCTTCCGCAACGGGTTGGGTGCCGGTACATCGCCCAATTCGGCCAAGATTCGGGTTATTTTCTCAAACTGTTCTTGCTCATTCATAGGTCCGTCTCATCCATCATGCCTGTCTGTTTTAGATACCGGCGCATGGCTTGCAAGCCTCGGTGCTGCAACGCTTTAACCGTACTAATGCTCATATTCAACGTCTGTGCAATCTCTTCGATCTCAAGTCCCTGCAGGTACTTTAACATCAGTACGTCACGCTGTTTGTCAGTCAACTGTTGCAGGGCGCTTTGCGTCAATTGTTGTGCAATCGATTGCTGCACCTGCTCGCCGACTTCCGGATCGGCTGCAAGCTGGCTTTCATCCAGAAGTTCGAAATCGAGATGTTTATTGCGCCGAAGTTCATCCACCATTAAGTTATGCGCTACCCGATACAGCCAGGCTTTCAGGTGGGTGGTCGGGCCGCGCTGGGCCTTGATCTCTTCCAGAAATCTTTGGAAAACTTCCGCGGCCAAATCTTCTGCAGTCAAACTGACCCCAAGATGGCGATAGACGTAGCGATAAAGCGGCTCGTAATACGCGTCGAATATCGCGCTTAATGCCGACTCCTCCAATCTACGCGCCCGCTGGAGCAGGTCGTACTCATCCACGTGCACATCGCCCTTATCTTCGGGCATAGGACTCGCTACTCCTTAAGACGCAGAACTGTCCCCTTGGATACGGGCAGCCGGCGGTTTCAAATACTTCATGTGTGATTTTTACGGTCCGGAATGGGGGTTGTGAGTGAAACACGCTTAACATCCGTTAATAGTCTGGAAATGTGGAACCGGGTCTTGGTGTCTTTTTTACTGGTAAATGCAGGGAAAGACGGCGTACCCGGTCCACTTTTCGTCCCGGAAAGGTTTTATTATAGGTGGATAGCTTTCTAGTGTAGTCTATCATTCGTGTCAGGCAGCTTTACAGTCTTGCAAGCCAATTTTCAATTTCCACTGGTGAGTAATTTGTCGAGGGGTTTCCGATGAAGTAATGGCAACAACGATATGCCTGTGCAGGAAAGTTTCACAAGATGAGCCATGGGATTATAATTTGAAAGCTAATATCACAGATCCCATTGAGGCTTTTTATGTTCGATCTTCCTGATGATGAAATCCTGCCTCTTTCCAAAGACCACGTCTTTTGGACGTGGTCTGCCCAGGCAAAAGTAAATCCCATCGCGATCAAACGCGCCAAAGGCGTGTATTTTTGGGATGTGGGGGAGAAACGTTATCTCGATTTCAATTCGATGACAATGTGTGTCAATATCGGTCATGGCGATGAACGCGTCATCAAAGCCATGCAGGACCAGGCCGCCGAATTGACGTATGCCGCGCCGGGCATGACCACCAAAGTCCGCGCGTTGGCGAGCAAGGCAGTTGCAGATATCACCCCGAGTGGAAAGTTGAGCAAGGTGTTATTCACGCTGGGCGGTGCGGATGCGAACGAGAATGCCATCAAATTGGCGCGTGGCTATACGGGCAGGCACAAGATCCTGGCGCGCTATCGCTCGTATCATGGTGCCAGCGCGGGCGCCATGGCTGCCACAGGGGACCCGCGCCGCGTGGCCTGGGAGCCGAATTTAATGAGCGGTGTTGTGCATTTCCTCGACCCGTACCGTTATCGTTCCACCTTCCACCGCACGAATCCCGATATTTCTGAAGACGAATTCGCGCGTGATTACGTCAACCATTTGGGAGAGATCATCTTATATGAAGGGCCCGAATCCATTGCGGCGGTCTTGATGGAGTCCGTCACTGGTACGAATGGGATTATTATTCCTCCTAATGGATACATGCAGGGCGTGCGCGCCCTTTGCGATAAATATGGAATTTTGATGATCGCGGATGAAGTGATGAGCGGCTTCGGCCGTACCGGTAAATGGTTCGCCATCGAACACTGGGATGTCGTCCCGGACATGATCACCATGGCGAAGGGGCTTACCTCGGCCTATGCGCCGCTCGGCGCGGTCGCGATGAAGCCCGAAATTGCCGCGGCCTTCGATGAGCATCCCTTTGAAAGCGGCCTCACGTACACATCGCATCCCATTTCGCTGGCGGCCGCGCTCGCAAACATCAATGTGATCAGGGAGGATAAGCTCGTCGAGCACGCGGCAGGCATGGGGTCCGTGTTGAGGCGCATGCTCACCGACCTGGGCGAGACCCATCCATCCATCGGTGAGGTCCGTAATATCGGCCTATTGGGCATCATTGAACTGGTCAAAGATAGAAAAACAAAGGAACCGATGGCGCCGTGGAATCAGACGTCGCCCGAGATGATCGCCTTGAAAAAATATTGTTTTGATCATGGGTTATTCCTGTATACGCACTGGCATACGGTATTGATCATCCCACCGTTGATCATCACCGAGGAGCAATTGCAAGAGGGGATGGATGTTTTGGATAAGGCTCTGGAGATTACAGATCGAGCAGTAGGTCACGCTTAAAGCGTGACCTACATTTTTTTACTCAGGTAATTCAATAATAAATGTAGTGCCTTTGCCAGTTTCACTTTCGGCGGTAATCGTTCCTCCATGAGCATGGATAAGTTGTTTTGCGATGGCGAGGCCCAGCCCGCTATGGGAGCCGTCACGCGTGCGCGAACGGTCACCGCGCCAGAAACGGTCGAAGATATAAGGCAGGTCTTCGGCAGGAATGCCGCTGCCACTATCTTTGACCACAATCCGCGCGCCGTTTGGAGTTGGCTCTGTTTCAATGGAGATCGCGCCCCCTTCCAGTGTATGCCGCAAGGCATTGGAGACCAGGTTGGATAAGACCTGATTGAGCCTGTCGTAATCCGCGGTGATCTCCTGGGAGGGATCGGTGACTTTTACGTTCAGGGAAATGTCCACGGACGCGGCTTGCGAGGAAAAGCTCGAGTGGATGTCATTTAGCAGGTCGGCAAGCAGGAATCGGGTGGGATGAAGCGGAAGTTGTCCCGCTTCTGCAAGCGAAAGGGTTTGCAGGTCATTCACGAGGCGCGCCAGCAATTTGGTCTCATCCAATGTGTTGTTGATGTTCTCGGGAGATGGTTCATAGACCCCGTCCAATATCCCTTCGAGGTTGCCTTGAATGATATGAAGCGGTGTACGCAATTCGTGGGCGATATCCGCAGTGAGATTGCGGCGCTGGGTTTCTGCGCGTTCGAGCTCGCCCAGCATATAGTTGAAGCGCTGGGCAAAGCGATTAAACTGGTGGGGGTAACGTTCCGGCACACGCACGCTCAGGTCACCTTCAGCCACAGAATCAATGGCGGAGAAAATCTCGGCCATGGGCCTGCCGAATCGCCGAAACGTGATGCTGCCGATCATGAATGCTGAAAATATGAAGACAAATGGGATGCCACATAAAAGCAACACCCAGCGTCCGTGGATCAACTCAGTCTGTTGCGTCAGGACAAGATAACTGACCAGTGCGATCCCGACCAGGAAGAGCAGCGTGATGCCGCCGAAGAAGAAGGCGAACGGAAAAAAGAAACGACGCCTGCCGCGCCAGTGTTCTGGACCATGAAAATGTGGACGGTGATCGTGAGGACGCATGATTACGTCTGCTCGATGAAACGATATCCGATGCCATACACGGTTTCGATGACCGGGCTTTGGGATTTGACCTCGAGCTTGCGGCGCAGGTTCTTGATGTGCGAATCCACGCTGCGATCTATGCTGGAGGCTGCGCCGTGCAGGTCGTCGAGCAGTTGTTCGCGCGTCAGGGTCTGCCCGGCATGCCGGGCCAGGATATGCAGCAATTTAAATTCGTTGGGCGTAAGATGGATGGGATTGTTTTTGAAAGTGACAGTATATTTTTCAGAGTCGATCTCAAGCGCGCCGACGCGGATGATGGCCGGGACCCTGACCCCGCCGTGAGACCTGCGTAACATGGCGCGTACGCGTGCCACAAGCGCGCGCGGCGAGAACGGCTTGGTGATGTAATCATCCGCGCCGATCTCCAGGCCGGTCACCTGGTCCACTTCCTCGGCGAGGGCGGTCAGCATGATGATGGGAACGTCGCTTTCGCGTCGCAGGATCTTGCAGACCTCGCGTCCGTCCATGCCGGGCAGCATCAAATCGAGGACGATCAGATCGGGTTTTTCACGGCGCGCGGCGGTAAGGGCAGATTGTCCGTCTGCAGCCACGACCACGCGAAAGCCGTTCTTCTCCAGATAGTCGCGCGCAAGCCGGGCGATGCGGGGTTCGTCGTCCACGATCAGAATGGTATTCATGGGTAACCCAAGTTTAACCTCAAAATGCAATAATGATATCGGTAAATGTCGCTATTTATAAATAGCGACATTTACCGATTTTTTCAAGTTCTATTTGGCTGTTTCCGATGTGTTATCTGATGGTGCGGCCTCGCCATGTGCGCGCTTGTGCCACTCGTCGAACATGGGCGGCGCTCCACCTTCCCAATGCCTGCCCCAGTGACCGTGATGTCCCCAGCCCCCATGCCACGGGCGGAAGAAGATCATTCTAAGCAGACCGAAGAAGAAGAACACGAACAGGATGGAACCACAGATGCCAAATGGGAAGAAACCGAAGTGGTGGCGGCTGAATCCATAGGCGTGGGGATACCCGTAGCCATACCCATGACCATACACCATCGGTGAACCTTCTCCATTTTCAGCGGCTTGCGCGATGGCTGTTGCCACCACGGGCGCTTCCGCCACGCCTTGCGCCACTCCTGCTTGATACGCCATGAAACCACCGGCGACGATTAAGCCAACGAGGAGCAGCACTCCGATCACGCGAAAAACTAAACCTTTGCCATACATGTCTACCTCCATTTGAGTTTTGATCTGGTTCGTTCTTTCGCTCCTAATTTATCAATCAATTGTGTAGGGAATATGGACAACCACGGCAGGGTTTGTGTAGACCGTATAAGAGAAGTGTCAACAATCCCGGACATTTTTGTTAACTTCTCATCTGTATGGGCTTCTGATAAAATACTTTGTGGTAATAAACAGGTAGAAAGAATCGTCCTGATGACAACAAAAATCAAAATTAACCTGGAAAATGAGTGAAGAATGTCCACAAATGGGAATGAAAAGCATGTAAAAGTGATGGTGCTTGGCTCGGGCCCTGCGGGTCTATCTGCCGCGTTGTACGCGGCGCGTGCCGAGCTCGCACCTGTCGTTCTGACCGGGATGCAACTGGGCGGCCAGGCTGCCCTGACATTTACAATTGAAAACTATCCCGGCTTTCCCGAAGGAGTGGGTGGGGCACAGTTGGGTGAGTTATTTCAAAAACAGGCGGAGCATTTCGGTGCGAAAGTCGAATTTGAAATGGCGCACGAGGTGGATCTGTCGCAACGTCCATTCAAGGTGACCGCGGACAGCGGTGAGTACCAGGCGGATACGTTGATCCTGACCACCGGTGCCAGCCCAAATCAGTTGAAGATTCCCGGTGAAAATGAATTAACCGGACGCGGCGTTTCGTATTGTGCCACCTGTGATGGCTGGTTCTTCAAGGATAAGAAAGTGGTGATTGTGGGCGGCGGAGACAGCGCCATCGAAGAGGGTCTCTTCATTACGCGTTACGCCTCCTCCGTGACCATCATTCATCGCCGCGACGAATTGCGGGCCAGCCCGCTCTTGCAGAAACGAGCCCTGGAACATCCCAAGGTCGATTTCATCTGGAATACGGTTGTCACCGAAGTTTTGGGAACTGAGAAACTTGAGGCACTGAAGTTAAAAAACGTAAAGACCGGCGATGAAACCATCTATGAAACGGATGGCTTGTTCATCTTCATTGGCCATACACCGAACACGCAGATGTTCAAAGGTCAGGTGGAAATGAGCGACCTCGGATATGTGACAGTCAACGACAAAATGGAAACAAGCGTGAAGGGCGTGTTTGCGGCCGGTGAATTGGCCGACCCGCACTTCAGGCAGGTGATCACCTCTGCAGGCATGGGCGCCGCAGCGGCCATTCAGGCGACGCGGTTCCTCGAAGCAGAATCATAATGGCCCAGCGAGAAACGAGAGAAGGACTTCTTTTCCAAAAGAAGTCCTTCTCTTTGAGTCTAAACTGTTTTCGGATAAAATAACTGAAAAATACCGGCGTTCGCACGCCGATCAAATTTTGGAGGAAGAATGAAGAAAATTTCCATCATCGGCGCCGGTAATACTGGTGCTACCGCCGCGCATTGGCTGGCCGAACGCGAACTCGCCGATATCGTTTTGTTGGACGTTGTAGAGGGCCTGCCGCAGGGAAAAAGCCTGGACCTGTTGCAGGCCATGCCCATCATCGGCAGGGATGCAGACGTGATCGGCACGAACGATTATGCCGCGACCAAGGGCTCCGATATCATTATCATTACCGCCGGGATCGCCCGCAAGCCCGGCATGAGCCGCGATGACTTGCTCAAGACCAATGCAGAGATCGTGGGGAAAGCTGCAACCGAAACGTTGAAACATTCGCCGGATGCGATCTTTATCGTTCTGACCAACCCGCTCGACACGATGGCCTATCTCACCATGAAAATGACAAAGCTGCCGCGCGAACGGGTGATCGGGCAGGCCGGCATTCTGGATTCGGCGCGCATGCGCGCCTTCGTGGCAATGGAAACCGGCGTAAGCGTGGAGAATATCGATTGTTATGTGCTGGGCGGCCACGGCGATGAGATGGTCCCGTTGACGCGACACTCCAACATCGCCGGCATTCCCTTGAAGGAATACTTGCCTACAGACAAGCTCGCAGCCATCGTCGAGCGCACGCGCAAAGGCGGCGGCGAGATCGTGAATTTGCTCAAGACCGGTTCGGCCTATTATGCGCCGTCCCTCGCTTGTACGCAGATGGCGGAGGCCATTCTCAAAGACAAGAAGTTGATCGTGCCATGTGCTGCGTACATGCAGGGCGAGTATGGCTTGAACGATATGTATTTCGGCGTGCCTGTAATGCTGGGCGCCGGCGGCATGGAAAAGATCATCGAATATAAATTCGATGCGGAAGAAAAAGCCATGTTTGAGAAATCTGCGGCCTCGGTAAAAGAGACACACGATGCCTTGAAGAACGTGGTGAAACTATGATCCTGCATGAGAAAATTTCGGCCCAGCTGCCCGCCTGGCGCGAACGCATTAAAAATCTCGTCAAGGAGCATGCTGCGGTTGTCGTGGATACTGTGACCATCGAAGAGGTCGTCGGTGGCATGCGCGATATCAAGGCCTTATTGACCGATATCTCTTCTGTCGATCCCGGCGAAGGCATCCGTTTTCGCGGCCTGTCCATCCCCGAGGTGTTAAAGGTGCTTCCGAAAGGACGCGGCGCGAAACTGCCCCTGGTTGGCGGTTTATATTATCTGCTGCTCGTTGGGGAAGTGCCCACCCAGGAACAGGCCCTCGAAGTGGAGGCCGAATGGGCGAAGCGGGCCTCCGTGCCGGATCACGTCTACAAGATGCTCAAAGCCATGCCGAGAGAGACGCATCCGATGATCCTGTTCTCACAGGCAACGCTTGCGCTTGGCAACGACTCAGTCTTCACAAGAAAATATCATGAAGGCATGAAGAGGGATGTTTACTGGGAGGCGGCGTTGGAAGACAGCCTCGACCTGACCGCGAAGCTGCCGGTGATCGCTGCGTATATTTACCGCATGAAATATTTCGGCGAGAGCAAGAAGCCGAAATATAACGCGAAGCTTGATTTCGGCGCGAATTTTGCGCGCATGATGGGTGTTTCCGATAAAAAGGGATATGCCGAACTGGCCCGCCTGTACTTCATTATTCATTCGGATCATGAATCAGGGAATGCATCCGCTCACGCGATGCATCTGGTTGGTTCCACGCTGGCGAATGCATACTTTTCATTTTCTGCATCACTTGCTGCGCTCGCAGGTCCGTTACACGGCCTTGCAAATCAGGAGAGCATGGCGTGGCTGTTGGACGTGCACAAGAAGTTTGGCGGCGTCCCGACGCGCGATGACCTGTACAAATTTGCATGGGATACGCTTAACAGCGGCAAGGTGATCCCCGGCTATGGGCATGCGTTGCTGCGAGTGACCGACCCGCGTTTCGTTACTCAATTGGAATTTGCAAAGAAACGTTTCCCCGACGATGAACTGCTTCGCCTCGCAGACATGGTATTGGACGTTGTCCCCACTGTTCTTAAAGAACAAGGCAAGGCCAAGAGTCCCGCACCGAACGTGGACGCGATTTCCGGTACCTTGCAGTATTACTATGGCGTACGCGAGTTCGATTTTTATACGGTCTTGTTTGGCGTGGGCCGCGCTCTTGGTGTAACCGCCAATTATGTATGGGCGCGTGCACTTGGGATGCCGATCGAACGCCCCAAGTCGCTCACCACAAAGATGCTGGAAGGCGAAGCGGAAAAAGCATCAAAAGCCGCATAAAGGTTTAATGTATAAAAACATGACTCACCCCGAAATTAATCTTTCGTGGGTGAGTTTCTTGATAAGACCAAAATGGACGCTGAAAAACGCAGGAAACGCTGATTTTTGCTTTTTATCAGCGTAAATCAGCGTTCATCTGCGTCCAGGTTAAATTTGGGGTTAATCATGTTTATGTTATACAAGAAATTCGCTTACTTTTCGTGCGATGAGATAGATGAACCATAAATTATTTAAAGAGATCGATAGCACCAGGACCATCAGGCCGATATTGAACCACGTCCGTTCGGCCAATTCCCCGAGGGAAAATGCAACGAAAAGGATGAGGGCATAGGTCCAATCGGCTGAATACAGGAACGGCTCAACGCCATAGCCGATGTGCAGCAAAAAATTAAATGCAAGACAGGCAAGCATTGCGATCGAAATATCCCTGCAAGCAGGATTTCTAAAAGATCTAAAGAAAGCCATTATCAAGATGATGGTCCAGCATATGAGCGCCGGCCATCCGAACCAGGCGTATTCCCCGATCGTGCCGTTCAGGAAATTAAAACGCGGCATTTCATTGCGGATGCTTGAATATGGCTGCGGCGCGGCAATGTTATACACCAAAATGTTCTCGGCCATCAACCCCGCGCGCTTGAGGTTGATCTCCTGCGAAAACCTTTGCTCCCCTGTTAAATTCTGCGGAATGAAGAAGTATTCCGTGAGCGGGTAGATAAAGCGCGAAATGATGTTCAGGCCCATCGCAAATAAAATTATGGCCGAAAAAAGGATCGCCACTTTTCTGTAATTTTTTTGAACGAACAGGGCGGTCAAGGCCTGCTGTGCGATGTTCGTGATGGTGATACCAAGTGTCACAACGCCTGTGGCGACCATCCAGTAAACGGGCTTGTTGTTAAGCAGGAGCCAGATAAAGAACAGCAGGCTGAGGGTGGAGAAGATGTAGCTTTCGATCACGCTGGCAAAGACCAGGTGAGAGGCAGAAAGCCCAAGCAGGGAGGCGAACAAAACCGTGAACGCCTGATTCCCGGAAACCTGCCGCAGGATCTTCCAGGCCAGAAACACACAGCCACCGCCGGCCAGGGCCAGTAGGATCAGATTCGCGTGGAACCTGTCGCCTGCTGTGAACAAGGATAGAAAAATCACAAGCGGCCGAAAGATCAGATGCGCCAGCGGATGCACCGCGCGCGTGCCCACGTTCCAGCCATCTGGCGCGGCCATACGCTGGTACCAGGACCAGTTATCCGCGGCAAAGTAGATGTTATTGGTGTTGAGTTCCGGTTTATTGAAAATGCTGGCGAGCAGGAAATATCCCGCGGTGAAAAGGAAGAACAAGAGCAATCCCGCGAAATTCTCGCGCAGTCGAGCGGACCTGTCTCTGAGGATGACTACTGCGCCGAATGTAATAAAAAAAACAACTGTAGGAAGCGGTGAATCAATGAAAAGCAGGGGGGCATCGAAGATGGCCGCGTTCCGCAGGCCGATCACAAGAACTACGAATGGAAAAAGAGCAGAAGGCAGGAATGCGACGAAGAGCGTCCATTTTTTCATTCCCCGATTATAAAGGAATGCATATGAATAAAAAATCCCCAGAATTTCATACCCGGGGATTGTCTTTCACTAGGATGTGCCCTGACTTTTATGTCCATCATTTGCCACTACGAACTTCACCAGCTTGACGATACGGGCCTCGTTCCGCAAATACCATGGCACCATTTGTTTTGCATGTTCGAGGCTCTCCGCCTCGACGATCGCCCAGGCGGTGTGGTCATTGTCCTTGCAGCCCCATTCGAATTGATGTAGATAGCCGGCAGCGTGCAGGTCCTGAATTGCCTGATCGCATTTTTCAACAGGGTGCGGGGATTCGATCATGAAGCGCAGCATGGTTTCTCCTTTATAAACGACGATACGAAATTATAAGACTTTTGATGTCAACTTTCAATCTCCAATTTCCGGGTGGATCGACCTCTCGCCCAGCCGGTCGATGAGAAATGCGAAATCCAGTATATTCTCCCTTAGAAAATCGTAGCGTCCGCTGGCGCCTGCATGCCCGGCACTGAAATTCGTTTGGATCAAGACCAGGCCATCCCCGTTTTTTGTAGCGCGCAAGCGCGCCGCAAACTTGGCCGGTTCCCAATAGGCCACGCGCGGATCGTTAAACCCGGCTGTGAGAAGCAGGTCGGGATATTCGACGGGGCGGATGTTGTCATAGGGGGAATAAGACAGCATATATTCAAAGGCTTCCCTGTCGTCCTGCGGTTTACCCCATTGGTCATATTCCTGAGTGGTCAATGGAATGGTGGGATCGCTCATGCTGGTGACCGCGTCCAGATACGGCACTTTGCAGATCACCGCTTTAAAGAGGTCGGGCCGCAGGGTCATACATGCGCCGACCAAAAGCCCTCCCGCCGAACTGCCCATGATCGCAAGTTTTTTCGCAGAGGTAAACCCTTCCTTGATCAGATGCTCGGCACAAGCGATGAAATCTGTGAACGAGTTTTTCTTTTTGAGCAGCCTGCCCTCATCGTACCAGGCACGTCCCAACTCTGTACCACCGCGTACATGCGCTATGGCAAACACAAAGCCGCGATCAAGCAGGCTGATCAGGCTCGCGTTGAATGAGGCGTCACTGGAAGCGCCGTAGGCGCCATATCCGTAAAGCAAGGCGGGGTTTTGCCCGTCTTTCTTTAATCCCTTTTTGTAAATGATGGATATCGGTACCTGTTTGCCGTCAAGTGCATGGGCGTGGAAATGCCCGGTGATGTACTGTGTTTTGTCGTATCCGCTTGGGATCTCATCCTGCTTCTTTACCTCCCAGGCGCCGCTATCCATGTGGAAATCCACCATGGAAGGAGGTGTGATCAAAGATGAATAGCGGATCCGTAAAAGATCGGTCTTGAATTCCGGGTTGGCTTCGACATAAACTTCATAAGTGGGATCCGGGAATGATACATAGTGCACATTGCCGATCCCGTCGGGTTTGCTGATCCTTAGCTGTTTGAGTCCGTTTTTACGTTCGTGCAGGACGATGTAATCTTGAAAGACATCGATGTGTTCGATCAGTGTATCTGCGCGATGACCGATCACGTCCTGCCAGTTTTCAATGGCGGGCGCCGAGATGAGTGCAGTCATTAATCTGAAATTCTGGGCGTCCTTGTTCGTGAGAATAAGGAATGAGTCGCCATGATGCGTCGCGTAATATTCAAGCCCGGGTTGGCGGGCCTGTAATATTTTTGGTTTGGAATCAGGCTCGTCCGCGGGGATGAAATACATTTCCTGCGATAGTGTATTGTAATCATATGCCATGATGTAACTCTGACTGCGCGTCTTGAAGATCATCAGGGAATACGTTTCATCCACTTCGTGCAGGAGCAGCCTGTCTGTGGCGGGGTCTGTGCCGAGTTTGTGACGATAAAGCTTGTCGGCACGCTGGGCGGAGTCCATGGTCACGTAGAATAAAGTCTGGTTGTCGTTTGCCCATTCCGCGCCCATCTGAAAATATACGCTTCCATAAGTGTTTTCGATGGCTTCCGGGTAAAGGCAGCCATCCTCCAGGTTTTTGACATGGATCGTATAAACCTCAGCGCCCTCGAAGTCCACCGAGTAGGCAAGCTTTGTTCCATCCGGGCTTACGCTGAACGCACTCACGCTGCAAAACTGATTGCCTTCAGCCAGCATGTTTTGATCGAGCAGGATTTCCTCCTGCGCATCCAATGAACCTTTCTTGCGGCAATAGATCGGATATTCTTTTCCCGCTTCGGTGCGCCTGTAATAGTAATAGTCCCCGTTCTTCTCAGGTTCGGTACTGTCCACTTCTTTAATGCGGCCCTTCATTTCAAGAAATAGCGCTTCCTGAAGGGGCCGGGTGTGCTGCAGGATCTCTTCAAGGTATTCGTTCTCTGATCGTAAATATTTCAATACATCGGGGTCTTCACGCGTGCGCATCCAGTAATATTCGTCGTTGCGCGTGATTCCATGTTGGGTGATCGCGTAGGGGCGTTTGGGCGCAAGGGGAAACGATGCCATATATCAGGGCTCCTATCTATACTCTTCTGATAAGCCTTCAATATTGATGAGTAAACTGTCCGTGCGAATGTAAACGTCGCTTTCAAGCTGGCGATAATTCTGATTGGTACGTATATAACCGCCAAGGGGGGCAAAGTTATCCGCGATCAGGTCCGGCTGCAGCTGCCCTATGCTGTAATCATAATTCCATTTGTTGTGGCCGGGATAAAACTCTCCGCGGCCCGGGCCTTTTGCAATAAAAGGATCGTTCAACCCGAGCAGGTCTATGGTGGTTCGTTCCGAAAAGTAGGGGATCTGCCCCGCGGCGTGGACAGCGATGACCGCCTG
>CAZJYB010000087.1:0-17018 GCA_964549865.1 uncultured Anaerolineaceae bacterium
GAAATCCTTCAGATCACAATTCTCTCCCTGCAGGTCTCGGCCATTGCAACGGTCATCAGTCTTTTTATTGGCTTGCCGTTTGGTACCTGGCTTGCACTGGGTAGTTTTCGCGGACGTGCCTTCATCCTGAGTATCATTAACACAGGCATGGCTTTGCCTCCTGTAGTGGTTGGCCTTGTCGTCGCGATATCGTTATGGCGCAGCGGTCCGTTGGGCGACTTAAGGCTCATCTACACACCCTGGGCGATCGTGATCGCGCAGACCATTATCGCCGCGCCTGTAGTAACGGGACTGACTGCCGCCGCGCTCGAGTCACTCGATCCGCGCTTGCAGCAACAACTGCTCGGGCTGGGCGCCTCACGCGTACAAATGGTCTGGCATCTGTGGCGGGAGGCGCGTCTCCCGCTTTTGGCCGCGCTCATGGCAGGTTTTGGTTCTGTGATCTCCGAGGTTGGCGCTTCAATGATGGTGGGAGGAAATATTCGCGGACAGACGCGCGTACTAACGACTGCGATCGTTCTGGAGACCTCCAAAGGTGAGTTCGAACGTGCACTGGCCTTAAGTGCCCTGCTATTGATCCTAACCTATCTGGTCAACCTGGCCCTCACATGGATCCAGCAAAGAAACCCAAAAAGATGATCGAGATCCGCGACCTTTTGATCCAACGGAACGACCGCGTGGTCTTGCGCGTGGATTCACTTAAGATCAAACGCGGTGAAACGCTTGCGGTGGTCGGACCCAACGGCGCGGGCAAGAGCACGCTTTTGCTGGTATTGGCACATTTGCTCATGCCAGCCCACGGTGAGATCAAATTCGAGGGCAGGTCTGTGAAGGATTGGGATGAGCTTGAGTACAGAAGAAAGATCGCCTTCGTTTTTCAAGACCCACTTTTGATGAACATGTCTGTGCTGGATAATATTGCGTTGGGGCTGAAATTCCGCAAGTTGGAGAGAGAGCAGGTTCGGGCGCGGGTGAATAGGTGGAGCAAAGCCATGGGCGTGGAATCTCTTCTTGAACGCCGGGCAGGCCAACTATCCGGGGGCGAGGCGCAGAGGGTCAGTCTGGCGCGGGCATTTGTCCTCGATCCTGAATTGCTCTTAATGGACGAACCTTTTTCGGCTGTTGACCCTCCCACGCGCGCGCAGTTATTGAAAGACCTCTCGAAATTATTATCGCGTTATCATCGCACAACGGTCTTCGTTACGCATAACCTGAAGGAAGCCGCGCAAATGGGGGACCGCGTTGCGGTGATCATCGATGGTGAATTGAAACAGGTGGGAACTCCCAAACAAATTACAGGGAAACCCGCAGATAAAAGTGTGAAGGAGTTTTTGAAAGAGTTACGGCTGTGATTGTTCTTATTTCCTTACCAGCATGTAGATATTGCCATTGTCTTCCGCCAGGTAGAGTTCGCCGGCCTCGTCCACGCCGAATGTGGTGATATTCGTGCCTGTTTGGAACAGGAGCTCGTTCTGCCAGCTGCTGTTCAAGAGAAATGTGCCCCAGATAAACCCCGTGCAATAATCCCCATACAGGTAGATGCCGTTCCACTCCGGCATTGCGCCGCGATAGACGTACCCGCCAGTGACGGAGCAGCCGTAATCGTGGCTGTATTCTGACGCGGGTAATCTTAAACCGAGTTGCGGCTCATCATCATACCCATGGCTGCCTTCCATGATGCTCCAGCCAAAGTTTGCGCCGCCTGGTAAGCCGGCCCGAAGATAATCGATCTCTTCCCATGTACGCTCTCCGACATCACCGATCCACAGGTCGCCGGTCGCGCGGTCGAACGAGATACGCCACGGGTTGCGCAGCCCGTAAGCCCAGACTTCATTGCCAAATGGATTATCGGATGGGATCGCGTAGGGATCTCCGTTGTCCACATCGATGCGCAAAATTTTTCCGAGCAAGCTGTTGGTGTTCTGGCCATTCTTGAACGGGTCGCCCGCCGCGCCCCCATCGCCAAGGCCGAGATATAAATAACCATCTGGCCCGAAGACCACGGCACCGCCATTATGATTTATATATGGCTGCTCCACTCGAAGCAGGACTGTTTCACTATCTTGATCTGCAGCGTCTCCCTGGGCCCGAAAACGAGAGATGACCGTATCCCCGGCGTAGTCAGTATAGTTGACGTAGAAATACCCGTTTTGTTCATATGCAGGATGAAATGCCAGGCCGAGCAGGCCCTGCTCCCTTTCAATATCATTCACACGCAAGGCGATATTGAGAAAGGGGTCTTCCAGCACCTGGCCACCTTCATAAATTCGAACATAACCGGGTTTATCCGCAATGAACAATCGTCCACTGCCATCGTCTGCAGATTGGATGTCCACCGGGCGGCCCAACCCACGAATGAGCAGTTGCCATTCGTAATCATTGGTATCCGGAAACGCAGTTGCATTCGCGATTTCAGCAGGCAGTATCTCCGTTGGTAAAACGGACTCAGGAGATGCTTCCGGAATGGATGTCTTGTTAATGAGCGGGGTCGCCGTTCCTGCTGGTCTTATTGTGCTTGTGCAAGCAATAAGAGATACAGAAAAGGCGACCCGCATAAAATATTTCATTATTCGAAAGACAGATATCTTTATTTTTTTACAAGCTTGTAGATATTGCCGTTATCTCCTGCCAGGTAGATCTCGCCGGCTTCATCCACGCCGAAGGTGTTGATGTTCGAGCCAGTTTCAAACAGCAGCTCGTTCTGCCATTCGCCGTTCGAAAGGAGGGTACCCCAGATAAACCCGGTGCAGTAATCCCCGTAAAGATAGATGCCGTTCCACTCCGGCATTGTGCCGCGATAGACATATCCACCAGTAACCGAACACCCGAAATCATGGCTGTATTCCACGGCCGGCAGCAGCAGGCCGGGCTGTGCATCGCCATCATAGCCATGATTTCCTTCCATGATGCTCCAGCCGAAGTTAGCGCCGCCCGGCGAACCAGCCGGCAGATAATCGATCTCCTCCCACGCGCCCTGGCCTACATCGCCAATCCACAGGTCGCCAGTGGCACTGTCAAATGAGATGCGCCACGGGTTGCGAAGTCCATAAGCCCATACTTCCGTGCCAAATGGATTATCGGATGGGATCGTATACGGATCCCCGTTGTCCACATCGATGCGCAAAATTTTTCCGAGCAAGCTGTTGGTGTTCTGGCCATTCTTGAACGGGTCGCCCGCCGCGCCCCCATCGCCAAGGCCGAGATATAAATAACCATCTGGCCCGAAGACCACGGCACCGCCATTATGGTTTGGGAAAGGCTGGTCCACATTAAGCAGGACTTTTTCGGTGTTCGCGTCTGCAGCGTTGCCACTTGCCTGGAAGCGCGCGACGAACGTATTGCCGCCTGAGCCGGTATAGTTAACGTAGAAGAATCCGTTCTGCTCATAATCTGGGTGAAATGCCAGGCCAAGCAGCCCCATTTCGTTGCCGCTGTCATTGACGCGGTCTGTGATATCGAGGAAAGGTGCCTCGAGCAATTGTCCGTTTTCGTACACGCGAATATAGCCGGACTTTTCGATGATGAATAATCGTCCGCTGCCATCGTAGGCGGGTTGAATGTCGACAGGGCGGTTGAGCCCGCCAAGGATCAGGCTCCATTCGTAATCATCCGGGTTAGGGAAACCGGACGCATTCACCAGCTCTGTGGGTGGGATCTCGGTGGATGACTCAGGTACGGGGACTGATTCGGTAACAGCAGCAGGATCGGTCGCCGCGGGAAGCGCATCTGTCGGAGCGGCAGTTCCTCCCAATCCTGCGCATGCGAGAATTGGGAAGGCCAGTAAAAGAAAAAGTCGTTTCATTCTTCTTTTGGCTCGCCGGTTTCAACATCTGTCGTTTCGGCATCGATCACGTCGCTGGTAGAGTCTTTCGCGGCAGTGCCAGCCAATGCTTTCATATGTTCCTCCACGACCTCGGGAGGACAGAGTTCCACGAAGAAAGTTGCGCCAAGCCATAGCACGGTTGCATCGTCCACTGCTGCAAGGCCCGGTACACCCATGAGCAGGTCCAATGGGGAAACAAGATAGACCAGCGAACCGAGCGGAATGAGTTTCACCCACGGGCTCACGCGGTGATCTGCCATTAAGCGCAAAATCAGCTTCGTGCGATTGATAAAATTACGAACCATGCCACCTTGCGGTGAAACCATGAGATCGGAGTTTTTCTTGTCAGTCATTTTAATCTCCTTTTTTGTTGAACATATTATATTCTATTTGCAATTTGTTTTAATTCCATTTGCAATCTGTTTTATCTACGCAGATCAGGTTTGCCGGGTGCAGGGTACAATCGGCCCATGCCGTACCTTGTGGATGGACATAATTTAATTCCCAAGCTGGGGTTGCGCCTTGAGTCTGTGGACGACGAAATGGAACTGGTGGCGGTCCTGCAGGAATTTGCACGTTTGAATCGCCGCGCAGTGGAGGTGTATTTCGATGGGGCACCGGCGGGTCACGCGGGGACCCGCAAGCTGGGTGCCGTCAAGGCGCATTTCATCCGGCTGGGGCAGAGTGCAGATTCGGCGATGCGTGCACGTTTGCAAAAGATGGGCAGCTCGGCAAGGAATTGGACGGTCGTCTCTTCTGATCATGAGATACAAAACGCGGCGCGTGCGGCCCGGGCAGGGTCTTTAACTTCGGAAGAGTTCGTAAAATTGCTCAGGCAGGCGCTTCATACCGCACCCAAGCCGGCTGAAGATAAAGTATTATCGAAAAATGAAGTTGAAGAATGGATTAAATTGTTCGATGGCACGAACACCAGGGAAGATCATTCGGAGGACAAATGACTTATACAACAATTCTTACAGAGATCCGCGGGCGCGTGGGGGTCGTCAAATTGAACCGCCCTGAGGCCATGAATGCCTTCAACACCATGATGTTAAATGAACTCTTCGACGCCCTCGAGGCCTTCGATAAGGATCAGACTGTCGGCGTGATGGTCGTCACCGGTAATGAGAAAGCCTTCGCGGCCGGGGCGGATATCAAGCAGATGGCCGATACCTCGATGGTGGACATGCTTGCAGAAGGGCGCGTTGAAATATGGGATCGCATTCGTGCCATAAAAAAAGTGGTCATTGCAGCGGTATCCGGCTGGGCATTGGGCGGGGGCACCGAGTTTGCGATCTCCTGTGACATGATCGTTGCCTCTGAAAGTGCAAAGTTCGGCCAGCCTGAGATCACCATCGGCATCATTCCTGGTGCGGGCGGCACGCAGCGTCTTGCGCGTTTGCTGGGCAAACAGCTCGCCATGGAAATGGTCATCAACAACCGCACGCTCACCGCAGCGGAGGCGCTTCAATTCGGGCTGGTCAATCGCATGGTACCGGTGGATGGATATCTTGACCAGGCAGTTGCCTTCGCGGAGGAGATCGCTTCACGAGCGCCGCTGGCTGTGCGCATGGCAAAGGACTCGGTCAATGCCGCGTTCGAGACCACCCTCACTGAGGGGTTGAAGGCGGAGAAGCGGAATTTTTATCCGCTGTTTTCAACCGAAGATCAAAAAGAGGGAATGAAAGCTTTCATCGAGAAACGCAAGCCGAACTGGAAAGGGAAGTAAGGCTTGGTTGTTTCATATAAAGACCTGAAAGATGGTTTAAGCACATTGGGGTTAAGTAAAAACCTGGTGATCGCGCACGCGTCGCTCAAAGCGTTTGGTTCCGTTGAAGGTGGCGCGGAGACTTTGCTTAATACATTGCTCGACTCGACGCGCGGCATGCTCATGCCGACCTTCACTTATAAGACCATGTTGAATCCGGATGTGGGTCCGCCTCATAATGGAATCACCTATGGTGCACAGGGAGACCTGAATACAATGGCCGAGCCTTTTCACGCGGATATGCCCGTTGACCTGATGATGGGCGTGCTGCCGGAAGTGCTGCGAAAACATCCCGAAGCAAAGCGATCTTCCCATCCAATTCAATCGTTTACGGGGATCAACGCAGACGCGATGCTCAACTCCCAGACCCTGTTCAATCCGCTCGCGCCGATCGGCGTGCTGGCAGATAACGACGGCTGGGTTTTGCTGCTGGGCGTGGATCATGCCGTTAATACCAGCATTCATTATGCGGAAAAACTTGCAGGGCGCATCCAGTTTATCCGTTGGGCGTTGACCCGCGAGCGGGTGGTGGAGTGCCCCGGCTTTCCCGGCGACTCGGAGGGTTTCAACGCCATCGCACCCGATGTGGAAAAATATACGCGCCGCCTGAAAATAGGCGGCGCGCTTGTGCAGGCTGTGCATCTCAAAAGCTTGATCGATGTGGCTGTGCAAAGGATACGAGAAGATCCCTTTGCTCTGCTGTGCGAAAGAGCGGATTGCGAACGTTGTACGGCGGTGCGGTGGTCTTGATGAGCCGCCCTGGTCTCGATATGCCCTTCGGGCTACTCGACCAGCGGCTTCTCGCAATGGCGCAACTGCATTACTTTCGTTCGACGGATTTCAGGCTGTAGCGTTTGCCCTTGAAATACTCCATGGCGAATTTCGCGGCATCTTCCGGGTCGTAGGGCGCGCAGCTGAATACATCGAGATAGATCGCGCAGGTGGCTTCGGCAAAATGCGCGGAGACCAGCGACGTCTCTATCAGTTGCGTCATGCTGAAGCCGTTGACGCGCGGGTCGTCACCGAAATGCACGACCTGCGTTTCGCCGTAGCGTTTCATCTTGATGCGGTCGCACAAAAGGCGCGCGAACTCACGGATCGCTTCGGCGTCCTGCATGATCTTCAGATCACAGTCGTACAGATCGATGCAGGAGGAGAGTCCCCAGTATTGTGTTGTGTTTTCCATTCTTGTATAAGAATCCTTTCTTTACAATTCTTATTTCTTTTTTGATTTGTCTTTCTGTGTTTCATTATACAGACAATGGGTCATTTGTAAATGATTTAAGCATATGATTTATATAAAAGCAGGAGCGTCCAACGACGCTCCCGCTTTTATATTTCCCGTTATTTTTATTTAAAAATCCTGTCATATCGATAGAACTGCTCATCCCTGACCCAGCCGCAGCGTTCATACAATCGTTGTGCGGGAAGATTATCCGTTGCGGTGCGCAGGAACAAGCCGCGCGCCTCGGATTCTTTTGCAAAGTCCTCGGCCTCGTGCATGAGGGCTTCGCCTACCCCGCTCTTTCGCGCAGATGGATGCACGTAAATGTCGTTCAGCAGCCACAGGGATTTCAATGCGACCGATGCAAATAATGGATACAGTTGCACAAAGCCAACCGCATTATCATTTTCTAATGCGAGGAAGATGACCGATTCGTTATTTTTGAGTCTATCGTGGATGAATCCCCGCGAGGCTTCGAGATCAGATGGCGCTTTATAGAATTGGCGGTAGGCATCGAACAGCGGCGCGATCTGGTTTGTATGTTCTACGTTTGCGCGGATGATTTCCATTGTTTTGGGTTTACCACCTTGAAGAAACATTGAACCGCGGAGCCCGCAAAGCTCGCCAAGAAACCCGGTAAATTCTTCGCGCTCTTTGCGTTCTTTGCGGTAAAAAACGCTATTGGAACGTGATCTCTTCCACACGCCAGCTTTCCTCGTCCATCAACTTTTTCAGACGTTCGAACAGTTCCGGGCAGATGCGCGTGGTGTCGCTGGGGAAGTCGATCAGGTGGCCGCGGCTGTTCTCGAAGATCTGAAAACTGAACTTGTCGCGCCCGTGATACGAGATCAGCGTGCCGTACATTGTTTTGATGCGGCGCTTATCACGCTCGTGGTCGCCAGTGGAACGCAGCGTGATGGTGATCTGCTGCGGCGGGTGCTCCTTGTTTTTGTCCTCTTTAACAAGCGGGACATATAAAGAGGGAAGCATCGCCTCACGCGGCAGATCGGCTTGTTCGATCTCTTCGGCAATTATTTCTTCGTAGGGCGGACTGCCAGTCCACCCTACATCCAGCGCGCGCGGCGGCGCGACCGGTTCATCCTTTTCGAACTTTGGCTCAGGCTTTGATGCAACAGCAACCTCGTCGAAGGATGGCTGCCATTCGGTATCCCAGCCGTCTGGGAAGTTATCCGGCGGGGGCGGCATGTCATCTGCTGCGTAGACAGGTTGCTGTTGCGCAACCTGCGGTGTAAGTTTTTGAGGTGCAGCTTTAGGCGTTTGCTCCTGTTTGGGAGCAGCGGCAAGCGTGGGTTTGGAAGTTGTTTCCGGGCGGCGAGGGGATTCGGCTTCCGTTCGCGGCAGCATAGGCTTGGGGGTCGAATCCTGTTTGGCGTATTGGTCGTCCGCCGCCGTTGTCACATTAATTTCCGTCTTGATGATATCCACGAGGATCTTCGTCGGCGGGTTGGCCTGGTCCACTTTGCCTTCGACGATGATGATCTGCCCAACGGTCATTTGATCGCGATATTTTTCCCATGTCTTTGGGAATAAGACAAGTTCAAGGTTGCCCTGGATATCCTCGGCAGAGACGAAGCCCATGGCTTTGCCAGTCTTGGTGGTATACGGGCGCACGTTGCTGATCAGGCCCGCGACACGTACCTTTTCATCCTGCGCGGCCTCGGGCAATTGACCGGAGAAATAACTGACGATCTGCGCGAGCATGGTTTGAAATTCGTTGAGCGGGTGATCGGAGATGTACAAGCCGATGAGTTCGCGCTCCCAGTTGAGCATCTCACGCTTCTCAACATCCTTTACTTCCGGCAGGTGAACTTCTTCAACGACGCCTGTGTTCGCGCCAAACAGACTCATTTGCCCGGCATCTGCCGCGCGGAAGTGATTGCCACTGATCGCAACAACCCGATCTAATGAAGCGAGCATGGAGGCGCGGTTCCCGAATTCATCGAGCGCGCCCACTTTAATAAGACATTCAAGCGAGCGTTTGCCAACGGTGCGCAGGTCCACGCGGCGCGCGAAGTCGTTCAGGTCCGTGAAGCGGCCGCTCTCCTTGCGCGCTTCGATGACGACTTCCACCGCGTTCGAGCTGACGTTTTTGATGGCGCTCAAGCCGAAGCGAATGCTGGGTGTTATTTTTTTGCTCAAGCCGCCGTACCCTTGTGGGGCACTTTCCTCGGCGGCGGGGACTCCGCCGAGAGCGGAATTTTCCACATCTTCAATGGCAAAATCCCATTCAGAGGTATTGATACCCGGTGCGAGCACGGGCACGCCCATGGAGCGCGCGTCTGCAACGTATAGCGCGACCTTCTCGGTGACACCCGCGGAAGCGGACATTAATGCGGCCATGTATTCGGCCGTGTAATGTGCTTTCAGGTATGCGGTCTGTACGGCGATCACGCCGTAATCCGCTGCATGGCTCTTGTTGAATCCGTAGCGCGCGAACTCCTCCCAATCCGAATAGATGTCCTCGGCAGTCTTGAGGACCATGCCTTTTTCGGTTGCGCCTTTTACAAATTTGACGCGATGTTTTTCGATGTCGCTCTTGTTCTTCTTCGAGATCGCCTTGCGCAGCTCGTCTGATTCCGAAGGCGTGTACCCGGCGATCTCCACGGCGGCGCGCATCAGCTGTTCCTGGTAGACCGGGATGCCGTACGTATCCTGGAAGATGGGCTTGAGGGCCTCGTCGCGATATGTCACTTCCGCTTCGCCGTGCATGCGCGCGATGTAATCGGGGATGAACGCCATCGGGCCCGGGCGATACAACGCCACCATGGCGATGATGTTATCGAGGGATTTCGGTTTCATCTGTACGATGTAACGCGTCATCCCGCCGCCTTCAACCTGGAACAGGCCGGCGGTCTGACCGCTGCCCATTAATTCAAACGATTTCGGGTCGTCGAGCGGGATGTTGGTGAGGTCCAGTTTGACGCCGTGGCGTTTTTCGATCAGGTCACAGGCGCGCGCCATGACGGTTAATGTGATCAGCCCGAGAAAATCCACCTTTAGCATGCCAAGCGATTCGAGCACGCCCATTTCGAACTGTGTGACCGATTTGATGGGCAGGTCTTCAGAGCCCGAGGTGGGGCGGTGAAGCGGCAGGTAATCCCTGAGGTCGACGTCGGAGATCACCACACCGGCGGCGTGCGTGCCTGCATTACGCACGGTGCCTTCCATTTTTGTGGCGATATCGATCACTTCGTGCATTTGGGAGTTCTTGTTATAGATCTCCTTGAATTCGGCGACGGCCATGGCATCTTCCATGGTGGTGGGGCGGCCGGAGACGAAGGGCACAAGTTTCGCGACGCGGTCCACTTCTGGCAATGGGATCTCCATCACGCGCGCCACATCGCGGATCGCGGCCTTTGTTCCCATGGTACCGAAGGTGACGATCTGCGCGACCTTGTCGTTGCCGTATTTGCGTGCGCAATATTCGAGCATCTCAGAGCGGCGGTCGTCGCGGAAATCGAGGTCGATATCGGGCATTGAGACGCGCCCCGGGTTCAAAAAGCGTTCGAAGATGAGGTCGTGCTCAAGCGGGTCCACGACCGTGATCTCGAGCGTATAGGCGATGATCGAGCCGGCAGCCGAGCCGCGGGCGTTGTACCAGATGTTGTGTTCGCGTGCGAAGCGGCACAGGTCCCACACGATCAGGAAGTATGCGTCGAAGCCCATCTTGTGGACGATGCCCAGTTCATAGTCGAGTCTTTCTTTAACCTTTGGGCTGGTCGCGTCGCTCCCGTATCTTTTCTGTGCCCCGGCTTCGCAGAGCGCGCGCAGGTAGGAATCGGACGTGTATCCCTCGGGGATGGGGAACTCGGGCAGGTGATAACCCTTGAAGCCGAGGTCCACGTTACAGCGCTCTGCGATCAGCAGCGTGTTGGATAATGCGCCCGGCACCTCTGCAAAGAGGCGGTTCATCTCTGTGGGGGAGCGCAGGAAGTACGAATCGTCCGACATGCGCATGCGGTCGGGATCGTTGACGGTGGAGTTGGTCTGGATGGCGAGTAGGATATCCTGCAGGCGCGCATCCTCCTGGTTGACGTAATGCACGTCGTTCGTGGCGATATAGTTCGAGGAATAGCGCGTGCCCAGCTCGAGCAGTTTTTTGTTTAAGTCGGTGATCTCTTTGATATTGTGCTGCTGCAACTCCACGAAGAAGTTGTCTTTTCCAAATACGTCGTAATACCAATTCCAGCGGCGCAGGGCCTCTTCCGGGTTGTCTTCCAGCAGGGCGCGCGGGATCTCGGCGGACATGCATCCCGAGGTGGCGATCAATCCCTCCGAATGTGCGGCCAAGAAGTCGCGGTCGATGCGCGGATAATAATAGAAGCCCTCCAGCTGTGCAGCGGAGGCGATCTTCAAAAGGTTCTTGTAGCCAGTTTCGTTCTCGGCAAGTAGAAGAAGATGATAGGACGAACGGTCCAGTTTGGAGTCGCGGTCTTTCATGCCACGCGCCGACATGTAGGCTTCGAGGCCAATAATCGGCTTGATGCCCTCGGCGAGCGCGGCCTTGTAAAAATCGATGACCCCAAACATGGTGCCGTGGTCCGTGATCGCCACCGCGGGCATGTCCATTTCCTTTACGCGTTTCACCAGCTTCTTGATGTTCGAGAAGCCGTCGAGCAGCGAGTATTCGGTATGGACGTGCAGGTGGGCAAAGGACATATTTGTTTTAACGTTCATACACTGGAACGTTCAAACGTCATTATAGCACGCATGTTCAAGGATGAAATCAACGCTTCTCTTAAAAAATCTGTTCAGACATATACGGTGCCACTGTTATAATCACAAGAGTCGTTCCTACGCATTCATCATATTATCGCAGGAAGCATGTCATCGATTCCGGTCAGCAAAACGAAGATCATTCCGCCGCGACGACGCGCGGAACTGCTTACGCGTCGCAGGCTGCTGGATAGACTCTTTGAATCTCTGGACAAACGGCTGACTTTGCTTTCCGCACCCGCGGGGTATGGGAAGACATCGCTGCTGATCGACCTGGTTCACCACAGTGAATTGCCTTGTGCCTGGCTCGCTCTGGATGAGCTGGACAAGGATCCCCAGCGTTTTATTACGTATTTTATTTCCTCGTTGACCGAGCGTTTCCCTGAATTCGGACGGCAAAGCATGTCTGTGTTAAGTGGGTTGAAATCCTTCGACCAGGATATGGAGCAGATGGTGGTGACAGTGGTCAATGAGATGTACGAACATATCAACGAGCATTTTCTGTTTGTGCTCGATGATTTCCATCTCGTGGAGAAGATCCCGCCCATTCAAAAATTCATCAATCGTTTTGTCCAGCTTGTGGATGAGAATTGTCACCTCATTATCTCGTCGCGTGTGCTGGCCAGCCTGGCGGACCTGCCTTTGATGGTAGCGCGCGAACAGGTCGGTGGGTTAAGTTTTTCAGACCTTACTTTTCGTGTGGATGAGATCCAGGCGCTGCTCGAACAAAACAGTAACAAGCGTATTTCAGATGACGAAGCAAAAAGGCTGCTGGCAGAGACGGAGGGCTGGATCACCGGGCTGCAATTTTCTGATAGCGATATTTTAAAATATGGGAACGACCAGCCTGGAGGGTTAAGTACGGGAGTTCACCTGTTTGATTATCTGGGTCAGCAGGTGCTTGAGCGCCAATCTCCAGACATGCAGGAATTCCTCCTGCGCACCTCCCTGCTCGAGGAATTCGATGCATCGCTTTGCAAGGCTGTGCTTTCCCAATTTTATGAGCAGGCCCAGGACTGGCAGGGCAGGATCCGCTCGATCACGCAGAATAATCTTTTTGCATTACCCGTGGGAATGGACGGGAAATCGTTAAGATACCACCATCTCTTTCGCGATTTTTTACAGGAGCGCTTTAAGCGGGAGCGCCCGCATGAGGTAGCCCCTCTGCTTGCACATCTTGGGCAGGCTTATGAAAAACTGGGCGAATGGGAAAAGGCTCATCATATCTATATGCAGCTGGGCGATAAACACGTCCTTGCTGAAATGGTCGAGCAAGCCAGCGTATTCATGATCCAGCACGCGCATCTCACCCTGGACTCCTGGCTGCATGACCTGCCCCCTTCCATGCTAGGGACCCGCCCCGGGCTGCTTTCGCTGCGCGGCGCGCTTGTCTCACTTAAAGGCGAACTTCGTAACGGGCTGGACCTGCTCAATCGCGCAGAAGTGGAGTTTCGCCGCATCGACGACTTGTGGGGACTGACCCTTGCCATCGTACGAAGGGCATCTTCCTTTCGACTCCTTGGGGATTACCCGGCCTCCATTCGGGATGCGGATGAAGTGATCCGCCTGACTGAATCGAACGATGACCTGCAAATGTTTCACGCCGAGGCTCTGCGCGATAAAGGGCTCGCCCTGTTCCGGCTGGGACAGGTGCGGCAGGCCGTGGATTTTTTGGAACACTCCCTTAACCTCGGCATGAAATTGAATGATGCCACCCACATTCCTCTCCTATATCTGGAACTTGGGATGGCGAATCATGCGCTCGGAAATTTTCCGGAGGCGGCAGCTGCCAACGACAAGGCATTGCAGATATGGAAACAACAGGGCAATCTTTTCATGCAGGCCTATGTGCTCAACAACCTGGGCGTGATGTATCACGAGCAGGGTGAATATGAAAAGGCAGCGTTGGCGCTTGAAGAAGGGCTGTTATGCGTCCAACACAACAATAATACGCGTACCGAGATCCTGATCTCCATCAGCCTCGGCGATCTGTATGCCGAGGTGGAGGAGTTCGACCTGGCCCATCAGGCCTACCAGCATGCAAACGAGCTCATTCAGGGTAGCGATGATAAATTCCTGGTCCACGTCCTGGCGCTTTCATGGGCCGGCCTGGCCGTTGTGCAAAAGGACATCAGCCTCGCTGATCAATGCATCGCGCCTGTCGAAGAGTCCATCCACGCGGGCGGATCGCACTTCGAGAACGGCCTGCTCGACCTGATTCATGGACGCAAGCTCCTGTTGCAGGGTGAGGCGAAGAAGGCAGTCTCGAAGCTGGCTGCGGCAGAAAAGTTATTTTTGGATGGCGGACGTGAGATCGAGGCCTCCGTCAGCCGTGTGTGGTTGATCGCGGCCCATCACCAGGGCAGGAACGGCCCGGCAGCGGCAGCCGGCGAAATGATAAAGCCCCTTTTGGGCACCCGCGCGAAACCTGCGCATGCCGTACTGGTGGCCGTTCACCAGGCGCATGAATGGCTGGATGGGTTGCAAAAGAATTCCGATCTGGGGCGTGTGATGAACAACTTGTTCGCTCAAACTTCGCATCTCGAGGAGAGACTGCCGTCCATTCGCAGGCAGTTGCGTCGTCAGATGCACGTCATGGAGGCGCCCGCTCCACATATCGTGATTCAAGCCTTTGGGCACGCGCAGGTGAGCAAAGCCGGTTCTGTCCTTAGCATTTCAGACTGGCAGACCCAATCTGTGCGCGACCTGTTCTTTTATTTTCTGAAGTTGAAAAAGCCCATTACAAAGGAGCAAATTGGCGAGGCATTTTGGCCCGATCTGTATGACCCCTCCAAATTGAAGCTGCGATTTAAGAACGACCTCTATCGCCTGCGCAGGGCGGTGATGCAGGAGGTCATCCAGTTCGAAGATGTGTTCTACAGCTTCAATCGAAATCTCGATTACGAGTATGACGTTGAAGCATTTGAGTCTTACATTGCAAGCGCGCGCGTTGTCGAGGCTCCCCTGCAACAGATCGAATTGTATCGAAAGGCGGTTGACCTGGTGCACGGCCCTTATCTCGACGATATCTATCTCGATTGGGTCATCCCGGAACGCGAACGTTTAAGCCAGCTGTATCTGAATGCCCTCACTACCCTGGCGGAATTATATTTACACCAGGCACAACCGGAAGAAACGCTGACGATCTGCCAGCGTGCCATTGAATATGACCCGGTTTTTGAACCGGCTTATCGAATATCCATGCAGGTCTACAGTCGCCTGGGTGACCAGGCGGCCATCACACGGATGTATCAGGCATGTCGTGATATTTATAAGCGCCAGCTGGACATGCCACCGTCAAAGGAGACGGATGAGCTCTATCGCAGCCTGGTTGCCTGAGATCAATGCACCCCACCAAAGAACAGCCACGGGCGTGGCTGTTCTTTTTTAATCTTTTGCAGCCTGTTTTGGAGCCCGAACGCAGGTATCTTATATACATCAAATCAACCCAAAGGATGCTTCTCATGAAAAACAAACTCGCACTTCTTGCCCTGTCCATCCGAAAGATCAACCGGCAGCAAATTCATCTCCTGTTCGTGATGGTCACCCTCGCCATGCTTGTTTTGGGTGCGGGCGCCCCGGTCGACGGACCCGGCACCGGTAAGTGATCCTGCTGCTTGCGCTTGCAAGTGGCTTGCCGGTGGGCGTGGCTTGGTCTCATTGGCACGGCCGTCCCTATCAGGCGCCCGAATTAAACGCCATCTGGCTGGCCTTTCTTTCCTTTCTGCCGCAATTCGCACTGCTATATCTGCCCTATTTTCGGGACTCTGCAAGCGACCGGTTTTTTGCGTTTTGCCTGCAGGCCTCCATGCTCTCGTTCCTGGCTTTTGGCTGGCTTAATCGCCGCGCGCCGGGTATGAAGGTGCTGATGCTCGGGTTGGCCCTCAATCTCATGGTCATTGCGTTGAACGGTGGTTTCATGCCGATCAGTCCACAAACGGCCGGCCAGTTGGTGTCTGAAGATGCAATGCAGAATCTTCGACTCGGGGACCGCTTCGGGGGGAAGGACATTCTTTCCGCTCCCGAACATACCCGCTTCGAATGGCTTGCGGATCGTTTCCTCACCCCGGCTGGCTTCTCGTACCAGGCGGCATTCAGCTTGGGGGACGTTTTTATCGCCATCGGCGCCTTCACCCTGCTTGCCTACCCGGGCCTACCCATCCATAAGAAATAGAGGTGTTAACAAATGATTTCTACGCAAACTTTTCGAACCACAATGTCTGTCACGATCACTTCACGCCCGGCTTATTCCTCCGAATTAAGCCGTATGTTCGCCGCTGCGGTCATTAACCGGCAATTCTGTGAAAGCTTGTTGATGAACCCGCACGAGGCCCTCCAAAACGGGTACCTCGGCGAGACCTTTTTACTGAACAAGGATGAGCGTGAATTGATCATGTCGATCCGCGCGGAGTCGCTTGCAGACCTCGCAAAACAAATGAACTGGGCCCTGAGAAGCCGGAATTAATTTACAAAACCGCATCAGCGTCACGCCTCCTTACTGTACTGATGTTAACCAGAGCGACGCGCTAGGACCGCGGCACGATAACGGGAAGTTATCGTGCTCTGCGTCCATTATGAGATTAATTCATAAAATGATTACAAACCTCTCTTTGCAAAACCTGCCCGATGCCGATCAAAGGTTGGATGCGCTATTCCAGGCCTTTGATGACCTGCTGTTCATCCTCGACCGCGAAGGCACGATCCTCGATTACCGCGCCCGCGACGTGATGCAGTTGTATACGGACCCGGCCCAATTCATGCGCCGCAAAATGCAGGATGTGCTGCCTGCGGATGTGGGGAAAAAGTTCGACCACGCGTTGTACGACCTGAGCCATGAGAACAGGGTCGTTCAAATGGAATATTCCCTGCCTGTGCTTTCCGGTGCGGGCTGGTATGAAGCGCGTCTTGTCCTGCTCGAGAACGGGCAGGTGGCCGCTTTTGTGCGCGATATTACACGATACAAAGAGTCCGAAGCCAGGAACAAGAACCAGTTCGAACAGCTGGCCGCTTTGCGGTCCATCGACCGTGCCATCACCTCCGGGGTGGACCTGAACCTGACGCTCTCGGTGGTGCTCGAGCATGTGCGCACGCAGTTGAACATGGACGCGGCTTCGATCCTGCTGCTCAACCCGCACACCCACCAACTTGAGTTTGCCGCCGAGGTGGGCTTCATCACCACCGCCCTGCGGCATACCCGCCTGCGTCACGGGGAAGGCTATGCCGGGCTCGCCATCCTTGCCGGCGAAACGGTGCACATCGCGAATTTGAGGGCCGCCAACAACATGGACTCCTTCCGTTCGCCTGCTTTCAGCCGGGAGAATTTCGTGGCCTATTATGCCGTGCCGCTGCTGGCAAAGGGGCAAACTCTCGGGGTGCTCGAGATCTTCCACCGCACACCCATCCAAAGGGAACCGGACGCGATGACCTTCATGAACATGCTGGCAGACCAGGCCGCCATTGCCATC
>CAZJYB010000088.1:0-16886 GCA_964549865.1 uncultured Anaerolineaceae bacterium
TGTCTTGATGGCAACCCCGCTTTTCCTGATCCTGCTGATCGTGGAGAGTACAGACCTGGTATTTGCCGTCGATTCCATCCCGGCGATCTTTGCCGTCACGCGTGATCCCTTCATTGTGTACACGTCGAACGTGTTTGCCATTCTGGGTCTGCGCGCACTTTACTTCCTGCTGGCAAACGTCATGGATAAATTTCAATACCTGAAATTGGGCCTGTCCGCCGTCCTGACCTTTATCGGTGTGAAAATGGTCATCGTGGATTTTTATCACATCCCTGTTGGGGCTTCCCTTGCGGTGGTCGCCGTCATTCTTACGGTCTCGATCATCGCTTCGCTATGGAAGGCGAGGGGCTCTTCAAAAATCAGCGACTCAGCAAACTAGCTGCAGACCTGTTTACAACCCAACGGACATTCAATAACCTTCTAAAAAAGACAGCCACTTTGAAAGTGGCTGTCTTTTTTGAACTGGTGTATGATTTGGTCATGTTGAAGAAACTTCGCGAAAGAGATGTAAAACCTGGTACAGGCGCGATTCAAGGCTTTCATTTTTATTCATCCATTCTTGTACTGTCCCTGGTTGCATTTTTTTTTGCTTTGATCTATTGGAATTTACTGGAGCCGCGCAAGGATTTTTTTAACGAGCTTTGGGCGCCTGCGTACCTGTTGGTGCATGGAAAAAGCCCCTACGACACATCCAGCTTCAACCCCATTTCCCCGGCCGCGTGGCTGCCCATGTCGATAGGATTCTTTTTTCCGTTGGGCTGGCTTGGAGATGATATCGCATTACGAATATGGTTCATTTCAAGCCTTCTGGAACTGGGCTGGATGATCTTTTGGGTTCAGGGAAAATTCAAGCCGCCATACATCTCTTTTATCACGGGACTGATCGTTTTTTCCTTTCCGCCCACGCTCTATCATTTGATCCTTGGGCAGTTTTCCATTGCAGCAATGATCTGTTTAATCCTGGCTGTGCATTTTGTCCTCATGGAACGTGATTGGGTTGCCGCATTTCTTTTGGCGCTGGCGCTTTCCAAGCCGCATTTGGGAACACTGGCCATGCTGGGCTTGAGTTATTATTATTTTCAACGGGGAGGATCAAGGGCCTTGCTGCTATTCTGGATGAGAGTACTTGCGATGATCCTGGTCTTGTGCATTCCCCTGTTCATTGCTTATCCAAACTGGATACCAGATGCCCTCATCAGCATGAAGGCAAACCCTTATTGGTCTTATCCATCCTTATTTATACTCTTTGAAAGATATTTGGGAGCGTGGGGACTGGGAATCTGGATGATCGTCGTTCTCGTTGTAATATGGATCGGCTTTATGCTTTGGAGGAAGCTCCCACCCATGCATGCAATATACTGGAGTCTGGGTCTTGCGCCATTGATAACGCCCTATGTTGGCAGTTGGGACTTTGTAGTTGTATTGCCGGTGTTCATTTTCACCTTCATACAGGTGAATTGGATGCGGAGGGTATTTCTTATCTTTTCATTCCTATTTGCATGGTATGGAATGTATCTAGTCCAGAACATGGAACCAAGCCACAATCATTACTTCTGGTGGGTACCAGTCTGGTTCATGCTGTCAGCAGCGCTTGTTACAAGTTGGAATAAAGTGGACGCAACCCCCAACACTCATCAGTCTACCCCATAAAAGGTCTGCCAGACCTTCGATCTTGTTACTTCCCCGCGCGGCATTCTATGCAGGGACACAAAGCGCGCAGATAATGCCAGTTGTAAATTCCATAATCGTGACCATCCTCCCAGACGATGGTCAGCGCATACGACCCGACCGCGACCACATTGGTCAGGCGTGTGGAGAGGGAGTCTTCCATTTGCCTTGTGAATATATCGGCGTCCGGCTCCGAACTCATATTTTGATGTCCGCCGCGGCATGAAGCACACGGACAGGCTGCGCGCAGCAATCCAAATGGATAGACACTCACATGTCCATCATCCCACGTAAGCGTAAATTCCCGTTTGCTTTTATTGGCTGTTACGCCAGTTGCTTTTTCAGACATTTTTCCTCTATAAAAACGTTTTGAACCGCAAAGGGCGCAAAGAACGCCAGGAAACCCCAATGGTTTTTCTTTGCGTACTTCGCGTGCTTCGCGGTAAATGATTTACGGCCCGGGCACAACTGCCAGGTAATCGGCCACGCCCCAACCGGCGCGTGTTTCATCGTACGGCGCGACCAGATACCACCAGGTATATCCGTCTACAGTTTGAGGGCCATCGCGCACCACGAAGACTTCCGCTTCCTCGGCGCGGAAAACAGTTTCACCGTTTAAACCGGGCGAGGAGCGGATGCGAAGTCCATCGCCCTCTGTACCGCTGATCTGCACATAGCCGTTAACTCCGATCGTATTCGCGGCAGGTGTGCCCGCCAGGGCCGGGTCGATGGTGGATGTGGCAACGACGTTGGGCGTATGCGTTGGGGCAGGGATCATGGTCAGGTCTGCAGGAGCAAACCCAACGCTGGGAGAGAAGCGGGGAGAGGCCCAGCCGATGGTGATGAGGGTGATGAAGAGCAGGATGCCCGCGAAGGCGAGCCCGCCAAATATCACCCAGCGATTTAAATAGGGTCGCAAGTCCATGGAATTATCTCTTTGGTTCCTTCAACAGGTGCAGGGCACTTTCCGGCATCAATACTTTTAAGGCGCGATGCTGTGTAGTGATGTCTGCGTGATGGCCTCCGAGCATGGGGTCGCCATCCACTTGAATGGAGAAAGCGGCGTCCGATTCCACGCGAGCAGTACGAAACCGTAAACGGCGTGCCTGTTCAGAGGTGAGATGGCTGCCTGCAACAAGCTCAAAGAAATGACGGAACGCGTCTGCAAGATTCTCTCCACTCAATAACCACATATCCATCTCACCGTCGTCGAGCAGGGCATCAGGTGAGATCACAGACATACCGCCGACATAATGACGGATGTTGGTGGCGACCGCCACCAGATAATGACCTTCCACAAATTCGCCGTCCGCCCAGACACGCAGGTCCATGCCATGCCAGAAGGTGGCCTCCCACACAGTGGTGGCAAAGTAATGAGGGATAGCCAGGTGCTTGAAGAAGCGCGGTCGTGGTTCTATTTTGCGAATGGTTTCCGCATCTAGGCCAACACCGGCCCACAACAAAAAGGGACGGTCGTTGCACATGCCCACATCGATACATTGCGGCTCAACATTTGCGAGCAGTTTTGCGTTCTCGCGCAAGGCCCCCCAATTGAACCAACTGAAAGGCTTTTGTCCCTGCTCGAGCGCCCATACATTCGTTGTGCCGGCGGGCAGAACCGCCAGGGCCGTTTCCGTATTGATCAATCCGCTTGCCACCTGGCCCACGGTACCGTCGCCGCCGATCGCAAAGACTGCATCATATTTTTCATTGGCCGCCTGATGGGCCGTTTGGGTTGCGTGTGTGCCGCTCAAGGTCTCCGCGATCTCAACACTCCAGCCTGCAGATCGAAGCGGCTGCAGGATGCCGCGCACGAATCGCCGCATGGAATATCGGCCGGCTGTGGGGTTATAAAGCAAAAGTCCCTTGCGCATGGCGGGGATTATACCTGAGGAGGAATCCCAAACCCGTGATGATATAATCGCACGCGATGGACGAAGGCACGCTTCTCAACAAACGTTATCAATTAATCGATGAACTCGGCTCGGGTGGCATGGCTGAAGTTTTTCGCGCCCGCGATCTGATGCTCGATCGCTATGTTGCAATTAAAATCCTGCGAAAAGACTTTTCGTTAATTCCTGATTTTCAAAATCACTTCCGCCAGGAAGCGCGCGCCGCTGCGAATCTATCGCATCCAAACATCGTCACTGTGCATGATTTTGGTTTTACAGACGACCTGCTCTTCATCGTGATGGAGTATATTCCCGGCAAGGACCTCAAGCACCTGCTGCGCCAGCGTGGGCGCTTTTCGGTTGAAGAGGGTATTCCGCTGATCATACAAGCTTGTGCAGGCATTGGATACGCCCACCGCGCCGGCCTTGTGCACTGCGACATAAAACCTCATAACATGCTGGTTGCACCGGATGGCCGCCTCAAGGTCACAGACTTTGGGATCGCGCGTGCCCTCGCCACCATCACGCCCGGTGAACGCACCAATGTGGTTTGGGGCTCACCTCTTTATTTTGCACCCGAACAGGCACAGGGAGAAGCGCCCTCGCCGGCCTCAGATGTATATTCCCTCGGGGTTGTTCTATATGAAGTCTTAAGCGGTACACCCCCATTTACGGCCACCACGCCGGATGAACTCGCGCGCCTGCACATTTCAGCGCGTCCAATTCCGATCCGCGAATACATCCCGGATATCCCTCGCGCACTCGAAGAGATCGTCATGAAGGTGCTCTCGAAAGAACCGGCTGCGCGTTACCGCACCGCCGACCAGCTCGGTCGTGTGCTGCAAAAATTTGGTACACAGCCAAACCTGCCCGCGCCGGCCGCGGCTCCGCAGGTTTCAACCAAGCCGCCCATTCAAGAACGGTCCTCCACACTGCGAGCGGAATCCATTGCCACACGGTATATCCCACCTCAGACGGCGCCTCTCGACGCGCCCGAACTTGATCCTGTGGTCGATGAGATTGACTGGGTCTCGGTGGGACTCGGCCTGCTGGCCGTTCTCGTGGTCGGGGGACTCATCCCATTTTGGATGATGATCTACTTCGCATACAATCCTCCCATCAGATGAACCGCTTCGACACCGTCGATTGATTCCATTGCAACAATGAATAAATATTTTCTCGCCCCTTCCATGATCGCTTCAGACCTTGCTCATCTCGCTGACGAGATCGCTGCCTGCGAATCTGCAGGTGCGGACTGGCTCCATCTGGATGTGATGGACGGCCACTTTGTCCCACAGATCACCATCGGTCCGCTTTTTGTGGAAGCATGCAAACGCACGACGAAACTTCCATTGGATGTTCATTTGATGATCGAGGCTCCGGAAAAACATCTCGAGGCTTTTGCCAAAGCCGGCGCGAACAACATCACGGTCCACGTGGAAGCATGTGCAGACCTGGTAAGAGCAGTGGAGCAGATCAAATCACTCGGCTGTACCGCGGGCGTGGCGCTGAACCCGTCCACACCTGCATCTGCGATCGAAATAGCCCTGCCGATGGTCGATCTTATTTTGGTAATGAGCGTCCAGCCTGGGTTTTCAGGCCAGGCATTCATGCCTGAAATGACGGAAAAGGTAAAAGAAATTCGCGCTCGATTAAATTCACTTGGATCAAATACTCGCATTGAAGCGGATGGTGGGATCTCGATCAATACATTACCTTTGATGAAGAATGCAGGTGCAGACGTGTTTGTGACCGGTAATGCCGCTTTTAGACATCCCCAGGGAACCGCACAAGGCATTAAGGCACTGCGTGAATGCCTGGGTTAAACAAAGATCGCGGCCCGCTTCGCGGCCGCGATCTTTGACATGCATGAGAAACAAACCTTAACCCGCAGATTTGCCCAGTGTTTTAATGCACTTGGCGCACAGCGTCTTTTTTACCAGTCGGCCCTTCTCCATCACCGAAACCTTTTGCAAATTTGGTTTGAATTTGCGGTTGGTCGCAATTTGGGAGAACGAGCGGCTATGTCCGAAGGTGGTTGTCTTGCCGCACGTATTGCACTTAGCCATCTTATGGATCCTTTCCGTACCATGATACCAATGCTTGCCCTGCCGTCTCGCACCGGCGTGACCGCCGGTACGGCGGCACGAACGGTGAGCATGTTGTCGAAGGGTCAATTGCCTTTTCGAAGGCACGGGATTTTACCATAGAACGCAACCACCTTCAAGATAAGATAAAATAGGGCACCAGGAATTCACAGGGCTGAAACCCAACAACGAGGAGCCTATGAGCGCAGAAACAACACCTCTCGGCGGGATCCACATCTCTCCAAATGCCGTGGCAACGATCGCATACCATGCCATCCTTCGATCGTATGGCGTGGTGGGCCTCGCGCCGAAAAACCTTGCGGATGGGATTGTCTCCACCATTACGCGTGAACCCACGCGCGGCGTAACCGTACGCTACAAGGGCGATGATATCGACATCGACATTCATATCATTGTCGAATATGGGACGCGCATCAACACGGTGGCCGATAGCGTGGCAAATGCCGTGCGCTTTAACGTGGAAAAAGCACTGGGGCTGCGCGTCAACACCGTCAATGTGCACGTGGCCGGGTTACGCATCAGTAATACCGACTAGGAGACGAAAGGCTCATGGCTATTAATTCCGAGCGTGTTGCAAAACTTCGTAAGAAAAAAATAGACGGCCTGGCTCTCAAAAAACTGATCGACGCCGGTCTTGCCTGGCTTCGGACGAACAAGGATAATGTTAATTCATTAAATGTATTCCCCGTGCCGGATGGGGATACCGGCACAAATATGACCCTGACACTGCAATCTGCATGGAATGAGATCAAGGATTCGGGCATACAGAACCTGGGCGAGATGGCGGCAGCCGTCTCCAAGGGCGCCTTGATGGGCGCGCGTGGAAATTCGGGCGTGATCACAAGCCAGATCCTGCGCGGATTTTCGCGCGGCGTGCACGGCAAAGCCGTGCTGGATGTGGAGACATTGATCAGGGCATTTGGGGAGGCCCGCGATACGGCTTACAAAGGGGTGGTCAAGCCGGTTGAGGGGACGATCTTAACCGTCATTAAAGAAATTGCGCTCGCAACAGAGGCAGTTTCCGGGTCTGCAAAAGACGCGCTGGAAGTTTTGGAAGTGGCAGTGCGGGCCGCAGATGAAGCGGTCAAAAAGACGCCGGACCTGCTTCCAGTCCTCAAACAGGCGGGCGTGGTTGACTCCGGCGGCAAGGGCTTATTTTTCATTCTGGAAGGGATGTTACGGTATGTCTATGGCGAGTCGCTGGAGACGCCCACAATGACCGTGCAGCCAATGTCCAGCATGAATTTGGAAGGCGCATTGGAGGAAGTGGAGGAGGGGCAGGATTATGAAATCGTCGTGGATTTTGTTCCCACGGGTGAATTGGATCTACCTTCATTCTATGGGCGGTTGGAAGAGATGGGCACATCCATTCAGGTGGGCGAAGGCGAGGGAATGTATCGCATGCACATCCACGTGCCCACCGAAAAACGATACGAGCCCATCGACTACATCATGGGCATTGGCACAGTGACAAAGGTCGCCATCGAGAACCTGCTTGCGCAGATGGATGATATTCAAAAGTCCGCGCATATACAATTTTCCGCAGTGGAGCCGGGCAATATTGCGGTGGTGGTGGTTTCACCGGGCGCAGGCTTAAGCCGCATCTTTGCGAGTTTGGGCGTGGCCGCGGTCGTGGCCGGCGGGCAAAGCATGAATCCATCCACCCAGGATATCTTGAGCTCGTTCGAAAACCTGCCCACCGATAAAGTGATCATTCTGCCGAACAACAAAAATATCATCCTTGCCGCAAATCAGGCAAAGGAAGTGACCGTGAAGCAAGTGGAAGTCGTGCCGACCCGTACCGTCCCACAGGGGCTGGCCGCCATGCTCTCGCTCGTTCCGGACGGGGATCTGGCCACCGTCGCCGCGAAAATGAACAAAGCTCTGAGCACGGTAAAAACAGGCGAGATCACGATCGCAACGCGCACGGTCGAAATCGATGGCGTCAGCGTGAAAGACGGCCAGGTCATCGCTTTATTGGACGGCAAACTGGTGGTTTCCACCGAGAGCGTGGAAAAGGGCGTGATGGAATTATTGAAAAAGGCAAAAGCGGAAGATCACGAGTTGATCACGCTCTTTTACGGCGAGGGCATGACGCACGCAGAGGCAAACCGCATTGCAGATGTGATCCATGTGCAATATCCATCCCTTGAGGTGGAAGTGCAGGAGGGTGGGCAGCCGCATTATCAGTTTATTATTTCGATTGAATAAATTATGTCATTGCGAGGCGTGTTCTTAAGCCGAAGCAATCTCAAAGATTATCTAGAAACAAAAAAAGAGACGGCCATCTTAAGGATGACTGTCTCTTTTTTTGTTTCTAGACTATTTATTTCCTTATATAACTTCTTGTCAATCCAATTGCCGCTTTGACCAATTCAACACTCGCTACGATGATAACGACGATAAACGCAATCGAAACTCCGATGTTGAAGAATCTCGCGACTAGTTCTACATCTGCTGACGAATTCTCAGGGACATTTTTGATAATTTCCGCTGAAAAGGTGATTACATTTGGCGTGTATAACATAATGCTTGCAAGGATAATGGTTCCAACTTCCATCGCAATTTTTACAATGCGAGTTGTAGTATCCCAAACGGCTTTGCGCAGTAAGTAAATATCTAACAAAATCTCAGTAACGAAAACCACATTGATCCATGGTACAAACTTGCGAAACTCATTGGAGAAAACTGGAATGTAGAAGATTTCATTAATAATCGCAAGACCAATGAAAGTGAATACAATTTCAGCGATCAATTCACCGCGGCTGACAGAATCAGGGTCCGGCTCTTTAGCAAGCGAAGCAGGGTCCCACTTTTCATTAAAATCTTCTTTGCTAATTCCTAAGTCTGGCACAGTCCTTTCGATGATTGCAAATATCAAAACGACATATCCAGATGCGGCAATTACCGTCGAAAGTATATTGCCTAATCCATCCCCAAGGACTTCCGTAAATTTACTGCCCATCATCGGAGTTTGAGTGATTAGTTGGATAATCATCACAACTGTCATACCGAAAGCAGTGCTCAGAAACACAATTTTTAGAATCTTCAAAAAGAGCGGGAAGATGCGCGGACCAATCAAATACGGATGTGGGTTATAGGTGGTGGCAACTTCATCTGGTGAGCCATATTCTTTTAACAATTCAATTTCCATGGCTTCATCCGCAGGTCTACCTTCTTTTCCAGCGCGTTCTTCGAGCATATCTTCCAAGGTAGAACGTAATTCTTTTTCAATATCTTCACGTCCTTGGAGCACCAAAAGGCGTTTTTCAACTTCATTTACATAACGGTCAATTAGTTTCATTTTCTCTCCTTACGCCAACATTTTCTTCATCACAGAAACAATGTCAGCCCATTCTTTTTTCAGTTTTGGAAGGATCTTTTGCCTTCCGCGCTGATGACATAATAACGACGCGGGCGAGCCTCTTCCTATCGTTTGGCTACCAAGCAGACGGTTCTACCTTTTTATTTTGTCTTGTAATTGATCTTCCATAACCCGAAGGCTGCCTTGGCGAGTTCCATTCCTTGAACGATCATGATGATGATCAGGATGAGCGGGAATATCCAGGTGAAGACCGATGTGAGTTTTTCTGCAGTCTCCGCGCTGACTGGTGAGTTTGCAAAGGACTCCGCCGTAAACCCGATGATGCCCGGCGTGCGAAAGATCAGGATCGTGACCGTCAGGCTCGCAGTTTCAAGAATGACCTTGACGGCCCGCGTGATCATGGACCATGCACCCTGGCGCAATAGATAAAGGTCGAGGCCGATCTCTGCCAGGAAGGTCAGGTTGATCCATGGCAGGAAGGCGAAGAACGCTGCTGAGAATATCGGGATAAAGAACCACTCCCCATCGACCACGAAAGTCATCCCGAGGATCTGGGGATAAAAATTAAGGATTACCAGTCCCGCGAACGTGAAGATGATCTCTGCGATCAAATCGCCGCGTTTGACCGTATCCGGGTCCTGCTCTTTAAGCAATATGGCCGGGTCCCATTCTTCGTCTGTCTTGATGCTCTGAATGTCCGAGTCAGACAGCGTACGGTCAAGGATGGCGAAGACCACAACGATATTCCCAAAGGCGCTGATCGCGATTCCAACATACTCGCCTACCGTTCGCATCAGTATTTGGGAGAATTCGCGCCCGGCAAAGCCAACCTTGCTTAAGGCCAGGCTCAGGCCAACAATGGCCATCACACCCAGTACACTGGATACTATCTTTAACACAAGCATGAATATGGGATACATGCGCGGCCCGATCAGGTACTGCGTTGAATGATAAGTGGCTGCAACTTTGGCGGGTGAGCCATATTCCTTAAGCAGTTCGAGCTCCATGGCTTCATCACGTGCCTTCCCCGACTGTCGGCTGCGATCCTCGAGCATATCCTCCAGCGTGGACTTTAACTCTTTCTCAATATCCGTACGGGAGTTCATAGGCAGGTGTTTGCCAACTTCAGTAACATAACGATCGATCAGGTTCATTCTCTCTCCTTATTTATCAGTGTAGGGGCGACCCTGCAATCTTGGTACGATTCTTCGCCACATCACCATGGCGGGTCGCCCTTACGATGTTAATTAGGCCAGCATTTTATTCATTACAGAAACAATGCCGGCCCATTCTTTTTTCAGCTTCGGCAGCAGCTTGCGCCCCTCCGAACTGATGACATAATAGCGGCGCGGGCGGGCTTCCTCGAGCTTCCAGACGGATTCCAGCAACCCTTGCGCCTCCAGACGACGGAGAAGTGGATACAGCGTTCCCTGGTCTACCTCCAGCCCCTGATCAGAGAGCTGTTTCAACAGGGAGTAGCCGTATTGTTCCGTGCCGAGTTGACTGAGCGCAGCCAGCACGATCACGCCGCGCCGCAGTTCAAGGACAACATTTTCGAGCGATTCAGTGTTTGCCATATCTCAACCTTTGTCGCATGATACTATGTAATACACAGTATGTCAAGGGGCAAGTATATGGGAAAAAAGTAGACGGTCAGTTCATAGATGGTCATGATTGGCGATTATGTTAGACTTCGACCATGAAAATTGGGATCGTCACAGATTCAACCGCAGATCTTCCGGTTTATCTTGTGGACCAACACGAAATACAAGTGGTGCCGTCCATTCTGGTGCTGGAAGGCAAAGAATACGTGGATGGAAGCGGGATCACGCGCGAAGACTTCTACAAACGCCTGCCTGCGCTTCAAACCCCGCCCACAACTGCCGCGCCGTCCATCGGAGATTTCATTACGCCTTATCAGTCCCTGCTCTCGCAGGGCTGTGACCATATCCTTTCGATCCATGCCGCATCACAGTTAACCACCATCTTTAATATCGCGCGCCAGGCCGCACAGGAATTCGCCGATAAAGTCACCTGCATTGACAGTGGCTCCCTCTCGCTGGGACTTGGATTTCAGGTGCTGGCTGCCGCCGAGGAAGCAGAAATGGGAGTACAGGCCGCGCTCTCGGCAATCGAATCCACGCGCAAGCGGCTTCGCCTGTGTGCTGCACTCGATACAATGGAATATCTTAAGCGCAGCGGCCGCGTGCCCGGCGTGGTGACCGGGTTGGGCGACTATCTTTCCATCAAACCATTAATTGAATTAAGGGATGGGCAGGTAAAACCGGTCGGTGCTGTACGTACCACAAAGCAAGCCAATGAACGTATCCTGGACCTCCTGCTCGAGAGCGGCGAACTCGAACGTCTCGCGATCCTGCATACCAACGCCGAGCCGCGTGCAAAAGGATTGCTCAACGAACTCATGCAGCAGGCCCGCATGTCGATCCCGCGCGATATCCTGTTCGTGAATGTGACCTCGGTGATCGGCACGCATGTTGGTCCCAACGGCCTCGGTTTCGCGGCGGTTGGAAAATAGAAGCGCCATGATAAAATAGGCAAATCAAGCGGTAAAAATGTCATTTTCAGACGAACCCATCATTCCCACAAACCCAGAACAACCTCCGCAGGGTGAAACCGCGGCGCAACGCGTAAGGCGCAGGCGCCTCACACGCCGGCAAATGATCCCCGTCGATACAGAGGGACAGGCCGCGTTGATCTCGGCGCTTGCGCGGCGCGCGTATCCATCCATTGAATTCTTTATTTTTTCATTGTTATGCGGCGCGATCCTGGGGCTTGGCTTTTTAGTTGATTCGCAGGCTGTGCTATTGCTCGGCATTCTGCTTGCACCGTTGATGACACCGTGGGTGGGATTTCTACTTGCCATCCTCACCGGTAATCCGCGCTTCTTCTTCGAGACCTTTATGGCGCTGTTGATCAGCGGATTGTTGATTTTCATTAGCGGCCTGATCACCGGGTTTGGCGCGCGTCTCTTCATGCCCATCACGTTGATAAATGTCCACAACGATGCGCGGCTGTGGCCCGCAGTCCTTGTGGTACTGGCTCTTGGAGCCATCACCCTGGTCGTGTCCTTTGTCCGTTCAGAATCAAAACCCTACCTGCCAAGCATCATTATTGCATACTCATTCTTCCTTCCTGTGAGCGCGGCGGGCTTTGGCCTTGGCTCGGGCCTTCCGGGAGTCTGGCCGGATGGTCTTATGGTGTTAAGCGTGCACTTCGCATGGGCCAGTGTCCTTGGATTAATCACTCTCTTTGTATTAAAACTCCGTCCTTCGACTGGTGGAATGGTATCCAGCGGAGCCATGGCTCTGCTTTTCGTTGTGATCCTATACAGATTGATGCTGGGATCAGGCGCACCGTCTGGAAGCGAGGGGATCACTTCATCGACCCCCACAAATCAACCAAGCCCGCTTCAATCGCCGACCTCAAATGCGATCTCAACGTCCACGATAACTGTGCTCCTTCCAGAGACGGCCACACCTAACTCGGTTAACTTTACCGAAACGGTCGCAGTGGCATTGACACAGGTTGCACAAACAAATAACGCCCCAACTCCCACAGTAACCACACCAACACCGGTTCCGTTGACGCTGGCAATCACCCTGCCTGCTTCTCAAACACCCACCATCACGCTGACGATCGAAATTCAAGCCGTATCCGGCAGGGTCAGCGCGAGTGAGGGAGGCGGTGCAAATTTGAGGCAGACGCCGAACGGCAAATATTTAATGACCCTCGATAACGGCTCGATCGTGGAGGTCTACCCGGATTTTAAACAGGTGAATGGCATTACATGGATCCATGTCTTTGTGACGCGTAACAACCAGCGTGTTGAGGGTTGGATGCTGGAATCTGTTGTGGCTTATGCCACACCTGAACCGAACTTCGGACCCTCCTCCACACCTGCACACGTTCCATAAACCAACATCATCCTTCCCCACCCTAAGGGGCACACGCCCCAAGACAGGGGGATCCCGGAGAATTCATGCCCATTCATTTCGGCACCGACGGCTGGCGCGCCGTCATTTCAGATAGTTTCACTTTTGACAATCTCCGCATCGTTGCCCAGGCCATCGCCGACGCGGTGGCCTCCGACCATTGGGACAGGTCAACCCATACCGACTCCAACAAAATCGTGATCGGCTTCGATACACGCTTCCTTTCAGACCGCTTCGCCGGGGAGGTGGCGCGCGTGCTCGCCGCAAATGGGTTTACCGTACTGCTGACACAGGCCGATTCACCCACACCCGCCATTTCGTATGCAGTAAAGCATCAAAATGCCATTGCGGGCGTAATGATCACGGCCTCCCATAATGCGCCGCGTTATAACGGCGTAAAACTAAAAGGCGCATTCGGCGGTTCTGCATTGCCTGAACAATGCCGCCGCGTGGAAATTTACATTAACGACAATGAAGAGCAGGCGCGCGGCCCCAACCTGATGGACTTCAAAAAAGCGCGCGCCGCGGGGTTGATCCAGAAATTTAACCCATTGCCTGCATATTTCGAACATCTGCATAAACTGATCAACAGCGAAGTGATCGCGGACAACCCGCAACGTTTTGTCGTGGATGCCATGTACGGCTCTGGGCGCGGTGTCATCAAATCCTTCCTGCAGGGGACGGGCTGCGAGATCTATGAAATTCGCGGGGAGATGAACCCTGGTTTCGGCGGCGTGCATCCGGAACCGATCGCGAAATATCTTGGCCCACTGGCCAGCGCGATAAGCTCCGGCATGGGCAACTTCGGTGTGGTCACAGATGGGGATGGGGACCGCATCGGCGCCATGGATGAACGCGGCACGTTTGTTGACCCGCATAAGATCATGGCCTTATCTTTGAAATATCTTGTGGAAAAACGCGGCTGGAGCGGCTCGGTGGTGCGGACAATATCCACCACGCGCATGATCGACCGTCTCGCAAAACGATATGGGTTGAAATTAATAGAAACAGCGGTTGGCTTCAATCACATCGCAGATCATATGATGAAGGAAGATGTATTGATCGGCGGCGAAGAATCAGGCGGTATCTCGATCAAGGGACATATCCCCGAAGGCGACGGCCCGATGATGGGCTTGCTGCTCGTCGAGATGATCGCGGCGGAGAAAAAACCCCTTGGGGAGATGGTCAACGAGCTGCTCGCAGACGTGGGCCCGGTTATTTACGAACGCACAGACCTGCGCTTGAGCCGCCCCGTTGCAAAAGCAGAGATGACCGAATTCCTCACAAAACAGGCACCCAACGAGATCGGCGGACAAAAAGTTGCCGAGATCAGTCAGCGCGACGGCGTGAAGTACATCATGGCAGATGATTCATGGTTATTGATCCGGCCTTCGGGGACGGAGCCCGTCTTACGCGTGTATGCAGAGGGAAGGACACAGGAGATGGTGAAGGCCCTGATCGGCTACGGGAAGACGGTCGCGGAGAGCGTGGTGTAGATGCCCAACACATCCTATCCACTTACTCGTAATGCGCAAGTAGCGCTCAACAATGCCGGTCGCATCGCTGAACAAAACCAACAGCCATCGATCGACTCGTTGGCGCTGTTGCTGGCGTTATTGCAACTACCAGAGTCACAGGTATTGGCCGTATTGAAGTCTCTTAAAGTGAAGGTGGAAAACCTTGCAGCACGTGTATCGGCCACGATTAAGCTGGAAGCACGGCAGGTCGTCGCGGGGTCAGAAGGGAAGGGCAGCGGGTTAAATCTATCCGTTGAAAACGAATTCATCTTAAGCGAATCCCTCGCCGAGATCAAGGATCATGCGCTTGCTGCGATTGACGGGCACATCCTGCTGCTGGGTATGTTGCGCAGCCCTGAGAGCAAAGCCGGGCAGATTCTGGCTCAATATGGGGTGACGGCGGAGCAGGTCCGCGAGAGCGTGCAGATCATTAAAGAGACTCCCATCGCCAGAGGTCCCATCTTTGCCCTGCCGAAAACACTGACAAGCTCCATGCGCCATGGCATCAGCCCGATCTTTATCAGCCTAGTTTTGTTTACAGTCACCATGGCTGGGTTTCTATGGTTTGGCATTGGGAACAACCCGCAGTTGTTAATGTTCGCCTTTATCATCGGCGGCTGGCTCGTCTCGCTTTGCCTGCACGAGTTCGGACATGCCGTCACAGCGTTTTGGGGCGGAGATGAAAGCGTGGAACATAAGGGGTATCTTACACTCAATCCGCTTAAATATACTCATCCCATCATCAGTATTGTCATACCGTTGGTACTGCTGCTCATGGGTGGAATTGCATTTCCGGGTGGGGCCGTTTACATCAATATCCACGCCTTGAGAAAGCCGGGCTATCGCAGGCTTGTTTCGGCAGCGGGGCCGCTGGCAAACCTGATTTGTCTTCTCCTGCTGGCGCTGCCTTTTGGCAACCTTCCCTTTTATTACATTTTTTCAAAGGCACCAGATGAATTTCTCTCCGCGGTCGGTATGCTGGCGTTGCTGCAAATGGTTGCCTTATTCATCAATTTGCTGCCGATCCCGGGCCTGGATGGTTTTGGCATTCTTGAACCCTCTCTGCCGCCGGAATTTGAATTCGCCCGTTCCCTGCGGCCATTTGGGTTCTTAATTGTTTTCGTTCTGCTGTCGGCGGATTCGCCGATTTCAGATTTCTTTTGGGATAACATTTGGTCTGCCATGGAGTTGATCGGTCCCAGGCTGGCTTACTTTGCCAACGAGGGAGTAAAAATATTCTTTCCGTGATAATTTTTCGACTGCCAAAAACACCTGTGCTGGACTTGAACACCCAGCTTTCAGCAAAATGGAGAGAAGGGGAATTGCAGTAATAATTCGACCAGGATATTTCCTCTTTTACCACAATCTGCCCAACAAAGCGTCCAGGATGATCGCCACGATGTGCGGTGGACGGTGGGGCAATTCTGCTACAATATCTTCCTAAATCATGACATCACATTCCCATCCAACAAACCGTTCCTTCCTTGCCCGCTATGCCTGGCTTTCCATTGGCGCGGCGATTATTACGATCGCGCTTAAGGCCATTGCCTATTTTCTGACAGGTTCGGTCGGTTTGCTTTCAGATGCGTTGGAGTCTTTCGTCAACCTGGTCGGAGCGATCATGGCATTGACGATGTTGACGATAGCCGCCCGCCCCGCAGATGAAGACCATGCTTATGGACACGGCAAGGCTGAATATTTTTCCAGCGGCGTCGAGGGAACGTTGATCCTGCTTGCGGCCGTGAGTATCGTCGCCGCGGCCATCCCGCGATTGATCACACCCAGGCCACTTGAGCAGATGGGGATCGGTTTGGCGGTTTCGATCGCAGCCTCACTCGTCAACTTGATCGCCGCGCTGATCTTACTGCGGGCAAGCAAGCTTTACCAGTCCATCACGCTTGAAGCGAATGCAAATCATTTAATGACGGATGTGTGGACCTCTGTGGGCGTGGTCATTGGCGTGGGTGCGGTGGCAGTTACCGGCTGGGAACGACTCGACCCGATCGTGGCATTTTTAGTTGCCGGGAATATCATCTGGTCTGGGATCCGTATCGTACGCAAGTCCGCGCTCGGGTTGATGGACACGGCCCTGCCAGTTGAAGAACAAAACAGAGTGCGAAGCATCCTGGAGCCGTATACACAGGGTGGGGTTGAATACCATGCGCTGCGGACGCGGCAATCCGGATCACGGCAGTTTGTGTCCTTCCACGTGCTGGTTCCGGGCGGTTGGACAGTCCAGCGAGGTCATCGGCTATTGGAAAAAATAGAAGCAGAGATTCGTCACGCATTTCCAAGCGTCACCGTGTTCACACATTTAGAGTCGCTTAACGACCCTGCCTCCTGGGAGGATACAAGCCTGGATCGCCCGGAAACTCCGCCGATCGAATCACCGGCAAAGAATCAATAACTCACCTTACGCAGTC
>CAZJYB010000089.1:0-16858 GCA_964549865.1 uncultured Anaerolineaceae bacterium
TGCCTGCATCATAGTTCACCTGCACGGTATGCCCATTGTTCAGAATGTTCAATTTACTCGACTGGTAGTGGAAAGAAATATTCGCCAGATCCTGCTCTGATGGTGCGACGATATCGATCGGGGATTGTTCCTGCCCCGCACTGCAAGTCGCGTAGGCTGCGTCGAGCTCGCCCCAATGTTCGGGACCCTCTTCGCCTTCATATGTCCAATGCGGGGGATGCACGGCCGGTTCAGTTGCCGGTGCGCATGAATTCAAGGATAGTAATGTAAAGATTGATACGAGAAGGAAGATTTTGTTTGCTTTCATAGGTTTTCTTTGTTTTAACGGATCCCTTCTGCTACGAGAATGGAAATGAACAGGCCAAGGGACATCAACAGCCCGCCGGGGATCGTTCCTGCAATTACTGCAACGATGACCGCCAGTGTTTTGTTCCAGTTGAATTTCTCAATGAACCAGCGTGTCAGCCGGCTTGCCAGCAACGCTGCGACAATAACAGCCGCGCCCTGGCACACCAACGAGGTGACCAGTGAGATCATCCCTTCGCGTTCGCTAAACCCATTCAACGCCAGCAATTGAGCGAAGAGGATGACGAGCCCAGTGAGGATAAGCAAGGCGATTGTGATGATGGAAGAGATGAGGGAAGGAGTTTTGTTGGGCATTTTGCCTCTTTGTAACTGTAAATTTTATTATGATGAGTTTATCAAAGGTTTTCTGTTTTGAGTGATTTTTATTATGCTTTATATTCGTGCGGACTAAAGTCTTCCCTCAGTAACTGAAAGCCGCCAAAGGCGGCTCAGCCCGCTCAAGCGGATTATCACCAGTTTTTGTCATCTATTTCGCTTTCTTCCAATCCCCCAGTTTTTCTGCGCGAGTGACGATTTTACTTAAAGCTTCCTTGTCGGTGATGTATGTTTCGAAGTATCCACAATCGATGCAGACGTAATTCATGTATTCCACGGCTTTGCCATTCAAGGTTATTTTATCCAATCCGTACGCCTTGAGATAGACATTCGATGAATTGCATTTGGGACATTTTCCGCTTTTCATATTGGAGCCTCCGATATATTTTCTAGATTATATCCCCTCACACAGACTCATCACTCCGCGCATTTTCCTCCGCCTCCATCAGACTTTCATTAACCTCCCCACTCTTCCAGTTGCGTGAAGCGCGAGTATAAGGTATACAAGTATCACGTATACAAGAACACCTGTGTACGTGATACTTGTGTACACATTTACAACTACAGGACCACCCAACTAGGAGACTAAACATGTGGCACGGTGGCGGCTGGTTTACCTACATGCGTTCGGGGGACGAGAAACCCAAGGTCACGCGGCAGTTATTGATGCGTGTGCTCACCTATGCGCGCGGCTATTGGTGGCATATCGCGGGTATGCTCGTCACCATTTTGCTGACCACCGGCCTCTCGCTGCTCACGCCGCTGATCTTCCGCAACATGATCGACGTGGTCATCCCGGCCAGGGATGTGAACCGGCTGATCTGGCTGGCCCTGTCCCTATTGATGATCCCCGCGCTGACCGGCGGCATCAACGTCATCCAGCGACGCTTGAACGCGACCGTCGGCGAGGGTGTGATCTATGACCTGCGCTCGACGTTGTTCGCGCGCTTGCAGCGCATGTCCCTGCGGTTTTTCACGAATACAAAATCCGGCGAGTTGATGAGCCGCCTCAACAACGACGTGGTCGGCGCACAAAATGCCATCAGCAATACCATCGTCAACATCGTCACCAACCTGATCGAAGCCATCGCCTTATTCATCGTCATGTTCACCCTCGAATGGCACCTGACGATCATCAGCGTGTTGATCCTGCCGCTGTTCATCATCGCCGCGCAAAGGTTGGGCCTTGTCCTGCGCGATATCGCGCGCCAGGGCATGGAGATGAACGCGCAGATGAACGCGCACATGAACGAGACTCTCAACATCGGCGGCGCGCTTCTCGTTAAATTATTTGGCCGTTCATTGCAGGAAGAGAATCGTTTCCGTGAACGCGCCGCGGGCGTACGCGATATCGGCATCCGCCGCGCGGTCGTCGGCTCCTCGTTCTTCGTCATCTTCGGGCTCATCACCGCGGTGGGCACCGCGCTCGTCTACGGCCTCGGCGGCTGGTACGTCATAGCGGGTTCGTTCACCGTTGGCACCATCGTGGCGTTCGGTTCGTATCTCGGCAATCTATATGGTACGCTGCAGGGTCTCGCGGGGGCGCCGGTTGAATTTTCCACGTCCATGGTTTCATTCGAGCGCGTCTTCGAGCTGATCGACCTTCCACGCGATATCATCGAAAAAGAAGATGCGATCGTTCTTAAAGATTCCAAAGGCGAGCTTGAATTTGATAACGTTTCATTCAACTATCATATCGATTCAACATTGTTGTTGAAGGACGTCAAACGCTACGGAAAAATGGAGGACGTGGGGGCGGTCCTGTCTGGTGCAAAGCCGACCGTGGACCGTGGACCGCAGACGACCGCTCCGGGGAAGAATGGTCAATCGTCCACGGTCAATCGTCGGGAGGAAGGAACCGGGTCAGACTCCCCCGCGTTTGACGCGGCCTCCCAGGCACGCGAGGTCGCTTTGGAAGGAATCTCCTTTACCGCGCGTCCCGGACAGTTGGTCGCGCTGGTTGGCCCTTCCGGCGCCGGTAAAACCACGCTGACGTATCTCATTCCGCGCTTGTACGATCCAACTGATGGAGTCATTCGCATCGACGGCCGCGACGTGAAAGACTTCACGCTGGCTTCGCTTTCGAATGCTATCGGCATGGTCACGCAGGAGACCTATCTCTTCCACGACACGATCCGCACGAATTTAACATACGGCCGCCCCGAAGCCACGGACGCCGAAGTAGAGGCCGCCGCGCGCGCCGCCAACATCCACAACTTCATCATGGACCTGCCCGACGGCTATGACACCATCGTTGGCGAACGCGGCTATCGGTTAAGCGGTGGCGAGAAACAGCGCATCGCTCTGGGGCGCGTGATCCTCAAGGACCCGCGCATCCTTGTGCTCGACGAAGCCACCAGCAGCCTCGACAGCGAATCCGAGGCCCTCATCCAGGACGCGTTGAAGCGCGTCATGGCAGGCCGCACGAGCATCGTGATCGCGCATCGTTTGAGCACGATCCTGGCGGCTGATCTGATCCTGGTAATGGATCGCGGCCGCATCGTCGAACGTGGCACACATGATGAATTGCTTGGGCTGAATGGGTTGTATGCGCAGTTGTATGAGACACAGTTTAGAGGGGAACGCGTTTAATAATATTCCGTCATTGCGAGGAGGGTCGTTGGTCGAGTAGCCGCGAGCCTTAAACGGCGAGTGCGGCGTATCGAGACCAGACCCGACGAAGCAATCCCAGATAAAGTGTAGGAGATTGCTTCGGCAAAGATCGCCTCGCAATGACGAGAAGATGGACCGCGGCCGCATCGTCGAACGCGGCACGCATGACGAGTTGCTTGGGTTGAATGGGTTATATGCCCAGCTGTATGAAACGCAGTTTAGAGGAGAACGCGTTTAATATCGGCTTATTTAAATATGCTATACTCTCGAAATGAGCAAGGAGATAAAATGACCCAATTAGAGTTAGCCTTCTCTGAAATTGAAAAACTTCCTCCTGCAGAACAGAAAGAGTTCGTGGCATGGATTCTGGAAGAACTGCATTCGGATGAACGCTGGTCAAAACTGTTTGCCAAATCCAGCGACATTTTGTCACAACTTGCAGATGATGCCCTGGCGGAACATAAGGAAAAGAAGACCAAAAAACTTGATCCCGAAACTTTATGAACTCTCACACTACAGACAAGTTTCGGAAAGCCATCGCAGAATTGCCTGGCGAGGTTCAAAAACAAGCGCGGCAGGCATATCGTCTTTTTATTGAGAATCCCTATCATCCAGGTTTACGTTTCAAATCCATTCATCCAACCCGACCAATCTACTCTGTGCGAATTGGATTAAATTATAGCGCTGTTGGCATTCGTGAGGGGGATGACATCCTGTGGTATTGGGTTGGCTCGCATACGGAATATGATAAGTTAATTCAACAATTCAAGAAATAATAACTCGCGGTCGCATCGTCGAACGCGGCATCAGCGAAGCGATCCTGTGGACGCACGATGAATTGCTTGGGTTGAACGGATTGTATGCGCAATTATATGAAACGCAATTTAGAGGGGAAAGAGTTTAATAAATAGGGGCGGACGGCTGTCCGCCCCTATTTGATTCAATAATAAATTATCCTTTGATTACCTCCCTGGTTGATGTCCAAAGCGGGAAGTTTCGGAATTCACGCCGGTAACGAGTTTCCAATGGTTGCGTACAGGCTGCAGTAAATCCCATGTCATCATCCGGCTCATGGAACAGCGCGAACTGGATTCCTCGCAAACGGAGTCGACTATTTCCAGCAATTGACGCTCAGATTCCATGCAAAGCAGAACCAGGTTGGCTGTTTCATTTGGTTTCTGAAATTTGAGCCCCGCCTCCCAGCAGGCGTGTCCCACCTGGACGATCTGATCTGCAAGGGAATATCAGTCCGAACAAGGACATAAGCGTGCAGGGTGGGTATCTAGTGGTCATTCATTGGAATTCGCTTTCTCAGTTGGAATCGGCTCGTTATAGGCATCAAATGGAAATGAGTCTCTTGTGAACTGCTCGGGCAGTGACGATATGGGTGTAATTGGAAAAACTTCCTTCGGGAACAGCAATGGAAAGCAACTCACTGTTGGGTGCAAGGACATTCAATAAGGTGCGGGCAGTCTGCTCAGAGAGATCCCCGATGATTTGTTCCATGATTAAAGATTATAGCATTTCATATTTTTTCCCTGCAAGCGCGGTGTTCAGCAATCTGATATTCGGTTTTCCCTGATTGAAAGCAAAACCTCCGAGGCAATGCCTCTTGACAACTTACTAACTAGTAAGTAATATTAGTTCCATGGTCAAGACCTCGAACACCCAACGCGCGATCCTCGATCTTGCTGAATCCATGCTGCAGGATAAAGGTTTCAATGGATTCAGCTATGCCCATATTGCGGCAGAGTTGAACGTAAAGAACGCGGCCATCCATTACCACTTCCCCTCGAAAGAGGAATTGGGATGCGCGGTGATCCAGCGCTATCGGGACCGCTTTCAATTGTGGATCAATAACGCGCGCGTGAAAGACCTGCCTCCACAACAAAAACTGGATTGGTTCTTTGGGATCTATACCAACATGCGCGCAGATAAGGGAAAGGTCTGCCTGGCCGGTTCACTCGAGACCGAGTTCAATGCGATCCCGGATTCACTGCGTGAACAAACCCAGTCATTGACCCGCGAATTACTGGCCTGGTTGCAAGATACATAGAACGAGGGAAGGGAAGCCGGTGTATTCAATTTCAATGGAGACCCGGCCGGCAAAGCGGCGCTGATCCTCTCGAGTTTACAGGGTGGCTTGCAAATGGCGCGCGCGTTGGGAACGAAGAAATTCCATGAAGTCGTCGACCAGAACAAGCAGGACCTGCTCGCGTAAATTTTTTTGTCGTCTAAACTTACCATTTAGTAAGTAAACAAAAAGGAGAAAAAAACATGACCACCCAAGCATCTCCCATCGAAGCCGAGGCCATTATAAAAAAAGTGTATCGCGCATTTTTCGGCCCGGGCAAATACGAAGTGAAATCAGCAGACGAAGAGATCATCGCGCGCGGGAGTAATTACCGGCTCCCGTTCGAAGGCGGCGAACTGGCCGTCACGACCTGGGGAGAGAAAGGTCCATCTGTGCTGTTGATGCACGGTTGGGGTGGCGCACGCGCCCAGATGACCGGCTTTGTAGAACCCTTACTTGCCGCAGGATATCGCGTCGTTGCTTATGACCAGCCCGCACACGGTGAATCGGATGGAAAGACGACCAACGTTCTCGAGATCGCGCCCACCATGGACCTGGTCATGAAGCGTGAAGGAAAGTTCGACGCCATCATCGCCCATTCATTCGGGACGTTGATCACTTCCTTTGCGCTCGTCAAGAAAAATTTCCCGCCTCCCGCGAGACTGGTGTACTTTGGTTCCTTCAACCGGCTGATGGCTGCCCTGCCGCGCTTTCAGGCCCTGGCCAATCTACCGGATGCGGTCATCGACGGATTGAACGCCATGATCAACCAGAATTTCGATCGGGATGTACTGGATTCGATCGTCAATGAGGACCTGGTACAAAAGATCGACATTCCCGCATTGATGTTCCACGACAGGTCGGATGACGTGACGCCCGTGGAGGACAGCCGCGCGATTGCCAATGCCTGGACGGATGCGCAATATATCGAAACCAACGGGTTGGGACATCGCGGCGCTTTGCAATCCAAAGAGATCCACGAGCAGGTCATCAAGTTCCTGAAAAATTAGCAGGCACAGTCAAAACAAAGAGACCAGCCGCATGCGGCTGGTCTCTTTGTTTTAGGCAGGAAAACTCCTTACTCCGGCTTGGGTACTTCCTTTTCCTTTTCCTTCGTTTCATCGACAGTGGCAGTGGGCTCGTCCGGCTTCTTTTCCTGCTTGCGCTTCAGTTTTTCCTCGTTCTTCTTTTTCTTGGCCAGTTCTTTTTGACGCTTTTCATATTTATAGTTTGGGGTGGGCAATTTATTAATCCTTTCTGTAGGGTTTTGATAATAAGAGAAGGTAATGATCGGTGGACAGCCATTATAGCATCACAATTGTAATGATAAAATCGAAAGATGGACGCGCGTCCTGCGTGTCATTTGTTTATCAAGGAGAGCGGCGATGCAAACCACCTACACACTCGGGAAAAAGGCTTCGGTTGCCCCGGCCGTATCCATCGAGACGCGTTACAAGCACCAGATCGGGTTGATGATGATCTCCCCCTGGCTGATCGGGCTGGTGGTCTTCAAGCTGGTTCCGATCCTGGCTTCGCTCATTCTCTCGTTTACAGATTTTCACCTGCTCACGCCGGAACAGATCCGCTTCAACGGGCTCGGGAATTACGCGGGTGTCTTTACAGATGTTAAAGCCGGCGCTGTTTTTGTAAAAACCATTCAGCTTGCCATGATCGTCATTCCTTTGCAGACGTTCGCCTCGATCTTTATCGCGGGCCTGCTCAGCAGCAGGGACTTGTGGTTGAAGGATACGATGCGCACGCTGTTCTTCCTGCCGAGTATCATCCCCAGCTTTGCCGCGGCCCTGATGTGGAGCGGCTTCGTGAACCCGTCCACCGGCTGGCTGAGCCGTTTGATCCTCAGTCCGTTTGGATTGGAAGGATTGAATCAGTTTTATGCACGCGGCGCTTCAGACTCATTGTTCATCTTCAGCTCGCTTTGGACGGCTGGGCCCGGTATCCTGATCATGATGGGCGCCATGCAGGGGATCGCGCCGGAGATCTACGAAGCGGCATGGATCGACGGTGCCGGCCGCCTGACGCGTTTCTTCAAGATGACCCTCCCGCTGATCTCCCCCGCCATCTTCTTTTCGCTCATCCTCAACCTGACCGCGGTCTTTGGCGGGGCCATCCTGATGGATCGCGGCAATACGTTTCGCGGTAGTTTCTCATCCTATGACGGTTATATCAATTATGTTTTGTTCGACCTGTTCCAGATGGGATATGCCTCCGGTCTGGCATGGGTCTTCTTCGTCTTTGTGATCGTCGTTGTCTTGATCCTGTTCGGGACATCGCGTCGTTGGGTTTATTTCCCGGAACGTGAGTAACAAACATGATGCAAAGCCTTGCGCGTTCCCCGCTTGACCTGAAAAGATTCCTTCGCATCCTGCCGTTCAACCTGTTTGTATGGATCCTGCTGGCACTCTACCTGGCCCCGGTGCTATTCATGATCAATACCGCCATGATGCCCACGGCACAACTCGGCGATAAAAGCGCGCCGTTGTACCCGTCAAGGATCGTGCCATACGAATACCTGGGCAGGCCATATCAAATTTACAACGTTCCGACAGACGAGGGGGTGAAGCAATGGGCCTTGATCAATCCCGGCTCGGAAACGAGTCAGTTCATTGACCCGCAGCATCTCGAAGCCGGGCTGATCGAGTGGAATGGCAACTGGCGTTCACTCACGGGTGTTTACGAACCTTACTTTGAGTGGGAAAATTTCACCATTCTTTTCAAGTCGCTGCCTTTTGCTCAAATGCTGGGCAATACCTTCTTTTTGATATTGGCCGGTGAAATTGCCGTGCTGCTCTCGTCCATCATCGTTGCATATGGATTCGCGCGCTTTTCCCTGCCAGGCGGCAATTTGCTGTTCTATTTGATGATCGCCACGATCCTGATCCCCGAAAAGATCACGTTCATCCCCACTTTTTTTGTTTACGTCGGCGTTTTGGATTGGCGCGGCACGGTCCTGCCTGTGCTCCTGCATCTCTTTTTCGGGAACGCGGTCTATATTTTCCTGCTTCGGCAGAACTTTAAGAGCCTGCCCATCGACCTGGAAGAGGCCGCCATGATCGACGGCGCCGGGCCGTTGCGCAGGTTGTTCCAGATCGTCCTGCCGCAATCCTGGCCCGTGGTGATCACGGTCTCACTTTTGCATTTCTTCTATGCATGGAATGAAACGCGGCTCGCCTCTTTATATCTGGGCACAAACCCCGAGCTGATGCCGGTCTCGTTCGGCGTTCAAAATTATCAATCGTATATCTCGATCGATAACGTGATTGATGCCAGCGCCGTAATCGTTTTGATCATCCCTGTGATCGTGCTGCTGCTTGCGCAAAAATACTTCATGCAGGGCCTGGTCATCACCGGCACCGAAAGGTGAGCTAACCGCTTTGCCAGAAAGCGGAGGTCAAGCCCAGCTCTTTGAAGATCTCCTGCACCTGTTCCATCGTCCTGCCATGATACTCAGGTGATAGCCGATCCTGATACCAGCGCTGTGAAAGTTCCCATGACTGATCGATGGAAAGGGTCGCGCCGCGCGCGGCCTTTTTTGATCCGAGCCATTTGTCGATGGATTCTTCCGACCGGAAGAAAAGCATGTTCGTTCAAGTAAAGACCAGGTCTTTGTACCAATCCTTGAACGGCACCCGGAAATGGATCAGCGCGCCTGAATTTGAAACCCGTCCATCAATTATGCTTAAGTAAATGGGCACTCCTGTTTGAGAGCAGGTTGCCTCGATCTGTGTATTTACGTGTAATGCCGCCGGGATGCCAAGCGAGTCCCAGGCGCAGTTGGCGAAATACGTTTTATCGTTGGCGTATACCCTGAAGGGAGTCTCGATCCCGGAAAAGGGATTCGCCATGAGGATATCGTGCGTGCCGGGCTTGAGGAAAAGCGCGTGGCGTCGATGAAGCTCCTCGAAGGCCGAAGCAGCCTCCCCGTCCGCGAGAGCGAAGCGCGCCGCAGTTTCATCCACTGAGGGCGGGTGCGTCGTCTCCACAAAATGCTGATAGACGAAGGCGCGGATCTCCCAGAGCGGTTTTTCGGGTAAAGATGCCATGGAATAATGATAACTGAAAACCAGTTTGATATACTTGAGCGAAATTTTATGGACCTGTCACAGACCATTCATTTGCTTGGCGACCTGTTGGGCGAGGTCATTTCGGAGCTCGAATCCCCGGCCATCTTCGAGATCGAGGAGCGCATTCGCGCGCTGGCAAAGGCGCGCCGTAATGACGAGCCGGCCAAAGACCTGCAGCAGGAGGTCTCTTCGCTGAAAACGGATGAGGCGCGCGCAGTGGCGGCATCCTTCGCGACCTATTTCGACCTCGTCAATCTTGCGGAGGAGAACCAACGCGTGCATTTACTGCGTCAGCGTGAAGATGAACGTTATCCGCAGCCCATTAACGAATCGATTGGGGAAGCGATCGCAACCCTCAAAACGCGCGGTGTGACCCGTGAACAGATGTCTGCATTGCTTGAAAATCTGTCCATCGAACTGGTGTTGACCGCGCATCCCACGGAAGCGCGCCGCCGTACCGTGCTTTCGAAGATGGAACGCATCGCGCAGCTCCTCAAACTGCTCAGCCGCGATTCGCTTTCCCTGCGCGAACGCGAGGAGAGCACCGGCTCGTTACGTGCAGAGATCTCCGCGCTGTGGCTCACCGATCGCTCGCGCGCGGGGAAATTAACAGTGACAGACGAGGTACGCACGGGCATGTATTTCGTTGATTCATTTTTTTGGAACACCATTCCCACGCTCTACGAGGATCTCGAAAAAGCGCTTGAAGATAATTATCCCGGCCTGCGCGTGCCTCATGCGTGGTTGAAACTTGCCTCCTGGATCGGCGGGGACAGGGACGGCAACCCCAACGTCACATTCGAAATCACAGCCGAGACCCTGCGTTTGCATCGCGGTCTTGCGGTTGAGAACCATCGCCGCAGTTTTCAGGAACTGGCACGTCATTTAAGTATCAGCTCCTACCGCATCCCACCGCCCCCCAAACTCGTCGAATGGATCGAAAAGCGCCGGCCGTTCCCGCCTCATGTCGCTTACATCGAAAAGCGCTACGCGACGGAACCCTATCGTTTGATGCTTTCCCTGCTTGCGAATGACCTGGCCGAGGCTTCACGCGACGATATGAAGTCCCATTTGCTGGGAAAATATCCGCACCAGGCGCACATGTACGCCGAAGATTTGAATCGCTCATTGGAGATCATCGCCTCATCGATCCCTCCCAAACTTGCCCAGGACGAATTACAAAATGTTCAACGAAAGGTGCAGGTCTTCGGGCTGCATTCTGCACGGTTGGATATACGCGAGGACTCAAGCCGCCTGAACGCCGCGCTTAGCGAAACGCTGCGTGCGCTCAGGATCGAATCCGATTTTGAAAACCTCTCAGACGATAAAAGAACGGAACTGCTGATCCGTTTGTTAAAGGAACCTGCACCAGTGCTCTCCCCTCACCCGGGTGTGACCGCCGCAACCGCGGAGACCTGGTCTCTGTTTCACTTGATCGGGCGCACATCCGAAATATACGGGCATGACCTGCTCGGGCCAGTCGTCATCTCCATGACGCATGCCGCCGCGGATATCCTGACCGTGCTCCTGCTTGCGAAGTGGGCCGGCTGCAATTTCATTCCGCAGATCACGCCGCTTTTCGAATCGGTGCGGGACCTCAAAGATGCACCCGTGATCCTCGAGCTTCTATTTAACCTGGACGTTTATCGCGAACATCTGAAATTGCATAACAACGAGCAAATGGTGATGATCGGCTATTCAGACAGCAACAAGGACGGCGGATATCTGATGGCGAACTGGTCGTTGTACCGGGCGCAGGAGGAGATCACGCGCGTCGCGCAAAAGCATCACATCGAGCTGACCATCTTCCACGGCCGCGGCGGCACGATCGCGCGCGGCGGCGGCCCGGCTAACAGCGCCATACGCGCGCAACCCGCCGGCAGCATCAACGGACGTTTCCGTCTTACGGAGCAGGGCGAGATCATTGCCTCGCGCTATGCCAACCCGGATCTCGCGCACCGCCATCTCGAGCAGATCGCCAGCGCGGTGATCCTGGCCTCTGCGCCGCTGAAGGAACAAAAAGTCCCTGAGAAATGGCGCGCTGCGATGGAGGAAATGTCCGGGGTGGCGGAACGTGCCTATCGAGGGCTGGTCTATGAAACGCCGGGCTTTGTCGACTTCTGGCAATCTGCCACGCCATTGGATGAGATCAAACGGCTGCAGATCGGTTCGCGCCCGGCTTCGCGCGCGAAATCCGGCGCGGTCAATGAGATCCGCGCGATCCCCTGGGTGTTCTCATGGATGCAAAGCCGCTTCAATTTGCCGGGCTGGTACAGCCTTGGGACTGGGCTGGCTTCGTTTTCAGATCGGGCATTGTTAAAGGAAATGTATGAAGGTTGGGCGTTCTTCAAAACATTGCTCAACAACACCGAAATGTCCCTGCTCAAAGCCGATATGGATATCTCCGCGCTGTATGTAGACCTTGTCCCTGATAAAAAACTTGCGCATGAAATTTTCACATCTATCCGCGCCGAATACGAACGCACGCGGGAAGCTGTTCTTTCCATCAGTGGGCATCAGACTTTGCTGGAGCTCGAGCCTGCCACACGTCAGGCTGTGCATTTGCGCAACCCCTATGTGGATCCGCTGAATTATATTCAGGTGGAATTACTGCGCCGCTTGCGCGCATTGAAAAATGCGGACGGCCCGGAGGCCGAGGCACTGCGCGAGGCCATGGCATTGACTATCAACGGCATCGCCGGCGGGTTGAGAAATACCGGTTAAAAAGCTTCGTCGGGGCTTAGCCCCGACGAGAGCGGTGTTTACTTCTCTGCCTTATCCAGATCCTTGCCAATATCGCGCTGGAAATCCCACGTTAAATAATCCAGGTTCGATGGAAGAGACAACTCCAGGGTATATAAATATTGGAGTTCCAGTTTTACATTGCGCGGCCTGCATTCGAGTACGTGTCCCCCGCTAGTGAGGTCCTCAGTGAGGAAATGCAGGTGTACGCCGGGCACGCTCAAGGATGCCATGAACGATGGCGTAAAGAATCCGACCATCACCCCCTTTACATCCTTGAATTCAAACGTTGGCTGATCTTTCGCCACTTCCACCAGCGGGCGATAATTCTCCTGCTTCGGCACGGAGCGCGTCTTGACGTACGCGAATTCGCCCGTGATGCGAAACGCATAAAAGATGTTGGGCGAGGGCATGATCTCGATCATCCATTTGAGGAATTCCTCGTAGGATAGCTCCCCGGTCAATTCGTCATCGCTTGCGGGCTGAAACTTTGTAACACATGCAAAGGGCGTGCAGATTTCTTCATCCGTGATCTGGTTGACCTTTCCATCGGACCCCACCCGATAGATCAGGCCATCGACCATCATCATCTCGCCGTCGAGGTCGTTGAATGTCCCAAGTCCGAAATCGCCGTGTTTCTTGATCTCGGAGAAGGGGATGTTCTGCTCGTAGATTCCTTCCACCAGTGAATTCACCGGTGCGCACAGATACACTTTGTTATCCGCTTTTCTCTGCCTGATCCTTCGAATGGTTGTTTTGCCCATATTATTCCTTTAGTATCTATATGAAAACTCATGATAATCTACCACGAAGGCACAAAGCCACTAAGACTCCAAGAGGAAAAACTTTGCCGTCTCGCATCGGCGTGCCGCCGTTGTTCGCGGCATGAACGATGTGTTTTCGTGTCTTGGTGGCTTTGTGGTTGGGTTTTTGGATAGATTCTCATCCATACTTCGGCGTATCGCCGATGATCTCCCAGTTCTTTTCCAGCGCGACCTGTTTCAATTTTACATCCGGATAAACAGCCACTGGATGTTCCGCGTGTTCCAGCAATGGAATATCCAGTATTGTATCGCCATATGCCACATCCACGCGATCGACTCCCAGGCGGCTCAAGACCTGTTCGATCTTCTTTTCATCCGACATCAACTTGCCCACCATACGTGCGCGGCCGTTCACGATCTCAAGCGGTGTGCCGATGGTCTGCGCGCCGATGTGTTTGGCGAACGGCTGAATGAACGGTTCGAACACGCTGCTGGCGATATAGACTTGCGCCCCGCCTTCGCGATGTTTGATCAGGCGTGAGACCACATCTTCACGGCGTTTCTTCCACAGGTCGTGTTCCACGATCCACTCGGAAACTTGGGCTAGTTTCTGTTCGTCCGCATCCTTGATATAAGCGAGGCTGTCGACCATTAATTTCTGGCCCCATAACTGCCAGTCGATCAATCCATTTTTCGCGAGCAGGTATGCCGGCATCGCAGAGGCCATGTATAAATTCGCGCGGAATTTGCTCTGGTTGTGTTTCACCCAGTCCACCAGCCCCAAAAAGGGCGAGCCGGTGGTGAGCGTGCCCATCATGTCTGAAACGACGATCATGTTCTCTCCGATGTGATCCTGTTTATTAATCCAGTAACGCTTCGATGGAGCGGTTATTATCGGCCATGCGTTCGGCCAGCAGGCGCGCGATCCACTCGTGCAAGGCGGAGGCAACGTCCGGGTCCTGCGCCTCCATATTTTTCATGGACTCAACCGACAGCTTGTATAACACACTTTTTTGCGTGGTGACCACGTTGGCGGTACGCTCGCCCTTCAGGTACATGCCCAACTCGCCAACCACTGTGCCGCTGCGGATGCTGCGCAGGCGCGTCATCTCGCCCTGGGAGGTTTCGATCAATACATTCAAACGCCCGGATTCAATGAAGTACATCGATTCCGGCTTGTCGCCGCGCCGCATGAGGTAGAAGTTTTCCTCCACCTCCATTTTTTCAAGATGATTCAGCAGGCGGTCGATGAGCTCCGGTTTCGGGAAGGAACTGCGCAATTGTGACTTGATGCTCATCTGAAAGAACTGTGTGGAGGCTTCGTGTTTGTTCAGGAGCATGTTCTCGGACCATTCCATGCCGTGGTCGAGGGTGGGGAAGAATTTGACGCGCTCGTTGGCCTTGAAATCGCCCAGGTCCATTTGTTTGATGATCGCAGGATTCACCTGTGTGAGCACCAGATAAACATCGTGCAGTTCGGCAAGCTGATGCATGCGCGTGAAGCTGGATACGGCTGAGGAGTCGAGGCCGTGGACGCGGTGGAAATCCAGCACAATGAAATGTTCCTTAACGGTCTGGTCCTCCAAAATTTCACGGATGCGACTGAGCAGTTTATCTGACGTGCCGAAGAAGATGTATCCCTGCAGGCGGAAGATATGAATACCTTCACCGTATTTGTGCAGGGTCTCGCGCTGGACCGCGGGCCGGTCCACATTGGCATGATAGATCTTGCCGTTCAAGCTATCGCGCACCGTATTGAGGCTGCTGTATTTGAACACGAACAGGATCGTGGCGACCACAATGCCCGCGGCAACACCTTCGAGGAATCCAATTGTCGCGATGACGATCAGCCCAACCCATACGATGGCGTATTCTGCGCGCGGAAGTTTGAACCAGGCGTCGTAGACCCAATCGATCAGGAAGGATAAGCCTAATACCAGAAGCAGGCTGCTCAACAACGCCACCGGCACATAACTAATGAATGAACCGCCCGCGAACAGGATGATCCCGCAAACCAGCGCGGACGTAACCGTGACAATGCGCGTCTTCGCGCCCATGCGCTGTGCCAGCGCGGTGGCGCCCAGCATGTGATAGCCGGCCGGCCCGCCGCCCAGCCCGGAAACAAAATTCGCCAGCCCGGTAATGCGCAGTTCGTGATTCAAGTTAATGTCGCGTTTGGCGATCAACTCGAGGCCGGTGGCATTCAAAAGGAAGGCGATCAGGCTTACCAATGGAACTGGAATTAACTTATCGACATTGCTTAATAGCGCGTTCCAATCCACCTGGTTGAGGTCGGATAATGCGAAGGGTTTCCATAAACCGCCGGCGGGAAATGGCTGCATGAGCAGGCCCAGTGAACGCGCCTGGTCGATGGAGGTATTGGTTGCATATAAAAATGTATAGAATAAAACCATGGCGCTGAGCACGATACCCGGCCAGACGAGGAAATGATTTACCTTGCGTAAAACGACGAGCACAATGATCGCGAAGATCGTGCCGGGCAGCCAACGGATGAGCATTTGCGAGTCCGACAGACCGCGCAGCACTTCCAGGCTGAGTGTCTGACCGGTCATCACTTCGATGGCACCGCGCGTCAACAACCAGCCGGTGCCGGCGAGGAATCCGCCCACCACTGGGAAGGGAATGTAGCGCACAAGGTTCCCAAGTTTGAATTGACCGATCAAAAAGAAGGTCAGCCCGGTGACGAACGAACAAATGACGATTGCTGCAACGACGGTGGAGAAGATCGAATCCGGATCAGCCGTCCCTGCGAGCGAGGCGGTGATGCCTCCCGCGGCGACCGCGATCAAGGCGGCCGGCCCATCCTGCGGACCGATGCCGGTGCCCGGCAGGGATCCCAAAAATGTAAGGACGATGGACATCGCCAGACCGCCGAAGAGGAACAAGCCGATGCCGCGCGAAAGATACGGGGCCAGCTCTCCGCTGAAGATCAGGCTGGCGAGCGAGATGCTGAATACGATCACGATCAGGCCCACCACGAGGCCGGCCGTGATGCTGGTGACGATCTGCCGTGAATCAGTTGAAGTGACTGATTTGTTTTTCATCGTTGATCTCCTCACTTCTGTAGCGAATAATCACAGTGGAAAAAACGTCCCGAAGGTTGCCGTCAGGTGCTCAATTTGCTAGAAACAACCTTCACCCTCACCTGCACTGCAAAGCACGCAGTGCGGCGCAAGTGTCGGGTACTTCGCGGGACGGTGGTTGTATGTTATTACCGATAATGTTCCGATTTTAACTGAATTTATCCATCGAACCTATCACCCAAACCTACTGTGCTTAACTCCCCTTTCCATGTTTCGTTCCGACCGAAGGCCGGCGTGATCGCAACTTTGTCTGTGGTTTATAATTCCCACCGCAATGGACACCAAGACACTTAACGTGCTCGAATACCCGAAGATCCTCGAACGGCTCGCAGGCTTCTGCGATTTCTCCGCTTCGATGGCTTTGGCGCGCGCGCTCGAGCCCACGGATTCGTATGAGCTGGCCGTGGCGCGCCTTGCGGAGACGACCGAAGCGCGCAAATTGTTTGTCATTCAGGGGATTGGCATCGGCGCGGCGCATGACATTCGTGCAAGTGCAGACCTGGCCGCGCGCAGCGGCGTGCTGGATCCGCAGGCTTTGCTCGATATCAAATCCACGTTGATCTCGTGCCGCGATCTCAAAAAGGCTTTCGAAAAACGAGGCGACGAATACCCGCGTCTCTCGCACATCGCGCTCGGGCTCCCCGAGACCTTTGGCCTCGTGGACGCGATCACGCGCATCCTTTCCGACCGCGGCGAGGTGCTGGATTCCGCGTCCCCGAAACTTGCCGAAATACGACGTAAATTGCGCGTGGCACAGGACCGGCTGATGACCCGCCTGCAAAAATATGTAACCGATGC
>CAZJYB010000090.1:0-16425 GCA_964549865.1 uncultured Anaerolineaceae bacterium
TTAATGCTGCCAAAGCGCTGGTTCCCAGGCTTGCCGCGACGCCGAGCCAGGCCTGCTGCCCAAGCTCCACCATGACGCCATCTTCCACTTTCTCAATGGTGACGGTAAGAGCGGTTTGTCCGCCAGACATGGCTTGCGGGCGCGTACCCACCTGTACGATCATTCTGTTGTTTTCACCAAGTGTTTGCGCGCGCAAATTTCCCTGATTAAACTCGCCAAGTAGTGCCTGTGCGACATCCAGCGGCTTTAAATTTCCGTGAAAAATTTTTCGTTCCATGAATTGGATTATAATCGTCTTTGCGATTCTCCTTGAGAGATACTACGAAATGAAGCGAATAGAGTTTCAAATAACGATTTTAACAATCCTGCTTGTCATATTTTGGACGTTTTCCGCCTCTTCCCTGACCGTTGTGCTGGCGCAAGAACCCACGGCAACTCCCGCGCCTCAAGTTTCTTCCAGCGGTATTTACATTACAGTCATCACTGATGAGCCGCAGATCAATGTCCGCATGGGACCAAGCTCATCCATTTACCCCATTGTTGGCATATTAGTGCGAGGCGCGGTGGCTCCCGCTCTTGGCCGCTCGCCGGGCGGTGATTGGGTCCAAATAGAATATGTCGGTGCGCCAAACAATACAGGTTGGGTATATTCCCCGCTTGTTGAAGTTTCTGGTGGAACTTTGCAGATCGTGGAACCGCCTCCCACGCCCGTGCCTCCACCCACAAGTACGATCGACCCAACCCTTGCAGCTCAATTCAATATCCTCCCTACAAACACGCGTCTTCCGACATTTACGCCTCCGCCATCTCTGGTTGCGCCAGTTTATACAGAGACAATTCCGCCACCTGGCACCGACTCGGTCCCCATGGCTGTGATCATCATGTCACTGGGTGCATTCGGAGTTGTGGGCTTTATTGGTTCACTTTTCATTCGCCGTAGATAAAATGTCCACTTATAAATTAAGAATAATTTCTCTTGTTGCGATCCTGGTATGGATATGCATGTTGGTGGCCTACACCCCGAGCCAATCAGCGGTGCGGGCGCAGCAGCCAACAGGCTCGATCGCAACTGTGACCGGCACCCCCTCCGGTGTAATTGTTGCGGTCTATCTCGATCTTGCGCAGGTAAAGGTCTATTCGGGGCCAAGTACGTATCTTTATCCAGCGATTGGCCTGTTGCTTGCGGGCCAGGAGGCCCCGGCGATTGGTCTTTCTGAAGATGGAAACTGGATCCAGATCCACTATGCGGGCGTGCCGGATTCCGTGGCATGGGTTTATGCCCCCTATGTTTCAATTATAAAGACCGGGGCCCTGCCAGTTTTGGATTCCCCGGCAACGCCGACACCTGCATCGACGCCCACTATTAACCCCACCTTGGAAGCTGCATTCATCCCCCAGGTGACTACGACTCGCCTGCCCACATTCACAGCACCTGCACCTCTTGTGCTCTCAACATTCGACGCGAACGCTTCGAATACAGATAACATTCCGATGGGCTTGCTGATATTTGGCTTTGGCTTTTTGGGCGCTTTAGGAGTATTGATCTCATTCCTGCAAGGTCGATAAATCGGTGGTATTAAGTTAATAAAAAAATGACCGGGATATATCCCGGTCATTTTTATTTGAATTGTTTTAGCGTGTTGCTAGTTGCTACAGGCGCAGGAACCGCCGCCGCAGCCAGATGAACCTGCAGAAGCGCCACCACTGCCACAAGCGCATCCGCCTTCAGCATGCGAATGACCTTTTGCGTTGGGACTGTTCACTGCAAACCCGGCTCCATGTTGAGGGTCATTTACAAAATCGACCGTCGCATCGCGAAGATAGTCTATGGAGACCTCATCCACAACGACTTTGACACCATCGGTCTCAAAAGTGGTATCCACATCGCGGAAGTTGTTATCGAGTGCCATGCCAAAGTTCACGCCGCAGCAGCCGCCACCGGCCACATAGACTCGCAGGGCATAGCCTTCGAGATTGCGCTGACTCAGAATGTCTTTTACAGCCTGGGTGGCTGTGGGAGTTAAGGTAAAAAGTTGGGTTTCAATTTCCTGGAGCATATTCGTTCTCCTTGTGTATGTGTCCAATTTCACTGAATATTATCAGGTTTGGGGGGCATTGTCAACTTTTGCAAACGTCAGGGCTGGTTTCTTGACACATCCTCCATGCGCCTGTAAAATCGGTCTGCTTAATAAGCGAAAGCTTATACATATTCTTTATCTTTGGAAGGAATAACCTACATGTTTGCAATGGGACTTAGTTCGCTGGAGACAAATGCGATTTGGGCCGTTTTTGGTATCGCGATTGTCGGTTTGTTGTATGCGGTGTTTCTGCGCTCCCAGATCTTGCGGGAGGACAAAGGCACTGCAAAAATGCAGGAAGTTTGGAATGCGATCAAGGATGGAGCGAATGCTTATTTACAAAAGCAAATGCGCTCCATTTTGCCATTAATCGCAATTTTGACTTTCGTACTCTTTTTCTCGGTCTATATTGTTCCTCCAACTCCTGAAGCTTTGGAGCGTTTTGAAGGTTCTTCACCAGATCAGGTGCGTTTGATCATTGGATTTGCCCGCGCGATTGCCTTTGTAATGGGTGCAGGTTTTTCCCTGGCTGTGGGTCGAATTGGCATGCGCATGGCGGTGGATGCCAACGTTCGCGTGGCTTCAGCATCCAAAAGATCGTTTGGTGAAGCGCTTCGCATTGCGTATCGCGCGGGTACTGTAACCGGTATGCTCACCGACGGTCTTGGTTTGCTCGGTGGAACCGTTATCTTCATGGTGCTTGGTATTGCCGCGCCCGACGCTTTGCTTGGCTTCGGTTTCGGCGGAACGCTGCTTGCGTTGTTCATGCGTGTGGGCGGTGGCATCTTTACGAAGGCGGCGGACGTGGGTGCTGACCTGGTCGGTAAGGTGGAAGCAGGCATCCCTGAGGATGACCCGAGAAATCCTGCTGTGATTGCCGACCTCGTTGGTGATAACGTCGGCGATTGCGCTGGTATGGCCGCGGATATTTTTGAATCCTATGAAGTCACGATCGTCTCTGGACTTATTCTTGGTCTGGCCCTCTGGCACATTACCGGCCGCCTGGAGTGGATCATCTTCCCGTTGATGGTGCGCGGTATTGGCGTGTTCTCTTCCATTATTGGTACATACTTTGTGAAGGCTGGCAAGACTGGCAAGAGCGAAGATGCCATGAAGGCGATCTTTAGCGGCTTCCTTACATCTGCTGTGGTTTCTACCGCCTTATTCTTTGCCGCGGGCTTCTTTTACTTGAATACAGCAGCGATGGATGAGTGGGGTGGTTGGTTGCGCTTGCCGATGGCTGTGGGTGTTGGCGTGCTTCTCGCGATCGTGATCGATCGCCTGACGGAATACTTCACCGGTACGCATGCCACACCTGTGAATGATGTCAAGAAGGCAGCAGATACCGGCCCGGCCACTCTCATCCTTAATGGCGTATCGCTTGGCTTCGAATCCTCGGTGTGGTCCGTGCTTGTGATCGCGTTGACCATTATTGCATCCATTGCCATTTTTGGCACGATTCAAAACGAGACACTGGATGCGGTTGGCCGCTCAACCTTTATCTTGTATGGTGTGGCAATGACCGGTATCGGCATGCTCACCTTAACTGGCAATAACGTGGCAATGGACTCTTTCGGCCCGATCTCAGACAACGCAAATGGTATTGGTGAAATGGCCTGGTCCGGTAAAACAGATAAGGCCACCCGGGATGCCCAGCAGATCATGGCCGACCTTGATGCAGTCGGCAACACTACCAAGGCGATCACCAAAGGTGTGGCGATTGGCTCCGCTGTAATTGCGGCTGTTTCACTGTTTGGATCATTTCTGGTGGATGTCTCCCGTGCTCAAGCCGGCCTGGGTATACCTCTTGCTCAACAGATCCAGGCAATCGGCATTCGTGTTGACGTTCCACAAGTATTCGTAGGCATGCTGATCGGTGGTGCTCTACCGTGGTTGTTCTCCTCGTTCGCAATCCAGGCTGTTGCACGTGCGGCATCCCTGATCGTTTTGGAAGTTCGCCGTCAGTTCAAGCTGGGTGTTCTTACTGGGAAAGTTAAACCCGATTATGCGCAGGCAGTGGAAATTTCAACAACAGCGGCGCAGAAGGAATTGGTTTCGCTGGCCCTGCTCGGCATCGTGACCCCGATCGTTGTTGGTATCTTCTTGAAAGTGGACGCACTCGGTGGTTTCCTGGCAGGCATTATTGTCTCAGGCCAGTTGCTGGCGGTGTTCCTGAACAATTCCGGCGGCGCCTGGGACAATGCCAAGAAGTTGATCGAAGACGAGCCCAAAGACCCGAAAAATAATCTTGGCAAAGGCTCCGAGCGTCACAAAGCTGGTGTGGTGGGTGACACCGTTGGTGATCCCTTCAAGGATACGGCGGGCCCAGCGCTTAACCCGATGATCAAGGTCGTAAACCTCGTTGCAGTGATCATTGCGCCTATTATCGTACAATATCAAAATGCAGACGGATACGCTCTATATGCGGTCTGGGCTGTGGGACTTGCCTTGATGGGTGTGCTGGCCTGGGCGGTCATTCGCTCCAAGGCCCCAGCACAGTCGATGACTGCGGAAGTTAAATCCGCGAAAAGCAAGAAGTAGTAGATCTTGAAATCAATAAAAGCACCTCGGCGATTGATCGCCGAGGTGCTAATTTTTTAAGATCGAGACACGTCGCTCATTGCATTATATAGGCACCTCTCCACGGAATCGCGGTCGAAGTCGAGCAGATATGCTGGCAGGCCTACGGCCAGTCGCTTCGATGTGCTGACGGGGTTGAGTCAATCTTTGTGACGGCTATGAATTTTTGCGCACCCGTACCTTAGAGACGGGAGAGAGGCATTTTTTTCCGCTTATAATCATTTATATGACAATTTTTTCGAAAAGCTTGAGTAAGTTGGTTGTTGGTATAAGCTGGTCAATGTCTGGAAAATTCATTGGCCGCTTTTTGTCAGTCTTGGGGGATGTATTTATTGCCAGAATTTTGGGTCCGGGCTTATTCGGACTTTTTTCAATTGGGTGGACATTCCTGCGTATGTGCAGTCTTGTTGTTCACTTGGGCATTCCCAATGGCGTGCAGCGTTTTATTCCCTTATCCAGGGAGAAGGACTCCCAGAATAAGCTTAATGGAATTATTAAGCAGTCAATCCTGTGGTCCGTAATTTCCGGCGTTCTTTTCAGCCTCGCGCTTTATTATTTTTCCCCATTGCTTGCCAATGAAATTTATCGGAAACCGGAGCTCGAGGTGATTTTTAAGTTATTTGGGCTTTCGCTTCCCTTTATTTCCCTGTTGTCTACCACGGTGGCGATTACCAGGGCAATGCAGATAATGACTTATTCAGTTCTAATTGAGGATATCGGTCAGCCACTGTTTGCCTTAATTTTTCTGGCTTTTTTTTATTTCACCAACGGTGCATGGATAAATGGGGTTATTTTTTCTGATCTGCTTTCGTTCGCAGTGGCGGCATTACTGGGCCTGTGGGTCGTCAGAAAACTTTTTTCAGGTTTTTTTGAAACACGAACACAATCACTTTCTGTAATGAGGGAGCTGCTGACATTTTCCATTCCTACTGCTCTTGCCGGGACCTTTGCCGTTTTTATTTTTTGGGTCGATCGAATGCTGGTGGGATATTTTCTTTCGGAAGCTGAAAACGGTTTGTATCAAGCGGCTTCCCAGATTTCGGTGATTTTTGTAATTGTACTGACTGCATTTAGTGCCATTCTTGCGCCAATGTTTTCCGATTTTTATGCCAAGAAAGATATTCGCCATCTCAATGAAATCTTCCAGGTGGGAACAAAATGGGGACTTTACTTAAGTTTGCCCGTTTTTCTTGTTTTCTGTTTTGCTCCACTTGAATTGCTTTCGGTTATATATGGACAGGCGTATTCGGGCGCCTCGTTGGCATTGGTTGTTCTTTCCGTGGGGCAAATTATCAATGTTGGCACCGGATCCATTGGGGCGTTGCTTTCCATGACCGGGAACCACCGCTTGTGGCTGATTCTCTCGATACTTGGAATGATATTAAATATTGTTCTGTGTGTATTCCTTATTCCATCATTCGGAATTGCGGGCGCTGCTTTGGGAACGACCATTTCCTTGAATGTCATGTATTTGGCTGGTTTATTGTGGGCGCGCAAATACATAGGAGTCTGGCCCTATGACAGGCGCTATTTCAAAGGGTTTGTTTCGCTTGTTTGCAGTGTGATTGTTTTGTTGGGTTTCGAGAGATTCTACCCTGGCGACGGATTTATATTCCTGTTTTTAATGAGCTTGCTCTCGTTGTTATCTTTCTTTGGTGTATTGTGGATGTTAGGTTTGGATGACGAGGATAGACATATTGTGTCTGTTCTTTTCTCTAACCATGACAAGCCCAGCTAAAGTTCAGATAAATCCGCGCCATTTACCGGGTTTGAAATGTCGGGTGCTTCAATCCCGTTCCATCTTATAGTAGTCTGTTTCGTTTCAAGCTCTCTCTCGCCGTGGACATGATGTCCCTTTATTTGTTAAGTGGCAGATTCCTCCAGCGGAGTATAATACGCAACCGGAGCCATTCAAATTTGCAGAACAAACTGGAACTCATATCTGTCGATCTCCTGGATGAAAATCGCGTTCTTACCGAAGAGGTTAAACATCTAAATCATGCCCTTGGGTTTGCCAGCGGATGGCATTATCTTTTAGACTGGATTTGGACGATTCGGCAATTAAACGAAATTGAAAGCAAGAAGATCCTGGACGCAGGGGCGGGTATCGGCTTGTTGCAGTGGTACCTTGCGCTTCATAATTCTGAAGTCTTCAGTGTGGATCGAAGCGGGCGCAGGGTAATTCCATTCCACCTACTCCGGCACTTTCGGGTTTTTCCATATACAAGTGACGACAAATTCCTTTCTTTGGATGAGTTTTTCAAGCCTCCTTTTGGAGAATATCCCTTGATGATTTGGATGAAGGCACTCCTTCGGGGCGCGCTGGGGGCATTGCGTACACGCTCTTGGAGGCAAGCTCCTGGAATCGTCTGGCTTTATGGAAGAGATTTGCGGTCTCTGCCGAATATACCGGACAATTCGATTGATTATGTCGTCTCGATTTCCGCGCTCGAGCATAATTCTCCCGATGATTTACGTGTTATTGTACGCGAGTTGGAACGCGTGCTTAAACCTGGCGGAGCAATGGTCGTGACCGTTTCTGCCGCTCGCGACATGGATTGGTATTTCGAACCAGCTTCGGGGTGGTGTTACACAGATAAGTCATTAAGAGAAATATTTAACCTTTCTGATCTGGCCACTTCAAATTACGATCGTTATGATGATTTGCTGGAAAAGCTGAAAAAATCGAGGGAATTGAAATCAAATATGACCTGGTATTACTACTATTCCCCCAATAGTGGCATGCCGTGGGGCATATGGCATCCTCGCTACCAGCCGGTGGGAATTGTAAAAGTTAAACCATCCTGAGCTAGAATATGGAGGCAAATTTTGGCACTTCGAAATTCGATAAAAAATAGCCTGCAGTATGTTTATTACAATATGATGATGCCATATTGGCAGTCGCAATTTTCTCCATTTATTGAAAGGGTGATGATTGGAGAAGTTTCCTTCCATTTCTTCTATGGCACTCCTCTTTCTCGTTCCTGGTATCGCCCAATCAAGCCTCACGCAATGGTTGAATATCTTTGGGTTCAAAAAAATGTCAACGTTGCCAACCAAAGGGTCATAGATGCTGGCGCGCACCATGGTCATTATGCTGCTTATTTTGCAGCGCTGGGCGGAACCGTGACCGCAGTTGAGCCGCTCGAGGGGAATGCCACCCTCATTAAAGTAAATGCCGCAATAAACCAGTTTGACATCAAGATTGTGCAATCTGCAATAGCCGACAGGGCCGGAAATGCCACCTTTATCCCAAGAAGTAATGGCAAGATATTCAAGGGAGTGGGAATTACCGTTCCTCTGACAACTTTATTGGAGATCGACCCGAGTGCGACTGTTATCAAATTGGATATTGAAGGGGCCGAGTTTCAAGTTTTGCCTGCCGCAATCGATGTGATGACGGGAGTGTTTGCGTGGATCATCGAAGCGCATTCGCCCGCAGGAAATATTGGGGCTCTGGCAATGGAATTTAAGAAGCGCGGGTTTGAGGTTAGTTACCTTGAGAAGGATTCCAATGAAGTCCTGCCATTGGGTTCGACTGAAAAAATTGACCGCACAACAACGATCTTTTGTATTAAGCGGTGACCTTCATATTGTCCTTGTGCCAAAATCAGGCTTGTCGTGTTTACAAGAACTCTCATTCTCAATGCACTTTTACAGGCACCTTCTGCAAGGAGTCGGTTGTGGTAAAGATAGGGCGTCATCAATTGTCCGAGCTGTCGTTTAAGCGTCTGCTTGCCTCGCTTAAGATTCGCCTGAACGAATTGCCTCATTGGATCGCGTGGAATTTATCCCAGAGTGCCCGGAATCATAGAGGCCGCATTCAGGAGTTTAAGAATATCCATGAAGGCCGGCGGTGTTTCATTGTTGCCAACGGTCCCAGCCTGAAAAGCACAGATCTGACCCTGCTTGCCAACGAAATCACTTTTGGCATGAACAGGATATATTTATTTTTTGACCAAATTGATTTCCGCCCGACATATTATGTAACCATGAACGAATTGATCCTTGAGCAATTTTCTGGCGATATTGGAAAATTGCCCCTGCCAATGTTCTTAAACTGGAATCGTCGCTCGTTTTTTAATGTAAAAAACCCACATATTGTTTTTTTGAAATCAAGAATGGTGATTAATGACTTTTTTCAGCCTGAATTGACGAGGCCGATGGTCGTGGGCGGAAGCGTAACTTTTGCGTCGTTACAACTTGCTTATTACATGGGTTTTCAGGAAGTGATTCTGGTAGGCTTGGACCATAATTATGTGGAAAAAGGGACTCCAAACAAGATGGAAATTCGTACTACAGAACATGATCAAAGCCATTTTCATCCGCAATATTTCCCCAAAGGTTCGAAATGGCAGCTGCCAGACCTTCTTCGTTCCGAGGTGGATTTCAACCTTGCAAGAAAGGCGTTTGAATTGGACGGACGCAGGATATACGATGCTACAATTGGTGGAAAATGCGATGTATTTGAAAAGGTTGATTTTTCATCCTTGTTTGCACACTCAAATTGACCTTCAAGGAAAACATGAATACTCAGTCAATATACAATATTTTATTGCCGCCTTTTCGCAGGCATCGAATGAAGGTCTTCGCCGAGACGTTTAATCCCGTGCCGCAGACAAAAATTTTGGATGTGGGCGGAACATCCTATAACTGGAAGTTCATCGATTGCAAATCCCAGGTCACTCTTTTGAACCTGTCAATTCCAGAAGACATTTCGTCTGAACCCGACAATCTAAAGTTTGTTGAGGGTAATGGGACGGACCTGAAATATGCGGACTTTGAATTTGATATTTGTTATTCCAATTCTGTCATTGAGCATTTGGGCTCGCTTGAGAATCAAAAGAGTTTTGCCTTTGAGGTTTGCCGCGTTGGTCGCAAAGTTTGGGTGCAAACGCCGGCCCGCTCCTTCTTTTTTGAACCTCATTTATTGACTCCATTTATTCATTTCCTGCCAAAGAACATTCAACGGAAGCTTATCCGCAATTTTACGATTTGGGGCTTGATTACACGCCCGGATAAAGAACGCGTGGAAAAACTTTTGAATGAAATCAGGTTGTTGTCTTTTGACGAGATGAAAATGCTCTTTCCTGATTGTGAGATTCGCAAGGAGAGGTTCCTTTTTTTTACAAAGGCTTTTCTTGCAGTTAGAAAATGACAATCTCACTGGTCAAGGTCAATGTTTCGCTGACTAGCTATGAACTTGCGGCAAAACAGGTCTTAAATTGGGCCAAAGGTTTCGAGAGCCGGTACGTATGCGCTGCTAATGTTCATATGATCATGGAGGCTTTTGACTCGCCTGACTTTCGCGAAGTAGTCAATAGTGCTGATTTGGTTGTCCCTGACGGGATGCCTCTGGTTTGGATGATGCGCTTGAAGGGATGCCGCAGCCAGGAGCGTATATATGGGCCGACATTGATGTTGCGTGTCCTTGAATCTGCGGTGAACGGGAATATTCCGGTGGGGTTTTACGGGGGCCGGCCCGAAATCCTCGAAATGCTGGTGGAAAAGATGCAAGTCCGATATCCGAAATTGGCAATAGCATATGCCTTCAGCCCTCCCTATCGGGAACTCAATTTTGATGAAGATACTGAAATTATTCAGAAGATAAATCACTCACGTGCGCAAATCCTTTTCGTTGGATTAGGCTGCCCAAGGCAGGAAAAATGGATGGCAATGCACCGCGGACTGATTCGGTCCGTAATGTTGGGAGTAGGTGCCGCTTTTGATTTTCATACAGGGTCAGTGCCTCAGTCTCCAGCATGGCTGCAAAAACTGGGATTGGAATGGTCGTTTCGTTTAGCAGTAGAACCGCGTCGTTTGTGGCGACGTTATCTTTATCACAACCCTCGTTTTATTGCTCTTGCGGTCGCGGATCTTTTAGGGCTTGCTCGATGAAACCTGAAATTAGAGTATGTTCGCAAACTTCGTGAACGGGATTTTGCCGCGCCTGCTTTATTCCCGCCCTTATTGTCGGGCCTGGCGCGACCTGTTAAGTTTTGGATACTGGCTGCGCGCAAGGCGGTTGATGCGTCCGCGCCGTCATTTTGTCTTCAGAATTTCCGACTCAATTTGAAAAGATATCTTGCCGCCTCCTTAAATAATAACCTTGCTTTCCATGCATCTTTCTGGTGCATCGTGTTATATCCGGTTCTCTCGCGTTTGCCGATCTCAATGGGCTATCGTTATCATGTTATAGCTCGTGCTTCAGTGCTTTTACCATTGTTGATCATGATGCTTGTTCAGTTGTTGTATATCAAAAGGCGTGGCATCTCAATTTCTGGTGCTTTTCCTGAGCGCTCGTTGATCGGGTTGTACTTTTTAATATGGGCAGTTGCTTACACGCGTACCGCCCAAACCTACAGTTTTCCAGCTTCCGCCCTTTTGGTTTTGGATTTTTTGAGCATGATGACAATTAGTGGCGTGGTTTTTCTTGCATTTTGTCTTGCACCCGATGAAAAGGCCTTTATTCTGAGAAGTGCAGTTGTCTTGTCGTTTGGACTCTATCTCCTGTCAAATTTGATTTTGTACGGGCTGGAAATACAGCCTCACGATCAGATTTTCCTTGCAAAATATCCCAGGCAGATGCTGGCGATTTTGGGATTCCCTGGCGATCGTGTTCTTTTTCCGATGGCAAATGGACTGAATGACTACGGTTCACTTGCGGCGGTTGCCATCACTGGTTCTTTCTTTCTCCTCTTTAATAAAGATATGACAGTTGCAAGAATAGCAGGTGTCTGTACGCTTTTTGTATCCTTGATCTCCATTCTCTTGACTGATTCTCGAGGCGCGTTACTAGCTTCAATTCTCATAATAACAATGATGTTAGTGTTGGGCCAGTTTCCTCGCCTGTTACTTGCAAGCGCGATTCTAATCTCATTCTTTCCAGTGATAATTACACTCATCTCTCCATCATGGAGATTTGATTGGCTACATACTTTATCGCGGCAGCCTTCCGGTTTGGTGGATGAAAATGCTGCGGCAATTGCTTACGGGGATGAGTGCGAGCGGCTCCTGAATGAGTCCTCTGGAATCTTGACCAACCGCCCCGTTATTTGGAACATTGCCCTGAGGGAATTTCTTCAACCCGAATTCTCCCACTTGTATGGTTATGGCTATCGGGGCCAGGTGGCCTCAGGTTTGTCCAGCCAATATTCCTGCTTGTTTACGAGTTATGCAACCAGCAAGCAAGCCTCAACTCACAATATGTGGCTTCAACTCCTGGTTGAAACAGGTTACACAGGGCTGTTTGTAGTGCTGGGGATTTTGTCGATCCTCAATACAAAGCTTTCGCAAGCATTTGCAGATACTTCTGATTATGCATTTAAGGCGATGCAGGCAATTATAATATGTATGGTATTAATAGGCTCGTTAGAGGCCTCGTTTTCGCCTGATTTTCAGGAGCTGTTTGTGTTTGGGAACATGATACTCGTTGCCGCTTTTGCCTCTAGCTTGAAAGTGCCTTTGGGTTAAAATTTTGATATGCTAAGACGCTTCTCAATTAATTTTGCCCTGGTGTCCATGCTGCTTGACGGTTTTTCGGCTGCGTTCGGGCTGTGGCTGGCTGCCAGATTGCGTCCATTGTTGAACGATCTGCCGGGCGTCGAGGCGCTGTCCTCCTCTGCTGCTACTCCGGATGCTCTATTTTACATATTCCCCCTGCTTTGGATATTGATTTGCGCCGTATTGTCCATTTACGACGGCCGCAGATATTTGCGTGTTGTGGATGAATTTTCTGCCCTTACCTTTGCGACGATCATCGCCTCGGTTTCCGCGGCCGGCATCCTTTACTTTTCCTACCGGGAAGTTTCGCGCTTTCTTTTTGTCTTGTTTATATTGATTGTTTATCTAACGACCATTTTGTGGCGTGGGTTTGCGCGTCTGTATTTTCGAAACCAGGGCTTTTCGCCCCAGGGCGCGCGCCGCGTGGTAATTGTTGGCGCCGGCACATTGGGTCAAAAGGTCAGGAATCAAATATCCAGGGTGGATGTTGTTTCCAGGTTCGACCTTGTTGGATTTGTAGATGATGACAGTGTTGCCGGGTCTGATGTATCCAAATTGCTGGGAGCTCCTGAGGCGATACGCGATCTGGTAATTGCCAATTCCATAACTGATGTTGTGATTGCGCTGCCTCATTCGGCCTATCATCAATTGAGTGAAATCGTCCGGCATGTTGAAGACCTTCCGGTTCAGGTCTGGGTCGCTCTGGGTTTTTTTGACCTGGCGTTATACAGGACCAGTATTGAAGATCTTGCGGGAATTCCAGTTTTGGACCTGCGCGCCTCCGCCATTGACGATTATCAGAGAATGATGAAGCGTGCGTTTGACATTTTCTTTGGCCTGATTGCCCTCATCCTTGCATTGCCTCTCATGGTTTTGTCCGCACTAGCCATACTGTTCGAAGACGGCCGCCCCATTATTTTTCGTCAAAAGCGTGCCGGGGAAAATGGACGGCTGTTCGATATGCTCAAATTCAGGACTATGGTCAGAAACGCCGAGCAATTACAGGGTCAAACCGGGAAGCGGGACCCCGCTGGAAATATTATCCACAAATCCAATAATGATCCGCGTGTCACGCGCGTCGGCCGGTTTTTAAGACGTTTCAGCCTGGATGAATTGCCGCAATTTCTTAATGTTGTTCGAGGCGATATGAGCCTGGTTGGGCCGCGTCCTGAATTGCCATATCTGGTGGAGAAATACCAGCCCTGGCAGAGAAAGCGATTTGCCGTACCGCCTGGTATTACAGGGTGGTGGCAGGTAAATGGGCGCAGCGACAGGCCGATGCATTTGCATACCGAGGATGATCTTTATTACATCCAGAATTATTCCATTTTCTTTGACATCCAGATATTGCTCAAGACCATATGGGTGGTCATCGGCGGGAAGGGTTCGTACTGACATGGTTTCACAGGGAGCCACGGCTCAAAAGTCGTTTCTCAATATATTTGAAATTTTCGTGCTGATCGTGTGGCTGATCTGCCTGAATGCATCTGCCCTGATCGAGTACGATCAATTCCCCGCCCTGGATGCCATCTCAAGCCGGGGCTGGCAAATCGCCATGATGAATCTCGGCCTTATTTTCCTCGTCGTCGTGCTTGTCCGGCTTAACCATTTGTACAATGACCTTTTTGCTTCATGGTCAAATAATCGGTGGTTGGTGGTGTTCCTTGTGCTCTCATTTGCGTCATTGGCGTGGTCGGTCTATTTGAAGGCCACGGTGTATGAGCTTATCCTGCTCGTGTCGTCGACCTTTTGCGCCTCATATTTTGCCGTCCGTTTTCGTCTTGCAGGAGTGATCAGCATCCTGACATGGTTTGCAGCGGTATGCACGCTTGCAAGTTTGTTCATCGTTTTTTTTACTCCCAACGGGATCATGCATGGCTCGGGGCATTTGGATTCCTGGCGCGGACTGTTCTGGCACAGAAATCATGCGGGAAGTTTGATGGCCTTCTTCAACATGATTTTCCTTGCAAGACTCTTTATGGATAAACGCTTGAATGGACAGGAAAAATTCGTCCACGTTATTTTCTATATTTTAACTGCCATTCATGTGTTCGGAAGCCGTTCTGCCACGGGCAAGATATTATTCTTCACATTAAATCTCGCATCCCTTCTGGCCTTCTTGTGGGTGGAATGGCGCTCAAGAATTAAGCCCTGGCACTATTACGGCCTGGCCATCATCCTGCTTGGCGCCACCTGTTTTATTGTTGCAAACGTCGAAGTGTTGCTGGGTTTGTTGGGCCGTTCCACCACCCTGACAGGCCGGACCATGATGTGGCCGGATTTGTTCCATAATTCCTACATGTCCAGGCCGCTCCTTGGGCATGGCTTTGGGACCATTTGGATGCAGGAAAGTTTTCGCAATACTGTGCAGTCCCGATGGGCCTGGGGTTACCAGCCCTATTTCTCTGATAATGGTTATCTCGACCTGCTGCTAAATTTGGGCGCCGCAGGGCTGGTGGTGTTTTTGTTTGGAATGATCCAGGTTGCCGTGCACGTTATCCAGAGGCTGGGCGCTGGCGGTTCATGGATGTACTTGTTTGCCTTGATCACCCTTTTTTATGTTTTTATGGCGAATTTAGCTTATAGCTTTTTGTTTGAAGTGGATTATTTTGTATGGAGCCTGCTCGTGCTCATGGCATTTCTGGCATCCCAGGCCGAACCAGGTCATGACCATCGCCAGCCTTCCCTTGCGCCGGTTGCATGACGTCGGGTTTCCATTTTGCAATCCCGTCCCATAGAAGCAAAACCATTGCCCAGCCGTATATCCACCCAAAAACAATGTAATGCAATGTGCTTCTCGTGAAATATTCAAGCACAAAAGCGAATGGGAAGCATAGTAAACCGGCAGATATGGTCATTCTCCATGACCATTTTTTTTCACTGAAAAAAAATGGGAGAAGAAAAAGAGAATATCCGCTCCAGGAATAGGGGGGTATGAGCACAATTGCCAGCAGCGCCAGCAAGCTGGTTTGAAGTGCGTCCGTTTTTCTTGTTTTTATATGTAGAAGAATGCAACCCAGCAATGCAAGGTCAGCCCACAGGACCATGCGTTCGAGCCCGGTATGTGTAAACAAACTTTGCAGGGACATGTTTCCCGGCAGCAGGATGCCATTGTACTGGCGTATTGCATCGACCCATTGCATATAGATCGCGCCGCCATGGGCAAGGCCGGGAATTATGCTTATCAATATCGAAACCACCAGGCTTGTAAAGAAAACTGTTTTTTGATCGATTAATAAGAGGAATATTGCCCACAAGACAAATTGGGGCTTAATTGAGATCAATAGGCCGATAAAGAGGCCGGCCATGATTTGGTTCTTTGTTTCCAGGTTGCGCCATGCCACGGCTGCCATGAAAACCAGGGGCACGTATATCTGTCCAACCTGGACGGTCTGCCAAAAGCCCGCCAGCGAAACTGCCCATAAAACTGTAAACGGCGTGGCGTTATGCGGATATAACCTGATGAGATGATATACCAGGGCCAGGTACATGAGGAAGGAGATGATTTTCCATGCGCCTGCAGCTGCATTGGGGTCCAGGCCGGCGGAGGCGATCCATTCAAATGGCATGATCGAGATCGGCGGGTTCAGGTTGGGAGAAGCTATGACAAGGTTCAACTCAAAAATTGGGACATTGAAGACGAGTTCATGGTCAGGGTCATATGGATTTTCTCCCGCAAGGGCAAGTTCACCGGATGCGATAAAGGAACCAAAATCCATGGGCAGGGCGAAGTGTGCAATTGTAAGTCTTGCCCCAAACAAAATGCTCAATAGAAAATAAAGCAAAACCGCCACCCTGGCGAGCATGGATCCAAACCTGGTTAACCCGGAGTGTCTGCTGTTTCCTTGCATTGGTATTGGACCTGGTGTGCCTTTTCCGTATTGCGATTTTGGGGTGATTGTCTTGAGGTCGTTTTCAAGGAACTGATTGCATCGCGCGCCCGTGCCTCGACGGCCACAGATCGGAATCCATCAGGCAATCTAGAAGACACAGGATCAGCGCCCATCCGTAAAATGCGCCCCAAAAAAAATAGTTGAATTTTGACAGGACGTAAAGGTTCAGGATCAGCGTGAATGGCGTGGCGAGCGCGATCGATGCTACTATCCGGGGTACGGACCAATCCTTGCGGGATAAAAACGCCGGCAGGAGCAGGATCGTATACCCAACCCAGGAGATGGGAGATAACAACAGCGATAAAATTATTCCCAATTCGTTGAGCGTATTGCCGTCAAACGGACGTGGGGAGCAGGATTTTTTGTAAACC
>CAZJYB010000091.1:0-16258 GCA_964549865.1 uncultured Anaerolineaceae bacterium
TCTGCTGGGCGAGATGCGTATCCATTGTGGCGGAGATATGCGTGATCCTGCCGAGGTTGCGATAGATGAACTGGCACAAGCGCGCGTTATCGTCCACGGCACCGCTTCCGCTGCGCCCGCCAACGAATAGTTCAAAATTGGGGATGCAGAAGGTGTTCTGGATGTCGATCAGCAGAAGCCAGACGCGCTCCGTCGAAGCAGAGGCAGGTTCGAGGTCGTTTTGACGCGCCCACTCCTGCGCCTGCGCGGCGCGGGCTGCGTAATCCACTTTCCAAACTTCGCCTACGCGTGAGGCGTCAAAAAAATCGGGGATGGGAAGATTGTTGTTCATAGGCTCCTAGTTCAGGAATGCAATTTCCATTTTTTTGAATTGATACAGGCGCGCGGGCCGGTGGGCGCCGCTGAGATCCTTTTTGCCGGTCTCCTGCAGCAGGCCGGTGGCAAGCATTCTTTTTCTGAAGTTCCTTTTATCCAGCTTGTCGTTGATGATGATCTCGTACATCGTCTGAAGCTCCGAAAGTCGGAAATGCCCGGGCATCAACCCGTAGACGATATTGCTGTAACTGGCCTTTGTGCGCAGGCGTTTGACCGCGTAATTCAAAATTTTCTTGTGGTCGAATGCAAGTTTGGGGAGCTGGTCGACGGAAGACCAGGTGAGATCTGTGATCTTCTTTGACTCTGGCTGGTTCAGGTTTTCCCAGGGAATCAGTGCAAAATACGCGACGGTGATGACCCTTGTGCGCGGGTCGCGGCCGGGATCGCCAAATGTATAAAGCTGTTCCATGTAGACATTTTTTACGCCGGTCTTTTCATTCAGCACGCGGTGGGCGGCATCTTCCAGGGATTCGCCGCGCATTAAAAACCCTCCGGGCATGGCCCAGCCGTCGCGAAAGGGGACCTCAGCTCTCTTGATCAACATGACCTTGAGCTTGTTGGCGTTGACCGTAAAGATCGCCAGGTCCACCGTGACGCCGGGTTGCTCGTATTCGCTATACTTAGTGTTCATTTGACACTTAGTATAGTTATTTTTCCCGGCTTGTCAAGGTCCTCTTTAATTCAAAAAACAGGTCCCATCATTGAGGCCTGTTTCAGTTTCTATTGATTGAGCCAACGCTATTTCCTGGCCGGTTTTCGTTTTCCCCTGCCCTGATACGCGGGCGCTTTTATCTCGATGAACTCGCAGATGCGCTCATCCAACATCCTTGTGATGATGCGCTCGTCGATCAGCCCCTGGTCGAGATTTTCCTTCGCCACAGTAATGACCGTGGGCAATTCCGCGTTGTAGCGATAGTTCAATAATTGATGCAGTTTCTCGCGCGCCCATGGTGTTGCAGACTGCGCGCCGAGATCATCCAGGATCAACAGGGAAGCAGTGCGCACTTCGTCAAAGCGGCGGTCATAACTTGTACCTGAGTTCGGGCTGAACGCGGCGCGCAAATGGTCCAGCAGGTCTGGGACCATCACGAACAAGGGCGGATCACCCAGCCCGGCGCGATAGTTTGCGATTGCCGCGGCAAGATGCGTCTTGCCGGATCCATAGGTCCCTTCGAATACCAGCCAGCCTTTTGGTTTCTCTGAATACGAGTGCGCGGTCTTCAATGCCTTTTGCAGGGACTTTGCTTCTTCCGGCTGAAGCTTTTCACCCAGGCGTTCTTCAAATGTGCCGAAGGTTTTGCTGCCAAGCAGATCCAGCGATGAAAGCTCCGGATGGCTGGTATCTTCCATGGGACGGCGAAAATCGGGGGCGGATATTTTCACGGAGCTGACCAGTTCCGGGTCCGAGAGACGCGAGCGAATGCGCGCTTCGATCTCGTCCAATAAAAGATTGGTCGTGATGACGGTCGAAAGTTTGTTGATGTATCGGTAATTAATGATCTGGAACAATTTTTCCTGTGCCCAGTTCGTGGCATTCTGTGTGCCAAAGTCATCGAGCACAAGCAGGTGCGCGTTGCGGATCTGGTCGAAACGTTCCTCAAAGGTTGTATCTTCGGAATTATAGGAAAAGCGCAATGCGTCGAGCAGGTCCGGCACGGTCAGGAACAAGGTGGGTACGCCCATGCCCACTGCAAAGTTTGCGATCGCCGCGGCCAGATGGGTTTTTCCGCAACCATAACCGCCCTGCAACAGCATCCAGCCGTTCAGGCTTTGTGAATAATGTTTTGACTGATTGAACGCCGCTTCGATCGAATGCGCCTGGATCTCGCCCACGCCCTTGCGACCGCGCAATTTGAACGATTCAAAGGTCAGCTCTTTCAATTCATCGAGGTGACTGATCGTGAACAAACGATCGCGCACCGAATCGGCCACTCTTGCGCGGCGGCATACGCAGATCTCCAGCTTGCCGAAATCTGCATGCCCCACCGGCACATCCAGGCGCAAATATCCCATGCCGCCGCAGTGCGGGCAGTTCGGGTCGCCGGGCAGGTCATTTGTCGGAGCGTTTGCGGAGCTGGTCGATCTTTCTGTTGACGCCCTGTTGGCTATCTTTTTGATCGTTTCGTCCATCTTGCTTTTCGGCACGGCCTTCATCCTTCCAGCGCTTTAAGATCGCTTCAATATATTTCCAATTGCGTTTGTTGTTCTTGACTGCCAGACCAATTGCATCTGTGATCCACTCCGCGTAATAAAGCCCTTCCGCGTCTTTCAATGTGTCTGCGATCAACGGCGTCAGCGGGCCGATATTTTCTTCATACAACTTAAAGATATTTGGCTTCTCGCGCGGCCCGAAACCAACCTGTGCAGACTCATTCGATTGACCTTTTGCGAACGCCTCTGCAGCGGCCCGACCGCGCGGCGAATTGATGAAGTATAGGACTTTCGCTTCGCGCGTGGATTTGAGCAGGGTCCCGCGCTCCAAAGATTTCTTCAGCCCGTGCCCGATCTGCTTAACGCTCAACCCAAGCGACCCAGCCTCGAAATCCGCCTCGCGCAACGCGTGCAGATTCCCTTCGATGTGCTCGATGCGCCAGATGGCATACAGGGTTACCTTCAACTCCGCGGTATCTTCGATCTCTTTCAACAAATGAAAGAAGGTATCTGGGATCTGTGTGAATGTTTCAGATGAGTTAAAGCCTGAAAATTTCGACATTATTCATTTGGTCTGAAGACCCGTGTGGCCGCGTTCTCGAACTTTGCCAGCGCGCCGCGGAAGATCAACTCCACGCTGCCAACGGGACCATTACGGTGCTTCGCCACGATGATCTCTGCCACATTATGCTTGTCGCTATCCTTCTCGTACTGATCTGGACGATAAATGAACATCACGATGTCGGCGTCCTGTTCAAGACTCCCCGATTCTCTCAAATCTGAAAGCACAGGGCGTTTGTCGCTGCGTTGTTCCACTGCGCGGCTTAATTGTGCAGCGGTCAGGACAGGCACATTCAACTCACGCGCCAGGATCTTCAAATTACGCGAGATGTAGGAAACTTCCTGGACGCGGTTGTCATTGCGTGTATCGCCGCCCATCAATTGCAAATAGTCGACGATGATCAGGTCAATGCCATATTCCATGTGCAGGCGCCGGCATTTGGTGCGTAACTGCATGGGGGTGATGGCGGGAGTGTCGTCGAGGAAGATCTTGGTATCGGAAAACACTTCAATGGAATGAGTAAAGAGCGGCCATTCCTGTTCGGTCAATTTGCCGGTGCGCATGCGTTGCGAGTCAATGCCTGTTTCCTGCGCGATCAAACGCTGCACCACCTGTTCATTGGACATTTCCAGTGAAAAGATGGCAACCTTCTTTTTATGAGTGAGCGCGGCGTTCTTTGCGATGGAAAGCAGGAAACCAGTCTTGCCCTGGCCCGGGCGGCCTGCAATGATCAATAGATCGGAGGGTTGAAGCCCACCCAACATGCGATCAAGGTCTATAAAGCCTGTGGGTACGCCGTGAAAATCCTCGGGACGTTTGGCGAGGTCATCGATACGGTCGTAGTAATCGCTTAAGACCGAGGAGATTGGCAGCAGGTCATGCTTGAGGCGGCGTTCGCTGACGTTGAACACGGCCTTCTCTGCCTCGTTCATGACCGTATCAACGATATTCTCCTCGTTGTAGGCCAGTGCCGCGATCTTGTTCGCGGCAACGATCATCTTGCGGCGGATCGAATGTCCCTCCACGATGCGGCCATAGGATTCGGCGTTGAGTGAGGAAGGTACCTGGTTGATCAGCGAAGTGAGATACGCCGAGCCGCCGACATCGGCAAGCTGCCCAACGCGATCCAATTCTTCTGAAAGCGTCATCAGGTCGGTGGGGATGCGCTGCTCATGCAAACGCGTGAAAGCTTCCCAGATGAATCTATGGCGGTGGATGTAAAAATCATCCGCGCTCAGGAATTGGGCAACGTCGTAATAGGCCTCGGGATTAATCAGCACCGCCCCTACGACGGCTTCCTCGGCTTCGCGGCTGTGTGGAACTGCCGTCGATGGCGTTGGGCCGGCGGGGGCTGTTTCGGGGAAATAATCTGTCATGTAGGGGTATCAGTTTTTCGTGGAGGGTGAATCGGGTTTGTCTTTATCATCCAGATTATCGATGTCGAGTTTATCGATGAAATCCTTGAAGACGGACAAGCGGTCGCTTCCATCCTCGGCTCCCGCGGCAGACGCGTCCATTTTGGAGAGCGCAGTATTCTCAGGCATGTCCTGCTCGGGAGTTTGCGCGGCCGCGTCCATCACGTTGACATGCACGAGGATGGGAACATGGGCGCGGACTGCAATGGCGATCGCGTCCGATGGACGCGAGTCGATGTTGATCTCACGGCCGTCGCTTTCCGCGATGATGTTGCCATAAAAGATGTCATCCTGCAGTTTGACGATCTCCACGCGTGTGACACGGGCGTTAAACGCATTGAATATATTCTTCAAAAGATCATGGGTGAGCGGGCGTACCATTTCAACTTCCTGCAGGGCAACCGTAATGGCTTCTGCCTCGTAGGGGCCGACCCAGATCGTAAGATAACGTTCCGCGTTCGTTTGTTTGAGCACCACCACGCGTTGCGGCGCCATCAGGTGAACACGAATACTGTCTATCATCACTTCTATCATGTCTGGCATGGGGCAACTCCGATGCTGCTATTTTAGCATAAATGCATGAGCAGTTTCTGAGAGCGCGGGATCCTGGATCTTATTTGCCAGAAAAAAGAAACGCGGCTATAATCCGCTTCGCTCAATCGGGGCGTGGCGCAGTCCGGCTAGCGCGCTTGCATGGGGTGCAAGAAGTCGGAGGTTCAAATCCTCTCGCCCCGACAGCTGTAAGAAGAACCGTCCTTCCGGAAGGACGGTTTATTTTTAAATATATCCTGCGTGTTTTACGCATGGCACTTGCCCTGGTTTGATTTTTCAAATCATCCCAATATCTCTAACTTAAGTCTAACTTGCGAATCTCCAACCCCTCGGTTATCCTTACGAACGGGAGTGGTTAGGTCCCGGTGGATTTCCTGGTCTTCAAAACTTGTGGCGGGTCGCGTTGCGGGCCGCGGTGGGTTCGACTCCCATCCACTCCCGCCTATTAATTTTGACGATCGTCAACAGAGGTGAATCGATGTCCCTGCCCGAAGCTGAAACTTTAACGAGCCTGGTCTCGCGCGTCTTTCGAGTTGAAGATGTGACCAGCGGAGATTCTCAAAGGGGATTTCTCATGCGCTATCGCGGTCAATTGCTGGATGAGGATTCTGCCGCTGCGTACGACCGCCTGGCTGATTCGCTGAAGACACACAGTATCACCCCTTTATTCCGCATCGAAGAGGGCAGGCAGGTGATCTATTTGGCGCCGGCACAACCCGAGCCGAAGCCGGATAAGGTTTCGACAAATATTATCTTGTTTGTGCTTACCGTCTTTAGCGTAATGTCGGCGGGTGCGCAACCTAAAGGGCCGATCCCAACCGATTTTTTGGGCCAGCTTCTCGTGCTTGGGAAAGCGATCTTTACAGGCTGGCCATTCGCTTTGAGTTTGTTGGGAATTTTGGTCGCGCATGAGTTGGGTCACTATTTTATGAGTCGTTACCACAAGACACCAGCGACCCTGCCTTACTTCATTCCGTTTCCATTCAGCCCGCTTGGAACTCTGGGTGCTGCGATCATCATGCGGGCGATCCCAAAGAACAAGCGCATTTTGTTCGATATCGGCATTGCCGGCCCAATTGCAGGACTCATCGTCGCCATCCCCGTATTGTTTTTAGGTCTGTCACTTTCCACACTGGGGACAATTGAACCCAGCCCGAACGGGTTCATCGAAGGAAATTCTCTTCTTTATCTATTTGCGAAGTTTGTAGTGTTCGGCCAGTTGCTTCCAGCACCTGTTGAGCCACAGGGAATCTCATACTGGATTCAATACTTCTTCACGGGCCAGCCTGTGCCATTCGGCGGTATAGATGTCTTCATTCATCCCGTTGCCTTCGCAGGTTGGGCGGGCATCCTTGTTACCGCGCTCAACCTCATTCCAGTTGGTACGTTGGATGGGGGCCATGTCGTCTACGGGTTATTCGGCGACAAGGCCAGAAAAGCATTTCCCTTCATCATCTTTTTGCTGATCGTGCTTGGCTTTTTTTGGAGCGGCTGGTGGATGTGGGCCGTGTTGTTGTTCTGGCTGGGCCGCGTGCATGCCGAGCCGCTCGACCAGATCACAACGCTGGACGCGAGCCGCCGCGGCCTGGCGCTGTTGATGATCATCATATTCCTTTTGGTATTCATGCCGGTTCCCTTCGTGGTACTTGCACAATGAAAAAAATAACATCGGTTTTATTCATTACGTCGATGCTCCTGACCGCATGTGGTGTAACCTCCACGCCCGCGGTGGATGAATCTGCCACAGCGCAGTCCACGCGAACGCCGAGGCCAGAATCAACTCCGGGGGCACAGAGCAGGCTGGGCGTCAATGAAGAGGCGCTGGATGGGCTGGAGATCACAGTCTGGTATCCCTGGTATGAAGTTGAAGCGAGTCTGTTCGAAACGCTCGTCAAGGATTTCAATGCAAAGAATGAATGGGGCATCAAGGTCAGCGCGCAGGGACAGGTGAACTTTAATAATTTGTATGAAGCGGTGAATGCCGCCCTGCCCACCATCGAGAAGCCAGATATGGTGATCGCGCTGCCTGAACACGCACTTGAATGGAACGCCCAACGCGTGGTGGCAGACCTTACGCCCTACGCGGAAGACCCGCTCCATGGGATCGATTCAAACGATATTCCGTTCGTGTTTTGGAATCAAGATACCAGCGGGGAGGTGCGTGTGGCGGCGCCTGCACAACGCACCGCGCGCTTTTTGCTGTGGAATGAAACCTGGGCCGGGAGTCTTGGCTTTGATTCTTTGCCGGATTCGCCGGATGATTTCAAACAACAGTCCTGCCGCGCACAACAATCCATGCTGAAGGATGACTCCCAGGGTAACGACTTCATGGGCGGCTGGGTCGTCGATACACAGCCCATGACGGCATATGCATGGCTGCTAGCTTTTGAAGGCGGCGTGCTGGAGAGCAATAATTACCGCTTCCTGACGCCGAACAATATTGAAGCATTCAGGTTCCTGCGCGAACTTTCGGAGGCCACCTGTGCCTGGCAGGCAGCAGGTACAAACCCGATCGATGCATTCGCGGCGCGCCAAGCCTTATTCATCACAGCAAGCCTGGAAGACCTGCCGGCAGTGGCGCGCGCATTTGCAACTGCGAATAGCACGGATAAATGGAAGGTGATCGCATTCCCTGGTTCAAATGAAGACGCGCTGGTCGTATACGGTTCCTCCTATGTGGTCTTGAATTCAACGGATGAGGAACAACTGGCTGCCTGGATATTTGCCCGCTGGTTGCTCGACCCCAAACAGGATGCGCGCTGGGTGGAGGCGACGCATCTCTTTCCGCTGCGCGAATCGACCCTTGACCTGCTTGCCGACTACAAGAAGAGTCATCCACAATGGGCCCAGGCCGTCGAACTGCTGCCGCAGGGAGAGATACAACCTCAACTGGCTTCCTGGCGTACAGTTAAAGTGATGCTCGGTGACGGGTTTACGCACATGTATCGCGTGAACGTCCCAAGCGGGCAGGTTGCCGCGATCCTGGCACAGATGGAGTCCACTTCGCGGGATCTAAGTGAATAGGAGCAAATCCTTGGAACGCGGACTTTAGTCCGCAAAGAAGGGCAGACTGAAGTCTGCGCTCCGTGTTTAGCAAGGAGAACTTATGCCTCAATCTGAATATCGGGCGCGTGAAGTGCGTGCCAAGACACACGAAGTTTTTGAATACGACCGCGACGATCAGAAACCCGGCAAGCCTTTGCATTTGCTGATCCCGGGCGGGCTGATCGCGCTGGCATGTTTGGGGTTGATCGTTTTCATCGCCTACTTGACGTGGTATGAAGGAAACATGCAGCAAAATACCGGCCTGACCCTGATCGGGATATTGTTCCCGTTCTATGTGGGCGGCGTCTTCCTGTTCAGTTATGGGTATGAGTTATATAACATTCCGCGTGCGATACGTTTGACCGCCATCATCGTATTCGTGACACTCGCCTCGGTGGTGATCGTTGCGGTGATGTTCTTTGTATTAAGTGAATCCAAAGGCGGATCGCGATCCTCATCATCTTCACGATCCTCGAAATCCTCCTCGAGGTCTTCATCCAAGCCTTCAGCAAAAATGAGTGACGTGGCCGGAGGCCTTATCGGTGCGGCGGGAGCAGGCATGAAGAAATCGTCCGGAGGCGGCTCTTCTCGTGGTGGAAGTTATGGAAGCGGGCCCATCTTCATTGGCGGGAATTCCACCCGTGTGGAAACACGCGAAGTGACGCGGGATGTCATTAAAGAGGTTCCAAAAGAACCCATGCCGATCACTTGTCCGTTTTGTTCACGGTCTTACATACCCGTGGAACATAAATATATTTGCCCGAGTTGTGGGGCGGCCACACCGAGGAATTTGATCGAAGAATCGCAGGAACCGAACGCTGATTCGCGTTGAGCGAAGCGAGCCAAGAAGAGAACCGTAGGTCACGCTTTTAGCGTGACGTGTTGCCCCAAAAAGTGTCACGTTGCAAACGTGACCTACTCGCCCCAATCCCAATCTTTTGGCTCTTCCCAAGTGAATGGTGGTGGATACAAGCCGAGCTTTTCCCACTCGATGTAGCTACTATCAAGCCAATTTCGCGGATCATTCACATATCCATGTTTGACCGGGTTATAGTGGATGTAATGTAAATGGTTTTCAAAGTCTTTATCATTTCGAATAACATGATCCCAAAATCGCTTTTGCCAAAATTTCACGGTGTCGGTTTTTGCGAGGTTGAGTGTCTTTTTGTATTCTTTTGTAAAGTTAGGTTTAAGCGAGTGCATGATGTCACTGAAATTACTTTCGCCAGTCGGTTGAATGATCATATGAAAGTGGTCGTGTAGAAAAACATATCCTAGCATTGTGAAGGGGTGCAGTTCTTTTACGTTTTGCAACGTTGTGCGCAATAGTTCAATCAGTTTTTTGTCCTGGAAAATTCGTTGGCGAGACTCGACAATCTGTGTGATAAAAACTGCCGACCCTGGAATGTAGTACCGTCGAAAATTCATGTAGCGATTATACGTGAATAAGGTTGCAGTCAAGCTTCAAACGTGATACATATCTTTGAATTCAAATTGTCACGTTGAAAACGTGACCTACAATAAAGTTATAATGAAACTCATGAAAAACAAATCATGGCTCTTTCCTTTTGTACTGCTGATTGCGGCTATTGCTTACACCACTTTATCCAGAGTGCAATTGCCAGGCGAGGGATTTTCCACGCTTGGCTCCGATACCGTGCGCGCAGAGGTGACGCAGATCATCGAGGAGGGCGAGATCGACATGGGCGGCCATGTGCAGAAGTATCAGATCGCGCGCGTAAATATTCTGGAGGGTAAATACGCCGACATCATCATGGAGATCGACTATGGCAAGCGCCAGATCAGGTCAGATGATTATCTGCTCCAGGTTGGCGATAAGGTCATGGTCGCGATCAGCAAGACGCCGGACAATGTAGTCAACGCGTATTTCGTGGACTATATCCGCACCACGCCGATTTTATGGCTGACGATCACCTTTGCGGTCGCGATCATTCTGATCAGTCGCTGGAAGGGCGTGCGAGCACTTCTCAGCATGGCATTTAGCTTGTACGTCATCATTGGTTATATTATTCCTCACATTCTTATTGGCGAAGATCCGCTGCGCGTAAGCATCATGGGTTCGATCATCCTGCTCGCGGTGACGTTGTATCTCACGTATGGTTGGACCCTTAAAACACACGCGGCGGTCCTGGGCATGATTATTGTTTTGCTGCTTACCGGTGCGCTTTCTGCCTTGTTCGTGGTGTTCGCAAAATTGAATGGTACTGGCGATGAAAACGTAATGTTCCTCATGCAGGCCATGGAGACACCGATCAACCTGCGCGGCCTGCTATTGGGTGGCATGATCATTGGTGCGCTGGGTGTATTGGATGACCTCGTAACAACGCAAGCCTCGGCTGTATTCGAACTTCAGCATGCCAACCCAAATTATGTGTTCCTTGAGCTGTACAACTCGGCGATGCGTATCGGGCAGGATCATGTCGCCGCGACGGTCAATACATTGGTGCTTGCTTATGCAGGCGCGTCTCTTCCAATGCTTCTGCTGTTCTCGCTGGCGCGGGGGGATTATGGCTACCTGGTCAACTTCTCTTTCATTGCCGAAGAAGTCGTGCGCACATTGGTTGGCTCACTGGGGTTGATCGCGGCCGTCCCGCTGACGACCGTTATCGCGATCTTCTTTGCCCAAAGGGCAGAGTCGCTCGGGCAGTGGGAACAGGTCCTCGGTCCAGAGGGAAGTGGAGATGGGCATGTACATTAATTATGGAGTGCAGGAGCTCGTGTGCCCGACAGGGTATGCTCCTGCGAACCGACCAGCTTGCTGGTCGACTCCAAAATCATGCAACTTTCCCCAATTCCCTGCGTAAAAGTAGGGTAGCAAGTCCACAAGAGGAGCATGCGTGAACGAAGAAACAGCCTGGGTCCTCCAGGCTCAACAAGGCAGTGACGAAGCATTTACCAGGCTGGTCGAAACCTATCAAACCCCGGTTTTCAACCTTTGCTATCGCATGTTGGGTGAGCCTGAGTTGGCAGAAGATGCAGCCCAGGAAACATTTTTGCGTGCGTTCCAGCACCTGCATCGTTACGACCAGAAACGGCCGTTCGCGACCTGGTTACTTTCCATTGCAGCCCATTATTGCATCGACAGGCTTCGCCGCAGGAAGTTCGCCATGTTCTCGATGGATGTGGAGGATGAGGATGGCAATACTTTTGAATTGCCCGACCCCGATTCACCCGACCCGGAAGCTGAATCTGTCAAAGGGCAGACGCGCGACCGTGTGCAAGCCATGCTCAAAGACCTGGATAATACAGATCGTGCCGCGATCATCATGAGATACTGGTACGACTATTCTGAAATAGAGATTGCCGAGTCGCTGCGCCTGACGGTAAGCGCGGTGAAAAGCCGTTTGCACCGCGCCCGCCGCGAACTGGCAGGCATGTGGCAGGAAGAAGAGACACATGTCGACCCCAAAAGGAGGCCCCATGAATCACCAGCCTTTTGAAGAGTGGCTGTTGAACGATAAATTTCTAGAACCCGCGGAGAAGCGGGAACTCGATGTACATTTGCGCATGTGCAAATACTGTAGCGCGTTGACGGAAACAGGCTTTGCATTACGCTCTGCACGTGTGGCCGCGCCGGCCATGGGTTTTGCCCTGCGCTTTCAGCAGCGACTTGCCGTGCAAAAGATCGTCGAACGCCGCCGTAAACTGGTGGGCCTGATCGTGCTTGTTTTGACAGGTGCAGGGCTCATCGGCTGGCTGACTGTGCCATATATTTATGCGGTCACGGCAGCTCCTGTGGAGTGGCTCACTGCAGGGATCGGTTATGTCCTGTTCGTATTCACGTCTGTGCAGGCTTTCGCTGAGGCATTTACAGTGCTGGCACGAGTCATCCCGAACTTTATTCCACCTTATGTGTGGATGGTGATCGTTTCTGCTATAGCCGGGCTCGGGCTTTTGTGGGCCATATCCATCTGGCGGTTTGCACGCGTGCCGCGAGGAGCATCTGTATGAAAGTAAAAACAAATTTGATCCGGTTCATTCTTTTGCTGGCAGTGCTTGTATTGCCGGCCAGTAACGTTTATGCACAAAGCCCGGATGGGGATGTGCTTCTTTTTGGCCAAAACTATACGCTTGAAAAAGGCGATGAATTGAATGGCAACATCGCCGTGTTTGGCGGTAATATCACCATTGAAGAGGGGGCCACTGCGGATGGGGATATTGCCTTGATCGGTGGTAATTTTAGAATGGACGGCGATGTAAATGGCGACGTAGCCGTGATCGGTGGCAATCTGACCATCTCCGGCAAAGTCGATGGTGATATCGTCGTGATCGGTGGGCAGATTCAGTTAACTGAAACCGCAGTTGTGGATGGCGAAATCGCCACCATCGGTGGACAAGTGGAGCAGGACCCCAAAGCGCAGGTAAGCGGCAATATTACGAACAACGCGCCTCCGGTCGATGTTCCCGATGTACCCAACGTTCCGGACATACCAAATGCGCCGAACGGACCCGAAATTGATTTTTATGTGAATCCGTTATGGACGGTATTGCAGGTTGTTGGTTGGGCATTGCTCATGGGATGTCTTGCCGCCTTTCTGACCTTGTTTCTTGATCAGCAGATCAGGAGGGTTGGGGATTATGCGGTTACTCAGACATTAATTGCCGGGAGCATTGGATTGTTGAGCGTGTTCATCGGCCTTCTCCTGATCCTGACCATTGCGCCGATATTTATACTGGCAATCGCCTGGTTCCTGGGTGTAATCTCTCTGGGACAGGAGGTCGGAGATCGTTTTACCAAAGCCATCAATCAAACCTGGGCAACGCCCCTGGCTACCGGGTTTGGCACTTTCATCCTTGTGTTGATCGGCGGATTTATTAATGCCATGGTCCCATGCTTTGGATGGTTGTTCAATTTTACAGTTGCACTGATTGGTATTGGCGCTGTGATTATGACAAGGTTTGGTTCCCGCTCCGGTTCAGGTATGGCCATGGTCGTGCCTGAAACACCATCTGCAGGATCATCCGATTAACAGAGTTGAAAGCCGCTGTAAACCCACATGATATAATCTGCCCGCCTCGAGGAACTCTCGAGGCGGTTTTTATTGCAGAGGAATCATGTTCAAACACGAAATCCCCAATACGCCTGTTCACAATACACCCCCGCCATTGATCGAAGTCTCCGGCTCGCACCGCGCAATGGGAGGCCAGATCGGCGAGGCGGCGCGCGAACAGATCCGGCATTCCGTTGCGAATGCGCGTGTGCTGATCGATGATGCATACGATACGCTCGCACTCACATGGGAGGGCGCGAAGATACAATCACGCAAGTATTTGCCGTTCGCGGAAGAGCGTTATCCGCAATATGTGGATGAACTGCGCGGCATTGCCGAGGGAGCCAATGTGTCATTCGATGACGCCGTTGTGCTGAACGCGATGGAGGCAGTCACGATGGACGCGCTTCATCTCACGCGCTGCACCAGTTTCGCGGTCAATGACGAGCGTACAGCAGATGGACACGTGCTTGCCGCGCATAACGAGGATTGGGTTCCCGATGATGAGGGCGATGTGCTGGTGATTTCAGCCAAACCAGACAAGGAGCCGCCGTTTCTCGCGATGACCTATGGCGGGCTGCTGCCCAATGTGGGATTCAATGCCTATGGCATTGCCCAACTAATAGATTCCGTCTACCCAAGCGACTCGCGTATCGGCATTCCGCGCCTTGTGGTTGCGCGCGCCGTATTGGCCTCAAACCGCATCTCCGGTGCGATCGGACGTACGCTCGTCCAGCATCGCGCGGCGGGATACAATCATTTACTCGTGCATGAAAGTGGAGAGATGTATTCCATTGAAGTTTCAGCGCGTAAATTTGAGATCTTGTATGCAAACGATGGGTATATGGTGCATACCAATCATTACCTTGACCCTCAAATGAGAGAGATCGAGAAGGATCCCGAGGAATTGTTGTCTTCACGTGTGCGTTATTTTCGTGCCTCGCGCTTACTTCGGCAGAGCCAGCAGCATTCCATTAAAAGCTTACAAGCCATTCAGAAGGATCATGTCAACATCCCAAACTCGATCTGCAATCATGCCATTGAAGGGCTCGACCCGCTTGATCGTGAGAAGACCATCAATGCGCTGGTGATCGACCTGACTGCACGGGAAATGCATATTGCCTGGGGTAATCCCTGCCAGAACGCGTATCACACGTATCACTTGAATGCGTAAATAAAAAAATCAGCCGCTTTTTAGCGGCTGATTTTTTTATGAAATCTTTGTTGCGACTGGATCTCTTAAGAATCATGTGAGCAGGGAAATGGAGTCCAGGGACGGTTGCATATGAATTTATGGCTTTCGATATAAATTGTTTGATTCGATGTAATCATATATTGCCGGAAGCACATAATATCGGTATGGCTCCCGCTCAGCTACGCGGCGGCGTATCTCACTGGAGGAAATGTTTTGAACGAGGGTATCCAGGAAGATGACCTTTTCGTTCAATCCCGGTATTTGAGTTTCCAGGGTGGGCAGGTCAAAAGAGTCGCTTGGGCGGCGCATCACACCGATTTTGTGTAGAGCAGTCACCAGGTCCGCGCATTGATGCCAGTTGGGTAAATCTCGAAGTGAGTCTCCGCCGATCAGCAGCACGATATCTGCATCTGGTTCCTGTGCTGCAAGCAGTTTGACCGTGTCATTTGTATAATGCGGGCCGGGACGATTGATCTCGATCTGTGAGAGCTCGAAGAGCGGGTCATTGTCGATCGCACGTTTGGTCATTTCAAGACGATGATGAAGCGGCGTGATCGGTCGCTCCAGTTTGTGCGGTGGGTCGGGAGTGAGCACCCAGAGCAGGCGCGACAGTTGAAATTGATGGGCTGCTTCACTTGCGAGAATGAGGTGCACGATGTGAGGCGGGTCGAAAGTGCCGCCGAATAGGCCGATGCGTGTCCGTGACATGCAGGCGAGTATATCGCAAAGTTTTTGTATGTTTTGCTTTTGGTCTTGATGGTATACTGCTCGTGCCAAGGGAATTATCATGCCAGACGCCACAATCATGGGTTCAAAAACATTGATTCGCATCATGCACGCAGTGCGTGCGGTGGAGGCCGGGCAATATACTCCGGACCTTTTAAGCGATCTTGGAAAGGAAGAAGGAGAGATAGGCCAACTGGTGCGCATGCTGGATGGCATGGCGCGCGGGGTTTCCTTTCGTGATAACCAGCTTCGTTTGCTCAGGAAGGTGATCCCCATCGGAGTGGCGCTCTCCGCCGAGAAGGATTTCAATCGTTTGCTCGAAACCCTGGTTGTCGAGGCCCAGTCTGTTACGTATGCTGATGCAGGCACGCTATATCTGCTGGAAGATAACGTGCTTAAGTTTGTGATCTTGCGGAACTCCTCGCTCAATATGTCGATGGGTGGAACCACCGGAAATCTGATCGCCTTCAAACCCGTGCGGCTTTATAACGACGACGGCAGTGAAAACCGGTCCAACGTTGCCTCGCACGCCGCGTTAACTCATCAGCGCATCAATATCGCAGATGCATACACGGCCGATGGTTTTGATTTTTCAGGTACAAAATCCTTTGATGCCAACACAAAATATCGTTCCAAATCGTTCCTGACCATCCCACTTGAAAATAAGGACGAAAAGGTAATTGGTGTCCTGCAACTGATCAATGCAAAAGAACCGCAAACAGGCGAGATCATCCCATTCACGGACGACGATGTGCTCGAGGCCCTTGTTCTTCTGGCTACTGCCGCGCTGGACGGTTACATCCGCGAGGCATCCCTCAGGCAGGAAATTGCCCAATTGAAGATCGCCATCGACGAGACGCGCCGCGCCCACCAGGTGGAAGAGATCACAGACACGAAGTACTTCAAAGATCTGAAAGATCGCGCTTCCCAATTGCGAAACCAGATAAAAAGCAAAAAGTGAATAGATGACACGGGGGTGCTTACAAAACTGTAATTTTTTTCGTTTCTGTCAATAGACCCTTTGGTACCGGATTCGCTACTAACCATACGAAGCATTGCGGGCAATCCTTTGTACCGCCATTATTCGGTCTTTAAGGATATGAATGTCAAAAAATTTTGATGCGATCATCATCGGCGCCGGCGTCATGGGAACGAGCATTGCTTTTCATCTGACGGAAAGAGGCTTGAAGCCCCTGATCCTGGAGCGCAGGCAGGTGGGGTTTGG
>CAZJYB010000092.1:0-16107 GCA_964549865.1 uncultured Anaerolineaceae bacterium
AAACCCGATCTGCGGTGCGATGCGCAGCAGATCGTCATTGGTCATGTTGCCCACATCCTCCGTGCCGGGTACAACCGGCACGCCCGCCTTGATCACAGTTGCGCGTGCCTCGGCCTTGTCTCCCATGGCTGCGATCGATGATGGCTTGGGACCAATGAATACAATGCCCAACTCCACACATTTCGCGGAAAATTCCTCGCGCTCGGCCAGGAATCCATAGCCCGGATGAATGGCATCTGCCTCAGATTTGCGGGCGATCTCAAAAATCTTATCCATGCGCAGGTATGATTCGCGCGCAGGCGAGGGGCCGAGCAAATAAGCTTCGTCGGCATAACGTACATGCAGGGCATTGCGGTCCGCTTCCGAAAAGACAGCCACGGTTTGAATGCCCAGCTCGCGGCAGGCACGAATAATACGGACCGCGATCTCACCGCGATTTGCAACAAGGACTTTTTTGAACATGGCACCTCAACGTGTCGTTGCGAGGCGTTCTTTGCCGAAGCAATCTCCTCCTTAAGGCGAGGATTGCTTCGACGGAAAGCCACCGTCTCGCAATGACGTATTTACAATGGAATATTCCCGTGCTTTTTCGCGGGGTTGGCGTCGCGCTTGTTGCTCAGCATTTCAAGCGCATTGATCAGGCGCGGGCGCGTCTCTTTGGGTTCGATCACGTCGTCAATATAGCCGCGTTGCGCAGCCACGTACGGGTTGGCGAATTTTTCCTTATAGTCCGCGACGAGTTCCGCCTTCTTCTTGACGGGGTCTTTTGCCTTTTCCAACTCTTTGCGGAAGATGATGCTGACTGCGCCCTCCGGTCCCATGACTGCGATCTCGGCGGTCGGCCAGGCAAGGTTCAGGTCGCTGCGAATGTGCTTGGACGACATCACACAGTAGGCACCGCCATAGGCTTTGCGCGTGATCACCAACAATTTGGGGACCGTCGCTTCACAGTATGCATAAAGTAATTTTGCACCGGAGCGGATAATGCCATGGTGTTCCTGAAAAGTGCCGGGTAAAAAGCCGGGTACATCCTCAAAGGTGATGATCGGAATGTTGAATGCGTCACAGAAGCGCACGAAACGCGCCGCCTTTTCGCTTGCATCGATATCCAGTACGCCTGCCAGCACGGCAGGTTGATTCGCAACAATGCCCACGGAATGCCCGCCCAGCCGCGCAAAGCCCACAACAATATTCTGTGCGTAATTCTCGTGGATCTCAAAAAATTGCGCACTGTCCACGATCATGCGGATCGCTTCTTTGATGTCGTAAGGTTTGTTGGCGTCATCCGGTACGATCGTATTGAGCGCCTCGTCCATTCTGAGGGGATCGTCCGTCAGCATAAAAGGGGCGTCTTCCATGTTGTTTTGCGGCAAATAGCCGAACAATTTTCGGATCAGATATAAAGTATCCGCTTCGCTCTCCGCTGCCACATGGCATACGCCGGATTTTTCAGAGTGCACACTTGCACCGCCGAGTTCCTCCTGGGTAACCTCCTCCTGGGTAACGGTTTTTACGACGTCCGGCCCGGTCACGAACATATAAGAGGTGTTACGCGTCATGAAAATAAAATCTGTCAGTGCGGGCGAATAAACTGCGCCGCCGGCACAGGGCCCCATGATCGCTGAAATTTGTGGGATGACGCCCGACGCCATGGTATTGCGCAGGAAAATATCTGCATAGCCGCCCAGCGCCACCACGCCCTCCTGAATACGCGCCCCGCCGGAATCATTCAGCCCAATCACGGGGGCTCCATTTTTCATGGCCATGTCCATGATCTTGCAGATCTTTTCTGCGTGTACTTCACCCAGGCTGCCGCCGAACACGGTGAAATCCTGCGAATAAACATAAACGAGTCTTCCTTCGATGGTACCCCAGCCTGTGACCACCGAGTCGCTCATGAATTTCTGGTCGTCCAGCCCAAAATCGTGTGTGCGGTGGACGATGAACGGGTCGACTTCGCGGAAAGAGCCCTTATCCAGCAACAGGTCGAGGCGCTCGCGTGCGGTTAGTCGTCCCTTTTTGTGTTGTACATCGATCCGTTCCTGGCCTCCGCCAAGCCGTGATTGTGCTTTTAGCTCATGCAGTCTTTTGATGTGGGGATTGTCGTTCATAGGCCTCTCTCGCCAGTGATTTTGTCGTAAAAATGATGAAGATCAGTACCAACAGATTCAATATAACAGCAAAAGGCCAATTTGGACGCGGCTCCTGCCAGATGAGTCGCTCGCTCCAATACCAGGCCGTGCATCCTGCCGCGCTTCCGAGGAGCAGTTTCACCGTCCACGTTTTGTTCTGCCAGATTCCCCATAACAATATCGCGCCGGCGGCGATCCAGATCAAGCTGATGCATGCGATCATAATCGGAGCGGGCCGTGCAGAAAATTCAATTAACGTGCTGCGCCATACCAGCGATGTCCAGAGTCGCAGTGTGTTCCATGCTGTCATGATTAACACCAACCATAGCAACAGCGTTACTCGGAAGGGCGGTTTGTTCTTCATCAGCGTGGGAAAATTTATGGATTCAGGAAACAGTTTGACGGTCCGAGTGAGGCGCTGGAAATATCCTTAATATTTCGGCTCTTCAAGCAGGTACATTAGATCCTTGCCGCCATACACGCTATAGCTTTCGAGATAGGGTGCGAATTGACCAAAGTAAGGCGGCAGTGCAAGCAGGCGCGGGTTGGCAAATACGAGTTTCATGTCATGCTCCTGCAGATAGATGGCGGCATCACCGTTTTGTATGGACTTGAAATAATCATAACTATTGATCAGGCCGTCCATATTGACGATCGTGCGGTCATGAATGAAGTATCCCACATTTCCACCACCTGTCATGCCGATCATCGCACCTGGCGGCGTGTTTTCTTCGAGATATGGCAAAACCTCCATGAAAGGACGATCAGCCGGAAAATAGTCGTAGGGCATCACGTTTTCCACGAAGCCTGCAAAGCGTGCTGCCATATATGTGCCGGCCATGAGGGAGATAAGCGGTAAAGCGTATCGTGCAGGCCGGAAGTTTTGCAACGGCTGCAAAATGACTTCGAGAAGAATGCTTCCTGCCAGCACCACCAACACCATCTGGCTGACCCAATACCATTCCTTTGCCCCGCCGTACGCAGTGGTGGTATACGAAAGGATCTGGATGGCGCAGCCTGCAATGAGCGGGATGAGTGCCATGTTGGCGATCTTTTCTTTTGCCCGCTGTGCATTTAAAAACAGGACGATGATCGCAATAACTGCCGATGCGATCAGTGCGATCAAATACCTTTCGTCCTGCGTGTTGGATCCCGGGTACAGGGGTTTGATAAGGCCGGCAACCCATGCAAAGAAACTCGATAGAGGTGGCCACGCAAAATATACCCCCTGTGGGCTGATGCCAAAAAATGAAGGCCAATTTGGCGCCGGGTAATCATAAACGGTGTTGCCGATCGTTCCCCACCAGCGTTTGATCTGTCCGCTCACCGGGCTGGAGGTACCAAAAACCAGTTTATTGAAAAGCATGTAGGCCGTGAGTGCACCCCCTAAAATGCCGTAATAGATCGCGCCGTCTGCAAGCCATTTTTTCCAATTCGTTTGTAATTCTTGAATGGGTGTTTTTGTTTGTTCGTTCGGCATTATGTTTTGATCGCCAAACCGGTAGGCAGCCATTCTCAGTACAAGCATGAGTGCCGTGCAAATCACCCAATCGATGACGAACGCGCTGCGCGGAAAGTCTTTGCCGATGCCCAGTTGAACGGCCACAAAATACAGACCGGCTGCAATGATCCCGCTGGCGGTAAGCGCCAGGAAGGTATTGCTGGTTGTTTTCCAAACTGAATTTATGCGGGGGTGTTGATAGGCACCGAAGAAATAAAGGGAGATGAGTTTGAGAACCAGTGCAATCAAGACTGCCTCAATCGCGGAGGCTGCGTATAAACTGTTGTATGTTTTTATGCCTGTACGCAGGGCGACGGAAGTGGTCATCGAGAAAAATATGATGACCATATCCAGCGGAAGCAGGAAGCGCATGGGTTGCCCGCGAAAGATGATCCAGATCCCCGCGATCACCGCAAAAAAGATCAGGTCCAGCCGGCTGAACAGCACGACAACCGCGATCCCGGCCAGCGTGACTAGCTGACGGGTTGAAACGGGGCTTTTTCGCCAGGTTTTCTCAATCTGCGAAAGCTTATAAATGAACAGAGCAACCGAAAATGCGGCGAGCGGGGTCTCCAGCCCGAATTCATAGACCATGTAATGAATGTAAAAGTTGAAGGCCCAAAAAGGTGCTGCGATCAACGCAACTGCATGGGACAGGTTGCTTTTTACAATTCTATAAATTAATACCGCGGTGGCAACATTGAAGCCCGCCATTACCATCAGCAGAACGCGCAGCGGCAAGATCAGGTCAAAGCGGGCCAGGGCGAAGATCGGAACACACACCAACATCCATAACGGATGATACCCGTTGGTCGGGTTGATCCCGTCAAAAGTGCTGCCATTCCCTTCGGTGATGTTCTGTGCCACCTTGAAGTAGTAATAGGCATCATCCCGCGTGAACCAGGTATTGGGCATGTTGTACGCGTCCGACAGGGCCGCATATAAATGAATGCCTAAAATGACCGTGACAAGCGCGATCTCGAACGGGTGAAATCTTTTTAAAAAATTCATGATGAGGTATCGAGCGTGATCTTTCCAAAATTTTCGCCGAGCCATAATCGTTCCTGTGCTGCGGCCGCTTCCTTGAGTGGGTAGGTCTTGTCGAGAATCGGTTTAAGCCGGCCGGCGACGACCAGGCCCATTACCTCGTCAAAATCCTCGAGTGTGCCCATGGTGGAGCCGATGATCGAAAGATGTTTTGCAAAAATATAGCGGTTGTCAATTTCAAAACGCGGCCCGCCGCTGTTTCCAACCGTAAGCAGGCGCCCGCCTTTGCACAGCGCACGCAGGCTCAAGGGAAATGTCGTGCCGACATTGTCCACGACCACATCCGCGCCGCGCTTGTCGGTTGCGATAAATACCGCCTTCGACCAATCCTCGTCTTTGGAACGATCTATCAGAATATCAGCTCCCAGGGATTCGGCATCCTTCAATTTTTTAGCGTCCGACCCGATCACAATGACGCGTGCGCCAAGATATTTTGCCACTTGAACGCTGGCGGAATTCACGCCTCCTCCCGCGCCGACAATTGCCACTGTTTGCCCGGCCTGTACGCCCCCGCGCTTCACCATTGAATGCCAGGCAGTCTGGTACACCAAAGCGGCAGCCGCAGCCGCATGAAAGTCGTATTCATCCGGCAATTTGTATAGCTGGCGCACTGGCAAAGCGATATATTCTGCATAGGTCCCGCGAGCGGTTTCACCGAGCAGGTGCCAGTTGCGGCACATATTATCCTGTGCGTTTACACAGAATTCGCATTTCCCGCACCCAAGATTTGCGTTGATCGCGACCCTGTCGCCGATCTTGAGTTCAGGTACATGCCCTCCGAGCGCGGCCACTTCTCCGGCGCCATCCGCTCCGTTTATGTGCGGCAGCTCCAGTTTTAAACCGGGCCACCCGTTGCGAACCATTACATCCATGCGGTTTAACGCCGCGGCCCGCAAGCGAACAAGCGCCTCGCCTTCTTTTGGTTCAGGCGAGGGGAAGTCTGTATATTCGAGGACTTCCGGCCCGCCGTGTCGATGGAAGAGTGTGGCTTTCATGGCGGGCTATTTTACTATGAGTTGCCGCGCGAATTACTTGATCCCCAGTTCACTGCGCGAGATGACCAGCCTTTGTATCTCGCTGGTCCCCTCATAAATTTCCGTGATCTTGGCATCCCGGAAATAGCGCTCAACAGGCAATTCCTTGCTGTAACCCATGCCGCCATGAATTTGCACGGCCTGGTGTGTGACGTACATGGCGGTCTCCGAGGCGAACAACTTTGCCATCGAAGCTTCGAGCGAATAGCGGCCGCCGGACTTTTTCGCCTTCTCCTTCGCGATGGCCGCGTTATAGATCAGCAAGCGGGATGCCTCAATGCGCGTTTTCATATCGGCGATCTTGAAGCCTGTTCCCTGGAACGCGCCGATGGGCTGGCCGAACGCCTCGCGCTGACCCGCGTACTGGCGCGCCGCTTCGTAGGCCGCTTCTGCGATCCCAAGCGCTTGTGTTGCAATGCCGATACGACCTGCATCCAACATGGTCATGGCAATCTTAAAACCTTCACCTTCCGCAGCAAGTCTGTTTTCAACGGGTATGCGACAATCTTCAAAAATTAACTCACTTGTGGCAGAAGCGCGAATACCGAGCTTCGGCTCTTTCTTGCCGCGTGTTAATCCTTTTGTTTTACCGTCCACGAGAAACGCGCTGATGCCTTTTTGCTTTTTATCAAGGTCAGTCACCATGAAAACAATGAAGTAATCGGCAACGGGTCCGCTTGTGACCCAGGATTTGCGACCGTTCAGAACATAAAAATCGCCCTCACGTTTGGCAATGCTTTTCATTGTGCCTGCATCCGACCCGCTTTGTGGCTCGGTGAGAGAATATGCGCCAATGGCCCTGCCTGATGCGATCGGAACGACAAATTTTTTCTTTTGTTCTTCCGTTCCAAATTTCAAGATGCCATGACAGTATAGGGAGCTGTTTACAGACATGATCACGCCATGAGAAGCATCCACTTTGCAGATTTCCTCCAGGGCCAGTACAAAGGCAAGTGCGTCCATGCCTGAGCCGCCATATTCCTCAGGGATTTCGATGCCCATAAATCCCAGCTCCCCCATTTTTTTAATGGTGGCATGGGGAAATTCGCCGCTCTCATCAAATTCCGCCGCGATAAGTGCGATTTCTTTTTCTGCAAAACCTCGAGCCGCATCACGGATCATTTTGTGTTCGTTTGAGAGTGGGTAAATGGGAAGGTCTGTCATTAATGGATCTCCGGATGGTTTTTCAGGATTATACCCTTTGCAACTTTATTGAATTCCGTAAGGGGTGGGGTCGTGTATTTCAATGACTCCGTCGCCATCCAGGTCCACCCAGCCAAACATGCGGACGGGCATCCAATAGGGTCCGGAACGCGTCCAATCCGGCGTGCCGCCATTTTCATTTGCCCACCAGTGCTGCCAGCCCATGGCATGGATGAATTCATGTTCAAAGATCGATGAGCCCACCTCAGGGAATTCACTTGAACTAATATTCATGCCGATGTTCACCCTGTTCGGGCCTGAGGGACGGCATCCGCCTGTAAGGGAAACTCCCAGGCCACCATATTGCCCGGTTGTCAGGTTATCGCGGTCGAGGTCGATCTCTGTCAGTACATCAAATTGTGACAGGTCATACCCTGTGCGAGCGAGTATTTCATTGACCGTCAGATATTGACCGGGCGTTGAGGGCCCACCGGCGAGCGCCGTGGTAAGTTCCACCTGAAGGATGGGTTGTGCGAGGCCGATGCTGGTTGCATGATCGGCCCAGCGCTGGTTGGCCCTGGCAAGGCTTTGATAAAGGTCATCCAGGACGATATTTGGGTCCACGCCGGTGTTGCCATAATCAACGATCACTGCCAGCATGCGGATCACCCCTGAAGACCGGCAGATGCTGTATTCATGATCGAAATTTGTGTATGTATAAAATTGAGAGACTTCACCGTCATCCATGAGCCTGAGCTCGTAAACATAATCTCCATAATACACCGCGCTGACCCATTGGCTGGGGTCCAGTAAATCTGGGAAGAGCCGAATGTATCTTGTAAAAGCCGGGTTTGGAGGATAGAAGCCATATCGTTCAAGAAAGAGTTGGGAAAATCGCTCACTTACCGTTGGTGTACCATCCGGAATCCCACTGACGTTGATGTTAATGGTTTGCCGACCGATGATCGTACCGGCAGCGGATGTCCACTCCATTAGATATGCATCCAGAGCGTAGAGTCCGTTTCCATGCCAGGGTGTCCATGGGATATCTGCCGTATAGGATGATCCTCCTTCCATATAATAGTATCCGGCAAGAATGTTATCTGCGTCAAGGAAGATCGCCTTGGTTGGATCCTCTGAGGCAACGCGGATCGTTGCAGTCGGCAAGCCGGTTAGCGGGTCCACAGCTCCTGAAACAGTGCCTCCGTCAGTGACGCCTTCGAAGCGGATCACGCCCAGGGTTGGGGATTCTGTCGTTGGGGCCGCGGCAGCTACCGGGTCCGTTTGACGCGCGAGGGTATATTCTCCCCAATAGTCGCATTCAAAACAATCCCATCCAACGAAGCCGTGCATGGTGCCCTGGTCGATCGTTCCCCAAAACGACCTGCCTTCCGCATCGCTGAACTGAAACCCATTCTCTATTTGCGCGCCGGTAATTGGATGGGTCTCAGTGATGGAGTTATCGATCAAAAATTCGACCGTGCCTGAGAAGCCCTTGTCACTCTTTTGAATATACAAATTCATCTGGAAGCTGGAGTTTGTATTCTGGTCCTGCAAAGTTCCCCGCCACGCGCCATGAATGTCACTGGTATCAGAGATGCCCGCCGCAGTAGACGTGATTTGTGCATTAGATGGAACATTGCAGGAAATGAATATTGTGAGAAAAACAAGCCAGTAGCGGGCAGATTTCATGTGATCTCCTCGATGGATTGTCTGAGTATATCGCCTTATGTTCCATTCGGAAATTATTTGCCGTATTGCTCATTTTCTTTGTATAATTCGACCCGAGGCAAAATGAACGGGACATCTTTTTCTTATCTCAACCCAAAATGTGAAGCACGCGAAAACTCCAGAGGTGGATGCGGGGTTTATGCGCGCGAACCGATCGCCAAAGGTGAGTTGGTCTCCCTATGGGGTGGGCGTATCATCCACAAGGATGAACTTGACCCGGCCATGCCACGTTTTACGCAGCGCGTCCTGCAAGTGCATGAGGAATTGTATCTATTGACTGCCGAGGAAAAAGAGCCAACGGATTGTTTTAATCATTCATGTGAACCGAATCTAGGGTTTTCAGGGCAGATCGGGCTGGTGGCCATGCGTGATATTCCTCCCCAGAAGGAATTGACCTTTGACTACGCCATGTCTGATGGCGGTCCTTACGATGAATTCGATTGCCAGTGTGGATCATTGAAATGTCGCGGGAAAATTACAGGCAATGACTGGAAACTTCCTGAGCTATGGAAGAAATATGGCGGTTATTTTTCACCTTATCTTGAACGAAGAATTGAAACATTGCGTAAGTCGGATTGACAATCCGACCCACAATTCATATGAAACTTTCCTTCCCTGTTCGAATTTATCTTGTTGCGTTGGTCCTGCGGCTTATCCCGGTATTGCTGGCCCGCAACCTTGGCATCGGGCTGGACGATATGTTCCAGTACGATATGCTGGCCCGCAGCATATCCACGGGGCATGGATTTCGCTGGTATGCGCAGGAAGACCTGAAACTGCTCACGCCCTACGTGGATTTTGACCTGTCCACGGCTAGCGGGTATGACCCAGAGTATGGACTTTATACGTCCTTCCGCGCGCCGTTGTATCCGGCCTTTCTCGCGGTTGTGTATTTTTTCAGTGGTACGGATTTTGGACGTTTCTTTGCGGCGCGCCTGGCACAGGCCGTATTTTTAGGGGCGCCGCTTGCGCCGTTGACTTATTTCATAGCCAGGCATCTCTCTTCTTTCCTTTTTCCTGATAAGACACAAGAAGAAAGAGAAATGAAATTAGAACAGATTGCGAAACCCTCAGCCTGGATCGTTGCCTGTTACCCGATGCTGCTTGTTTACCCGCTGGGCCTGGGGACTGAGAATCTTTTCTTCGTTCTTCTTCTCGCCTCTTTCCTCTTTCTTCTTAGATCCATTGAAAAGCCCTCATCCAAATTTTTGCTTCTATCCGGTTTGTTTCTCGCGCTAACCGCACTCACGCGCTCCGTGATCCTTCCCTTTGCCGGGCTTGCAATTTTGTATCTGGTATTTCTTCATCGAAGGAAAGCTTTGCTGGCCGGGCTCACATTTCTGGTTATGATTACTCCATGGATCGTCCGCAATTCGTTGTTGCATCATAAACTCACCGGTATCGAGACCTCCATGGGATATAACCTTTATCTTGGTTATCATCCGCAGGGGGACGGTTCCTTCATGTTCGGCCCCTCTCTCGACCTGCTCACGATCATGGATGATTCTGCACGCGACGAATTCGGCACTCAAAAGGCGGTTGAGTTCATACGTGCACAGCCTGCGCGATTCATTCCACTCGCCATCAATCGACTGGGTTTTTTCTTTGGGCTCGAAAAACGCGTCCTGATGTATTTTTATTCGAATAATATCCTTGGATATGTTCCACGGTATGTATTGCTGGCCGTAGCCGCGATCCTGCTTTTACCCTTTGGGGTGGCAAGCCTATTGGCTGCATTTTCCCTGCCGATGTTGCAGTGGAGTAAGTGGACCATCCTGCTCGCGATGTTATTTGCTGCCTATCTGCTCCCGCATGTCTTTATCCTCGCTGAAGACCGCTTTCATCTTGCGCTTGTACCCTTCCTGGCAATTCTTGCTCCGCTGGGTTGGGCAGTTATTTTTAATCGCCAAATTCGTGCATCAGCAAACAGATCTTTAATGTTCGTTTCGGTGCTTCTTGCGCTTTTGCTGCTTGCAAATTGGGGCCTTGAATTGCACCGCGATGCGGATAAAATTGCCCAACTGCTCGGCCCCCATGGAAACGAATCCTATTTCCCATACTAAGAACATCTTCGCAAGGCCAACCACGAAGCCGCTACACTTGCGCCGCACTGCGTTCGTTGCAGTGCAGGTGAGACACAAAAACACATCGTTCATGCCGCGAACAACGGCGGCACGCCGATGCGAGACGGCAAAGTTTCTCCTTAGAGTCTTTGAGACTTTGTGCCTTTGTGGTAGATTATCTTGAGTTTTAGAATAATCTCTAAAGGAAAACATGAAATACCTGTCTGGCGAAAAGTTGATTTTTGATTGGAAGATCGTGACCATTACCGTGGCCAGCACCCTGCTGTTGATCGTGGATCACTATCACAGATTTACGGCATATAAATACTGGGATCGCGTCATCCTGTACCTGGTCCTGCCGCTTCTTATCATTTTGTTTTTATTTCGCGAAAACCCGCGTGAATACGGGTTTACTTTCGGAAATTGGAAACTGGGGCTTGTTTATACGGCATTGGGCATTCTTTTCATGGCGCCCATAATTTATTATCTTGGCCGCGGCGATGTCTCCATGAAAGCATATTATGAACGCTTTCTGAACGGGCTTCCATGGACCACTTTTCTTGACCTGATCGGTTGGGAATTCATCTTTCGCGGGTGGATCCTGTTTGGGTACGCACGCAAATTCGGGCCCGAAGCGTTATGGCTGCAGGCGGTGCCGTTCGCGATCGCGCATATCAGCAAGCCGGAGATCGAAACGTTATCCACGATCTTTGGAGGGTTTGCCTTTGGATGGGTGGCCTGGCAAACGAAATCTTTCGTATGGCCGTTCCTGATCCATTGGTTCATTGCCACATTTGTCATTCTGGTTGCGGCAGGTGTGCTTGGCTGATTTCACTCTTCGCAAGGCAGTCGAATCAGAATCCGGCCAGATTTCACACCTGATTAATCTGGTCGGCATCAATCCCATGGGCCTCGATTGGAAGCGCTTTGTTGTCGCTCTGGACCCCACCGGGAAGATCATTGGTTGCGGGCAGCTCAAGCCCCATGGCAGGGATATTCTGGAGCTGGCTTCCATTGGGGTGCTGCCCGAATATCGCGGCCTGGGTGTGGCGCGTGCGATCATCGAGGAGTTATTACAGGAAAGCCATCGTCCGTTGTATCTAATGTGCATGTCTCATAACGGCCCCATGTATGAAAAATTCGGCTTTCAAAGTATTTCTCGCGAACAAATGCCGCGTTATTTTCAACGCGTCCATAAATTGTTCGGCCTGGCCCATGTGCTCAGCAAGACAGGCGAGGAATTGCTTGTGATGAAGTTAGGGTAAAATCTTTTTATGAAAAATGCCTTGTACGTCTTGCTGGGTGTAATGGCCGGCTTTATTCTCGCCGGAACGCTTGTCTTTGTTTCGCGTGCACCCGCGGGCGAAGCCATTATTTTGCAGCCTGCTCCAACCAAGGCGCCCATCTCGGTGCATGTGATTGGGGCAGTGCCTCGACCCGGCTTGTATGAACTCCCTGAAGAGGCGCGCGTGCAGGATGCGATCGATGCCGCGGGCGGTTTGCTTGCAGAAGCGGATGAGAATGCCCTCAACCTTGCGGCTTTATTGGAGGATGGCCAGCAATTGGACATCCCCTATAAAGCGGGCAGCGCGCCTGAGAATGACACTGGCTCAAATGACCTGCCCTCCTCTGCCGGTACTGAAATCGCCACAGATAATTCAAACGCAGAGCTTGTAAATATCAACACAGCAACGCTGGAAGAACTGGATACGCTCCCGGGCATCGGCCCGACGACCGCCCAGAAGATCCTTGACTATCGAACAGAGAATGGCCCATTCTCTGTCATTGAAGATATTATGAACGTCTCTGGGATCGGCCCGGCAACATTCGAGGATATCAAGGATTTGATCACTGTCTGATCTGCGCTCGATAAAACGCCTCATTCCCCGCCCGGGCCTGTGTTGGTGGCCCTGCATCATTCTGTTTCGCTGGTAAATTTTCCGCCCCTCGTTCTTTCGGCCGTGCAACTGCCGAAAGAACGAGGGGCGGTGCTGTTACTCACTCGCCAATACGTGCCTGGCAATGACAAGCCTTTGGATCTCGCTTGTCCCTTCGCCGATGGTCATCAAGCGCGCGTCCCGATACATCCTTTCCACATGGAAATCGCGGCTATAGCCGTTTCCGCCGTGGATCTGTATCGCATCGTAGCAGACGCGTTCTGCCATCTCAGTGGAATACAATTTTGCGATGGCCGCCTCCTTGTTGAAAGGGCGACCCTGATCCTTAAGCCACGCGGCTTTATGGAGCATGGTGCGTGCAAGTTCGATCTCAGTGGCCATGTTGGCTAATTTGAATTGAATGGCCTGAAATTCCGAGATTGCCTGGCCAAACGCCTTGCGCTCACGCGCGTAATTCAATGCGGCTTCCATGGCTGCCACGGCAAGCCCAATGGAGATCGCGCCGATACTGATGCGGCCGGCGTCCAGGGTCGCGAGCGTCTGTTGCAGGCCGCGTCCCTGCGGCCCGATTAAATTTTCAAGTGGAACGCGTACGTTGTCATAGGTCACGCCATGAGCCGGGGCACCGCGCAACCCCATTTTCTTTTCGGCTGGCCCAACACTCAGTCCTTTTGAATCGATGGGCACGAGGATCATGCTCAACGATTTTGAACCGCCCTTGGGGTCGGTGCGGACGAGGGTGATGATGTATTCAGCAATGCTGGCATTTGTACACCACATCTTTGCGCCGTTGATGATCCATTCATTCCCGGCCTTTTCGGCCTTTGTGACCACGCCGCCCTGAATATCCGAGCCAGCCCCGGGTTCCGTCAGCGCCAGTGCGCCAAGTTTATGTTTGCCATCTGCCAGCAGGGGAAGCCACTTTTTCTTTAGTTCTTCGCTCCCATAGATCGCGATGGGTGCAGTGCCAAGGCCGTTGTGTGCGGTCAATGCCAGTGCGGTGGACCCGCAGCCCCAGCCGAGTTCCTCCATGGCGATGGCAGACGAGATCATATCCACATTCGAGCCACCGTATGCTTCAGGGATGCTCATGCCCAGCAGTCCGATCGGCCCGCCCTTGCGCACAGCCTCCCAGTTGAACTCCTCTTTTTCGTCCACTTCCTGTGCTTTGGGTTTTACGACCCTGGCCACAAAGTCGTGGATTATTTTCTTCCATGCCTTTTGCTCTTCCGTAAGATCAAAATTCATTTCTACTCCTGCGAATTGAATTCATCGTACAACTTTCTTGCATCTTCCAGTTTATTTTTAGGCACAAATACCTGCACACTGCCCAGCCCATTGATCGTTACCGGGTAAATATGCTGGCCTACCGATTCCTGGAAGAGCTCCACGTCTATGCCATGTGCTTCAAGGTAGCTTTCAAGTAGATCCGCCTCAAACCTGTTATTCAGCTCGACCAGCATCCCATATTTCAGTTCATCAGGCATCAAACTCTCCAAAAGGGTGGATGGATATCTGCGACAAGCATAAAGGAAAACTTCCGTCCATGCAAGGCTGGCGCAGAAAATGTGAGTTGTCGTAAAATAGCAGGTAAATCAATTCAAGGAGAATTATAGAATGTCCCCCAGGAAACAAGTGAGCAAAGCGCAGGCTGCGCGATCTGAAAAGATCATCCAATACTCTGCATTGGCGGTAATTCTGGCAGTGGGCGGCGTGTTTGTATGGAATCTGGTTCTCAAAAATCAGATGCCGCAAAATTCCGCCTGTTATCTTTTTGATTCCATTCCTGCCGCAGATCAATATGAACTGGCGCCGCCGCTGCTGATCGATCCAAATGGAAATTATTTGGCTACGATCGCTTTGCAGAAAGGAGGCGAGATCCAGATCGAGCTTTATCCCGATAAAGCGCCGAACACGGTAAACAGCTTTATGTTTCTCGCATGCAAGGGCTTTTATGACGGCGTAACTTTCCACCGTGCGCTTGAGGGGTTTATGGCGCAAACTGGCGATCCCAGCGGCACTGGCATGGGAGGCGCTGGTTATCGTTTTGACGATGAGATTAACAACCTCACATTCGACAGGGAGGGTGTGCTTGCGATGGCTAATTCAGGTCCGCATACGAACGGGAGCCAGTTTTTTATCACGCTCGACGCAGCTGAACACCTGAATGGTATTCATACCATTTTTGGACAAGTGACCTCCGGCATGGATGCAGTCAAAACGATTACCTTGCGTGATCCCGATCAAAACCCGCCTTATGACGGCGACGTCATTGACACGATCACAATCACGGAAGAATAAATCCCATGGTATTTTTGTGAATGGCAACGGCGAGGCTATTGCCTCGCCGTTGGTTCGCTGGAATTTCAGTGCAGACCTTGCAGGGAGAATTAAAAAAGCACCATCCGAAGCGGATGGTGCTTTTAGCAGACAATCGGGAAGTCTTATGCGTACATGCCCCAGTCGAGTGCGGACGGGTCTTCCATCATGGAGAAGTCCCACATGTCCATGCCCATTTCGATCGTGACAGGCATGTTGAGGCCCTCAAGGGCTTTGGCTTTGGTCATTTCGATCATCGCAGGGCCGTAGGGACAGAAGGGCGTGGTCAGGATCATCTTCAAGCGCGCCATATCATTTTCAATTTCGATATCGCGCACCAACCCCAACTGGATGATATTCATGCCAATTTCCGGGTCGATCACTTCAGAGAGCCTTGCCCGTGCTTCCTCTACGCGTTCGGGGTGCGTCGTGTGGATGGTCCACTGGATTTCTTTGATTTCAGGATCGCTCATTTTTCCTCGTCTTTTATATATACAGATATTATTGGTTTCTGTTGCTTTTGTTATTGTACATTTACTTCAGCAGGTTGTACAACATAGGTGCAGTGCGCCGCGCCATCCAAAATGCACTGAACTTTAATGGCGGGTAACGCCAGCATTTTTGAAATTAAGGTTTGGTCCATTGTGCAAACTTCGGGATGTGCCACGCCAATTTGATAATAAGGGCACGAGATCTCATGGATCTGGTATTGACCGTCTTTCTTTTCCCATTCCACGGTGAAGCCTTCCTGCGCCAGCAAATCCTTGACGAGGTCAAGGCGTTCTTCCATACTCAAACCCTGGATATCACTTGCGTATTCCTTGACGAGGTCTTCAGCGATCTGGCCGAACAATTTGCTTACCGTGGGTCCGGGCATCGTTGCTTTCATCTGTGAAAGCAGGCGGTTCGTCAGGCGTAAATATTTGGTGGGGAAGTGTTCCATGCCATCTTCGGTAAGGATGTAAGCCAGGCGCGGTCGTCCCACTCCGTGCCGCTCCTCCTGTCCTTCGACCAGTCCTTCCATTTGAAGGTTGGTAAGGTGGTGGCGCACTGAAATCGGGTTGATCCCAACCGCTTCTGCCAATTCGTTGATCGTCGAGCGCGGTTTTCGTAAAAGCGTCTGTAAGATCTTTTCTCGCGTGGACTTCATACGCGGCAGTATAACAGTCTCCAATTTCACTGTCAATATACTAGATTATTATCATAAATATTCTGTTGGCCCACATCTGCCATTATGCA
>CAZJYB010000093.1:0-16057 GCA_964549865.1 uncultured Anaerolineaceae bacterium
CTTAAGCAGGTGCCCGCCTGTGAGTACAACCCGATGGAAGCGATCAAGACCAACATCATGGGGACGGCCAATGTGGTGGAGGCCGCGCTCGATGCCGGCGTCAAAAAGGTGATGACCATCAGTACCGATAAGGCCGTCAGCCCCGCGAACCTGTACGGCGCCACCAAGCTTGCCGCGGAGAAGTTGACCATTCAAAGCAACGCGTATGCCGCGGGGTCAGCCACCCGCTATTCGTGCGTCCGATATGGGAACGTCGTCGGTTCGCGCGGTTCCGTGGTGCCTCTTTTCCTGAAACAGCGCGGCACTGGGAAGATCACCATCACGGACGACCGCATGACGCGCTTCTGGCTTTCCCTCGACCAGGGAGTGCGTTTTGTGATCAATTGCATCGAGCAAATGGAAGGAGGCGAGGTCTTCATCCCGAAGATCCCCAGCACCAAAGTGACCGATCTGGCGCGTGCGGTTGCGCCCCAGGCCGAACTTGATATCATTGGCATTCGTCCCGGCGAGAAATTGCATGAGATGCTGATCTCGGAGGACGAGGCGCGTAATACCGTGGAGCTTGATAAAATGTTCGTTGTCCAGCCTGCTGAAGCGATCTGGTTCGGGTATTCGTGGCAGACGAAAGGCAAGTCGCTGAGTGATGGTTTTTATTATTCAAGCGATAACAACACGGAATGGCTGGATATCGAAGGTATCAAGAAATATATCGCACCGTTCGAGGAATTGTTCGCACTGGGCAAACTCGAAGGATAGGAAAAGATAATGGCCAGGATCCTTATTACGGGTGTCAGCGGTTTGCTGGGTCTCAATCTTGCACAGGAAAAGATGGACACGCATGAGATCATCGGCGTGGACCGCGGCAAATTGACGAAGGCGCCATTCAAGATCATAAAAATGGACCTGCTCAACTCCGGGGCGGTCGATTCTGTTCTCGATTCTGCCGAACCGAATTGGGTTATCAACTGTGCCGCCCTTGCAGATATCGACGCCTGCGAGGACACCCCGGAACTTGCCCGCCTGCTCAATACAGACCTGCCCACCCAGCTGGCAAAAGCCTGCTTTAAACGCGGCGTTAAGTTTTTGCATCTCTCAACAGATGCCGTATTTGACGGGCAGCGGGATGGGTTTTATTCGGAACTGGATGTTCCGAACCCGCAGGGCGTTTATGCAAAGACCAAATTGGAGGGGGAGCATGCCGTCCTGACCGAGGACCCCAATGGGATCGTGGCGCGCGTTAATTTTTACGGTTGGAGCCTCAGCGGCAGGCGCAGCCTGGGAGAATTCTTCTTTAATAACCTGACGAACAACAAAAGCATGAGCGGGTTCACGGATGCGATCTTTTGCCCGATGCTGGTGAACGACACCGCGCGGGTTTTGGTCCGCATGCTGCAAAAGAACCTGAGCGGCCTGTATCACCTCGTCGGTACGCAGGCCATGAGCAAGTATCAGTTTGGGGTGGAGATCGCACGCAAATTCAGCCTGAGGGAAAGTGACATTTCGCCCCGCTCGATCCACACATCCAACCTTTCTGTAAAGCGTTCGCATAATTTATCCCTGTCTACCAACAAGGTGGTCATGGACCTCGGCACGCCCATCCCTGAGTTCTCCACAGGGCTGAACGAGTTTTTCACACAAAGTCAACAAGGTTATCCACAGAAGATCCGCAGTTATCAACAATAGGCTGGATACTTATATACACTTCTGTACAAGTTATCCACAGCCCAGGGGAAGTTATCCACAGGAGACATCATGAAAAATTTACTTAGACTGGAAGAATTACTGTTGTTGGGCCTCTCGGTCTTTCTCTTTGTGGGATTGGACTACGCCTGGTGGTGGTACGCCCTTTTATTTTTGACGCCTGACCTGAGCATGATCGGTTACCTGGTGAATCCACGCGCCGGCTCCTGGACTTATAACCTGGTTCACCACAAAGGGACCGCGGTGGCCCTTTATGTTTTGGGCTCCCTAACCGCCACTCCCGGTCTTATGTTTGCAGGGACGCTGCTGCTCGGTCATTCCAGCTTTGACCGCATTTTGGGATACGGCCTGAAATATCCGGATGCGTTTCAAAATACGCATCTCGGCATGATTGGCAAATCCAATTAAATACTCCGCAGAGGACAGCATGGAAATCAAGTTCGGAAAACGAACAATTGGTTTAAATCACCCAACCTACTTCATTGCCGATATTGCTGCAAACCACGACGGCGATATGGAACGGGCCAGGAAGCTGATTCGTCTGGCGAAGGAAGCAGGCGCGGATGCGGCCAAGTTCCAGAATTTCGATGCGCCCAAGATCGTTTCCGATTATGGTTTCAAGGCAATGAACGGCGGGCAGGTCAGTCACCAGGCTGCGTGGAAGAAATCGGTGTTTGAAGTATACAAAGGTGCCTCCATTCCATTTGAGTGGTCCATGACACTGGTGGAGGAATGTAATGAAGTGGATATTGATTATTTCTCCTCTCCTTATGATTTTGAAGCCATTGATTTCCTTGATCAATATGTGGAAGTCTACAAGGCCGGCTCGGGCGAGATCGACTGGATCGAAGCATTGGAGCGGATGGCAGGTAAAGGCAAACCATTCTTTGTTGCCACTGGTGCCTCCACGATCGGTGAAGTGCAAAAGGCGGTTCATGCGATTCTGAAAATTAACAAGCAGCTGGTCTTGATGCAGTGCAATACCAACTACACGGCCAGCCCGGGTAACTACGACCACCTGCATCTAAATGTTTTGAAAACGTTCGCCACCATGTTTCCGGATGTGATTCTGGGGCTATCAGACCACACACACTCTGTTGCTCCTGTTCTCGGCGCGGTGACCCTTGGGGCGCGCGTGATCGAGCGTCACTTCACGGATAGCAACGAGCGCGAAGGACCAGACCATAAATTCGCGATGAATCCTGAGAATTGGGCGAAAATGGTGGAAGAGACGCGTTTGCTGGAGCGTTCATTAGGCAGCCCGGATAAATTCATCGCGGACAATGAGCAGGAGACGCAGGTTGTCCAGCGTCGCTGCCTGCGCGCCGCGCGCGAGATCAAAGCCGGAGAGAGCTTTACGCGCGAGATGATCGATGTGCTGCGCCCTGCCACACCCGGTGCGATCAAGCCAGATCAGATCGAAAATGTGATCGGCACCAAAGCCCTGCATGATATGCCACTTGGCAGGGAACTGCGCTGGACGGATTTGGGGTAACCCCGATATTCGGGAATCGATATTTGTACTTCGAATCCCCGAATATCGAATATCGCTATGCGGATCTTATATTTTTCCCTCGGTTATTCCACGCATGACCATCGTTTTTTGAAATCCATTTCAGAGGGCGGGCATGACGTGTTCTTTGTCCAACTGGAAGGGAATCAACGCCAGGTGGAGGATCGACCCGTTCCTGAAAATGTGCATCAAGTGATCTGGAAAGGCGGACGCGAGCCCTTTCGTTGGGGCAATCTCGTAAAGTTGACCCTGGACTTTCGACGTTTGACCAGAGAGATCAAACCTGAGCTTATTCATGCGGGGCCGATCCAGACCTGTGCCTTTATTGCGATCTTAAGTGGGTTTCGTCCTGTGCTCACCATGTCGTGGGGATTCGACCTGATGGAGGATGTGCACAAAAGCAAATGGATGGAATGGGTGACGCGTTATACCTTGAAGCGCTCCGCGTTCTTTACAAGCGATGCTTTTGTGACGCGCGAAAAGGCCGTGAAGTATGGAATGGATCCCGCGAAAACGGTTGTCTTTCCATGGGGCGTGGATCTTGAATATTTTAACGTTTCAACGTTTGAACGTGAAAACGTTACAACGTTTACGCTCTTCTGCAATCGTTCCTGGGAAACACGCTATGGCGTGGACCTGCTGGCACGCGCCTTCGTGAAAATAGCACAGCAAAATGAAAGCGTGGATCTGATCCTGCTGGCCGGCGGTTCTCAGGGAAACCGTATTCGCCAGATATTGAACAGCGGCGGCGTGCTGGAGCGTGTCACTTTTGGCGGGCAGGTCTCGCAAACGGACCTGCCGCGCTGGTATCATATGGCTGACCTGTATATTTCACCCTCGCACGTGGATGGCTCCTCCGTCTCGTTGATGGAGGCACTCGCCTGTGGGCTGCCTTGCCTGGTATCGGATATCCCGGCCAATAAGGAATGGGTAATCGAAGGAAAGAATGGCTGGTTATTCCCGGATGGTGACTCGAACGCGCTGGCGGAGAAAATTATCGCGGCGATCAGTCAGCGGGAGAAACTGCCCGGGATCGGCCGCGCAAGCCGAAGGTCCGCGGAGAAGCGTGCGGATTGGAAAAAGAATGCAGAGGCGTTGATGGATGTCTATCGAAGCCTCGTCAAAAGGAATGAAGATGCTCTCTAAGAAAGAATTGCTGGACGGCTTTGGCAGGACGAATGTAAAGCATGGCGATACGATCGTCGTGCACACGTCGTATAAGTCGCTGGGCGGGGTGGAAGGCGGCGTGGATGCTGTCATCGATGTGATGCGCGAGCTGGTCGGGAAAAATGGAACGGTAATGTTCCCGGCCTTCAATTTTCAATCGTGGACCGAGACGCATTATTTCGACGTGATGGAGACGCCTTCGAAGATGGGCATGATCACCGAGATGGCCCGCCTGCGGCCGGACGCAAAGCGGACCCCGCATCCGATCTACAGTTTTTCCGTTTTGGGCGCGCGTGCCGAGGAATTCTCTAAAACCGAGGATGTGGAAGCCTATGGACCAAACTCCGCGTTCGCGTTGTTCCATAAATTGAACGCCACTATTATCAGTATTGGCCTGGATTTCAACAATTCATTTTCAATGCATCATTATATTGAATACAATACAGGCTGCGATTACCGTCGCGTGAAGGAGTTCGCGGGGATCTACATGGGATATGATCGCACGCCGCAGATCAAAAAATATTCGATGTTCGTACGCCTGCACGACCGTATAAAGACGTATATCGTGCCCGGCATGAACGACCTGCTTGCTGCGGGCGTGATCAAGGAAATACAGGTTGGCGAGGCCAGGGTTCATACCCTGACCGCCAACGAGTTTTACGATAATATGTCTGTGATCGTGCGTGAACACCCTGAGAAATTGCACTATATTGAAGAGCCGAAATATTGATCGTATTGTAGGGGCGGGGTCTCCCCGCCTTGGGCGGCACAACGCCGCCCTACAACATAAAGAGGCAACCATGAAATCATACGCATCCCTCAAATCCGTCCTGGCCGAGTTCTTTCCCCTGCATCGCACGCTTGCATCGGATGATCACGATAAAACTCTGGAGATCGTCGGTTCCTATATGCCGGTGAGATCCAACTATACGATCGAAACCTACAAGCCTCTTGAGCCTGCATGGACGTGGAAGGTACCGGAGCGTTATGTGGTTCATGAAGCGTACCTGGAGATCGAAGGCGGCGAGCGCGTCGTCGATTTCAAGAATAACCCGCTTCACATCGTTTCTTATTCTCTGGCTGTTGATAAAACCATCACGTTCGAAGAGCTTCAGCCGCATTTGTATTTCAACGAGAAACGCCCGCACACTATTCCGTGGGTTTTCAAGTATTACGACCGAGATTGGGGATTTTGCCTGTCGAAAAATGTTTTCGACAAACTCCCGAAGGATAAAAAATATCGCGCCGTGATCAAATCGGAGTTCATCACCGATCCGAAGCAGGGGTTCAAGGTGGCGACCGCGGTGATCCATCCCGAAGGCGGGCCGAATCCCGAAGCAGGGGAGATCATTGTGCAGGCGCATACCTGTCACCCAATGCAGGCCAACGATGATGGCGCGGGCGTGGTCAGCACGATCGAGCTTGCGCGCCGGCTTGCTGAAAATCCGCTGCCGGCCGGTTCGATGAGCGTGCGCTTCTGGTTTGGGCCCGAGACGATCGGCACCATCGTTTATCTTTCACATAACGAAGAGATTATCCAGAATCTGCGCGGCGGCATCTTCATGGAAATGACGGGCAACAGGAACAAACTTGCCTGGCATCATACACGCCAGCACACGCATTTACTGGATCGCATTACGAATCACATCATAAGCAAATCCGCTCACGAGGAACGTGATTTTGCGGCTGCTCCTCCAAACGACGAGCGCGTCATCAACGGGCCCGGCGTCAACGTGCCGTGCATTTCCATTAATCGCTGGCCCTACGATGAATATCACACCACCGATGACAACCTCGATATCGTTCACGATGACATGCTGATCGGCGCGGCGGAAGCGGCCGAGCAGATCATCCGCATCTTTGCGACCAATTACATTCCAAAACGCACGTTCCGCGGCCCGGTCTTTCTCAGCGGAAATGGCCTGTGGGTGGATTGGCGCGACAATTGGGCGCTCAACCGTGCCATCGAGAAGATCATGATGCACTTTGAAGGCGCCCATTCCGTTTTTGAGATTGCCGAGGAAGTGGGCCTTGATTATTGGATGGTGCGTGAGTACGTTGAAAAATTCCGCGCCAAGGGATTTGTGATCCCCATGCCGATCCCCTCCGAAGCACAGGATGCGTAGGGGCAGGTCTGCTCACCTGCACTGTGCCATGCACAGCGCAGGTGTCGCGATGCCCTGGGCGACGGAACGTCGCCCCTAAGATTTATCATGAAACCAAAAGTTACAGCCATCATTCAAGGACGCATGTCCTCATCACGTTTGCCGGGTAAGATCCTTGCCGATATTGCCGGTCAGCCCATGTTGCAGCGCGTCTTCGCGCGGACCTCGCGGTCTGCCACTGTTTCCGAGACCATTTTCGCCACGACGACCGACTCCACTGACGACCCCGTGGCAGAATACTGCGACTTCAGCGGGATGCCCTTTACGCGCGGCAGTCAATTCGATGTGCTTGATCGGTATGATCAGGCCGCGAAACAGGCGAAGGCTGATGTCGTCGTCCGTGTCACGGCCGATTGCCCGGTGATCGACCCTGCGTTGATCGATGACGTGATCAGTACATTGCTCGAAGGCGAATACGATTTTGTTTGCAATCGCCTGCCTGCACCGTGGCATCGTACCTACCCCATTGGCCTGGACGTCGAAGCCTGCACTTTCAAAGCCCTCGAGAAGGCGTGGAAAGAAGCCAAAGAACCACAACACAGAGAACATGCCATGCCTTATTTCTATGAGGGAGTGAAGCTTTCAGCCGTCAGCCGTCAGCTTTCAGAAGGTGTTTCCCCGCGCGGGTTTAGAATTGCCCTGTTAAATCACACCACTGATTTTGGCGACTACCGCTGGACGGTGGATACTCCTGAAGATCTCGAATTCATGCGGGAAGTTTATTCCCGTTTCGATGGCCGCGATGATTTCACGTGGAGGGAAGTACTTGACCTTGTTCATGACGAACCCGGGTTAATGGAGATCAACGCAGGTGTGAAGCACAAGACGCTTAAAGATGTGGATAAAAGAGCGTTGAAACGCAAGAACGTTTGAACGTTCAAACGTTTTAACTTGTAAACGATTTTTTATGCCCCTTATCACGTTCTTCTCTGCCCCCAAACCCTTTACAGATCCGCATATCGCGATGATCCAGCGTAACGCGATCAAATCGTGGTCTCTTCTGCCAGATGTCGAAGTCATTTTGCTTGGCGAGGAGCAAGGACTTGCGCAAGTTGCAAAGGAACTCAGCGTAAAGCACCTGCCCAACGTCACGCTTAATGAAAGTGGCATACCACTGATCTCGTCCATGTTTCAACTGGCGCGGGAAAATAGCACCAGTGAGCTGCTCTGTATCATTAATGCAGACATGATCCTGATGGTCGATTTCCTCGAGGCGGCGCGTAGGTCACGCTTGCAGCGTGACAAATTTGTTTTGCTCAGCCAGCGCTGGGATCTGGATGTAACTGAACCCCTGGATTTCTCAGGCGATTGGGCGGATCGTTTATCGTCCATGGTCCATCGTCAAGGTGTTTTGCATCGTCCGTCCGGCTCAGACTTCTTCCTCTTTCCCCGTTCTTCCTACCTCGACATCCCCGATTTTGCGATCGGCCGCGCAGGCTGGGATAATTGGATGATCTACAAGGCGCGTATGGAAAACTGGCCGGTGATCGACTGCACGCCTGCGCTCATGCTCGTTCATCAGAACCATGATTACAGTCACTTGCCGGGCGCAAAACCACACTATAACCACCCGGATAGTAATGAGAATATCCGTCTTGCAGGTGGGCAGGCTGCGATCCGTTACACCATCCTTGACTCAACTCATCGCTTAATCGATGGTAAACTTGCCCGCCCTCGAATGTCTCAGGCACGCTTCATGCGCGGTGTGGAATTAATCCTGCGAAGGATTTTCTTCTTTCTCCCTGAAGATATGATCGAGAATGTGGCAAGGCCGAAACGATGGAAGAAACGTTTCGAGAAATTATTTAAATAACACGTAGGGGCAGGGTCTCCCTGCCCAGGGCGACGGAACGTCGCCCCTACGAGGAAAATAAATGCGTAAAGGCCAAAACCCCGCCAAATTCGTCAAGGACGTGGCCCGCCCCGAGCGGATCACGGTCGCGTTACTTAACTACATCCCCTTCCTGAGCGGATTCTACGCTGAGACCCTGGATGTGTTGAAAGTCTGCCTCGAGTCCATGCGCAGGGACGCAGGCTTGCCTTTTGACCTGATGGTCTTCGATAATGGCTCGTGCGAGGAAGTGCGCGGATACCTGGTCAAGGAAAAGGAAGAGGGACGGATCCAATATTTGATCCTCTCTGAGAAAAACATGGGCAAGGGTGGCGCGTGGAACATGATCCTGGCAGGTGCACCTGGCGAGATCATCGCATATACCGACGCCGATGTTTTATTCTCGCCCAAATGGCTTTCGCGTTCTGTGGAAATTCTTGAAACATTTCCCAACGTGGGTATGGTGACGGCACGTCCGTTCCGCACACCGCCTGAATTTTACGAAAGCACATTGAAATGGGCACGTGACAATGCAACATTGGATGAAGGACAATTCATCCCGTGGGAGACCTTCCTTGAATTCAATCTCTCGCTTGGGCAGACCGAGGAAGAGAATCGCAAGGTTTATTCTGAGACAAAGGATTGGCGAGTCCAATATAAAAACGTGACCGCGTTGGCCGGTGCTTCCCACTGGCAGTTCACTTCCTACAAATCCACGTTGGGGCAGTTCCTGCCCTTCGAAATGGACAAACCCATGGGCCAGGTACGCCAGTTGGATAAGCGCATGAACGACGCTGGGTTGCTGCGATTGATGGTCTCAGACCCGCTGGCGATGAATATGTCCAATACGCTTGGGTATTTTCGCGGCGAGTTGAAAGACATGGGAAAGAAAAAGCCTGTCTCATTTGGCAAGCGTGTACTCGAATTAGGTCCAATAAAGAAAATCTTGCTGGCGGTTTATAACAAGATTTTCAACTGGTATTACTCATAGCATATAATTCGGTCATTATCAATGAAGCCAATTGACAAACACTACTTGTCGCTCCAGTTCCAAAACAAAATCCTTTCAATGGATGGAACTGAGTTCCAGAGCTTTTTCGAAGATATCATGGAAAAGGCCTTTTTCGATTTTCAAAAAATAAGACCTTACGGTAACCAAGGAGATGGGGGAAATGATGGGTATCGAGAAGCTTTAGGAATATATTACCAAATCTACGCTCCAATGGTTCCGAAGGTAAACGAAAAGGAAGCCGCAGAAAAATTTGAAGAGGATTTTCAAAAGCTTAAAAATGAATGGAACGCAATCTCAAACATAAAAGAGTACAACTTTGTTTTTAATGATAAGTATTACGGGTCAGTTCAACTGCTTGAAGAGAGAAAAGCCAAATTAAAGACATCCAACCCAAATGTTGAATTTAAACTCTTCTTGGCAAAAGATTTAGAGAATGTGTTTTTTCAGTTAAGCGAATCAGACAAGTTAGCCTTGGGTTTTAATATTGACGAACGTCAAGCTCTCTCAAATGCTTATTTCTACTTAGAAAGCGTCAAAGTAGAATTTGACAGAGAGAATGCGATATCTGCGCAAAAATTACTAAGAAATGTCAAAGATATAATCTTGGAATTAAATGATGAAGATTTATCACTCGAATACGAAATTTTGGTATGTAGGTGCATACTAAAACTTGAGGGAATCGATGATGCTAGAGAGAGATATGAAAATATTGCTAAAAGATATCCTCAAGACCCTCGTCCCCTGTTATATTTAGCAGAAATTTGTTTGATAGATAATGATTTAGATGAGAATAATCTACTTCTTCAGAAGGCCGAAGCCATTGACGGTAATTCCTGGTCATTAAAGTTGCAACAGATTCTCAGAAAGCAAAATCTTGGGGAAAAGATTAATGTAGAATCGGTTGACATAAACGTATTCCCAGACGATCCAAAAATAAAAGCAAACCTTTATCGATTGTATGGGTTACTTCTTGAAAACTCTGGCGACCAAACGAATGCAGATAGTTATATAGCAAAGGCTATTGATCTAAATCCAGATAGATTTAGTGCATACCTTGATGAATTGTCTCTTGTTGAGAGACGGATGCTTGCAAGTCAAGATGAGGCGCAAAGATTGCAGTTATCTCAGGCCTTATTAGATGGGGTTGCAAAAGTTGTAGATCGATTTGCTACATACGGGGACATAGGTGCGCGGAATAAAGTATATTTAAATACAAAAAAAATAAATGCGCTGCTTGTGCAGGAAAACGTTCGAGAAATTCAAAATGTCTCTAAAGATATTTTTCATTTTGCAATTACTTGTTACCTAGATAGACGACTTCAAAGTATTATTGCTGGGGTATTCAAACTTGTCGCATTGCCTGATCATGAACTTAATCAATTGCTGGATTATTTGAAGGCTTCAAGAAGAATGCCTTCTGACGATCTTTCGGAAGTCTTGATTTACCAATTCATCTTGCGAGATACTTTGTACAACCAAGGGAAAGCCTTTTTTAGTGCAATCAATAATCAGAAGTATATTGAGTTTATCAATGATCTTGAAAATGAAAATCACGAAGGGGTATTGAGCTTTTTAGACGACAAAGTTCCATTTGCTTTAGCTTTGGCAAACACATTAAAAAACCCATTGAGTTTGAGAAGAAAGATAATAGAAAATTTACCAGATGACAAAGCCATTCAAAAAGACAAATTAGAGTTATTGCTTAAGTTTGATGAGAAGGATTTTGATGAAGCGTTCCAAATGCTTAAGCAGCTTGACCTGTCAAGTTTGGAGTATTTTGAATGTATGCCGCTGCTACAAGTTGCACGGCAAAAGCAAGCTTGGGACTTTGAACTTGTAATTCTAGAGAAATTGGTAGCAAAAGAGCGAAATGAAAAAGAGCTGTTCAGTCTAAAATTGCAGTTGTCCTTTATTTATCTTAATTTGAAAAAATTTCCCGAATCTATTGATTTAGGAATACAGTTGCTAAAAGAAGACTCGACACATAGGTATTTAGATTCGAGAAATAAAGAAGGTCTTCTCGCAAATACACTTATTGCCTGTCTAGAAAGAGGAAAGATTGACAGTGAAGCTTTCGAAAAGGCTAAAACAATAGTTGAAAAGTACCCTTTGGAAAATCCATCTTATGAATTTAAGGTAGGCATTGAAACTGAAGTATATCTAAACAACAATGATGCAGAAAAAGCTCTTGAATCTGTGATGGATGGAGTAAAAAAGAAAAAAACCCTATCTGCCAAAGAGTATGCTGACCTATATATCAAATTTGTAAATATTGGAAATAGAATAGGACTAAGTTTAGATTCCCTGCCAAACGTGAAAGAAAATACTTTTGTGAAATTGCGTAATAAGGATCAGTGGTATTTTATTGGCAAAGAAAATGAATTGGATGCTTTGCTTATTGTTGCAACGAATAATAAATACCCATCTTTTATTGGCAAAGGACTTGGCGACATAGTGGTATCTGGAAGTAAATATGATTCAGAGATACGTGAAGATGAAATAGAAATAATATTCACTATAGATAAATATGTTTCATGGCAAGTTCATCGAAACTTTCAGAAATTAGCGAAGGATGGCGATCTTGAGTGGGCGCAAATGATAAAGGTTCCACACCAAGGTGAGGACGTGGATTTTTCGAATTTGCTGAAATATTTTGAAGATATGAACTCAAGAACAGAGCCGCTGTTTGATCTTTACTACAAAAATAACTATCCATTGGCTATGCTGGCCATTAATGACGGCGGGCTTATCAACGCTATTAGGCATATACAGGACGAAAACAGAGGATATGTTCATTTTAGTTTAGGTACTAATGATGAGCTTGAAAGCCAAAAAAGCGTTGCTAAAAAAATCCTTGATGAGAGGAAGCAATTCTATATTGATGGTACATCAGCATTAGTGTTGTCGGAAACTGGCTTACTTCAAAAAATCTACACATATTTGCCCAATATGAAAGTTCCCCAGTCTGTAATAATGCTATTTGCTGAAATTACCGATAATTTTCGGTATATTCCAGGTCAAACCGGTCATTCAATGGGCTATTCCAAAGGAAAAATTAATGTTTTGTCTATTGAACAGGGTAGAAGGGAGTTAATTCAAACTAATTTAAGGGAAACTATTAAGTTGCTTGAGGCAAATCCCAAAAATATTAGTGTTATTTCTTTAGCGAATAAAGCAGATTGCTTTTCAGAATCCAGAGTCCCCGATGAGTTGTGCGATGCTTGTATATTAGCTCAGAAAGAAAACATTCCCATTCTGACTGAAGATCATCTTTATCTAAATTTGAACGAACTTGAGACTAAGAAAAAAGTACCAGAATATTGTTCCTCTTGGGCTCTAATAAGAGTGTTGTATGAAGAGGGGCACTTAACTTTTGATGAGTATCTGGATTATTTTAGCTACTTAGCATCATATCGGTTTAGATTTTTGCCTCTAGGCCCAGAAGATATAGAAAAAGCTGTTTTTGGCGAGGGGGAGACAAAGGTTGTTAGACCTGAGAATATTAGGAGGTTTAATTTTCCGCTCGTACTGTCGGAAGAGTACGGAGTTCCTTTTGACGTGGCTTTCAGAGTGGTAGGTGTATTTTTACTTAAGTTGATAAGAGATGATTCGGTTACTTCGGATATATTGGAAAAAACCTTTACTGAATTATTGAACTGTTTTCCGACAAGTAAGAACAAGAAAGACTTAGGGCAAATGTTGTTGGATGCTTGTACAAAGGCTGTTCAAGGTAGAATTCTGATACCATTTTATAGACTTGAGGACAGACTGAAATATCAAAAAATCAATAATCTTTTGCAAGTGACCGAATCTTACAATGTAGAAGCAGAGCCGTTGTCTCCGAATTAAAGTTGCATAGCTGCGTTTTGGGTTGGAATTTCATTGTTGAAACAGAATCATTTCCCAGTCAAGAAAGAAGCGAAATCAATTCAGTGTCCAAAAAAATCTTCATCTCCGCCGACCACGGCATGGCCATCATCTACTTCCTGCAAAGCGACGTCGTCCCGACGCTGCTGACTGCAGGTGTGGAAGTCGTTGTGCTGACCGACGATGAAACCAAAGACCGCATCGCGCAGCGATTCGCGCGGCCAGGCCTCACGTTCGAAGGCCTGCGACTCAAACAAGCAAACGCCTTTGCCAACGGATTCAAACCACGCCTGCAATCGATCCTCGTCTATTTACGACGCGTCGGCGGCTCATGGCGCATCAACACCGAGGCCATGGACAGCCACATCTGGGAAGTGTGGGCCGAGAATTCGTGGAAGTTTCGTCTGGCGGTTTGGATCCCCACTGCGCTCGTGATCCTTTTATTACGCACATTTTCATTTGCGCGAAATTTTTTGGTGTGGATACAAAACCGATTCATCCCCCGCCCGGGTCTATATACCGATCTATTTGAATCACACAAGCCCGATCTCGTGATCGCCTCAACGGCAGGCTGGCGCCTGGATCGTTATCTGCTGCGAGAAGCAGCTCAACACAAGATACCAACAATGGCCGCGATCGTCGGTTGGGATAATCCATCCAGTTACTCCATTTGCGGCGCGCCTGTGGACTACGCCACGTGTTGGTCTCAATTGCAAAAAGATGAATTGGTCCATGGTTCCGATTGGGACCCTGAGCATGTAAACATTGGCGGCATTCCATCGTATGACGGTTATTTTAGGAAAGAGTGGCTGTTACCGAAAGACGATTATTTCAAACTGCATAAGCTCGACCCGAACCGAAAGTTGATCTCGTATGCCTGTTCGTTCGTGCATTTCGCGCCCAATTATCCAAATGTCGAAGCCCTGGCTAAATTGGTTTCGTCCGATGCATTGGCCGAGCCTTCTCAATTGCTGGTCCGTTTGCATCCGAGTCACTTTCAAGACAAGCCGAGGATATTTGCCGAAGAGCGCGAACGGATCTTTGAACTTGAGACAAAGTATCCGCATGTGCATGTCGTCAAACCTGTCGCGTTGGGCGGCTCGCTCGGCTACTATGGTGGCGAAGACATGGACGAGAAATCGTCCATGATGGCGCATTCGGATGTTTTGGTTACCGTCTATTCCACGATGGTTGTTGAAACGGCTGTACACGACACGCCGATCGTCGCCGCGGTCATCGATACTCCTGGCGGCTGGAACAAAAAAGGAAAGTTCTCGCTTTCCCTGAAAGAGATCGGAGATTGGCCCACGCATAAGCGTTTCCGCGATGCGCAAGCAGGACGCCTCGCCAGGAATGAATCTGAGTTGCGCGATATTCTGAACGCCTATCTGAAGAGTCCCTCTCTCGATTCTGCCGAACGCAGGAAATTTGTCGAAGATGAAATTACGTTTACCGACGCAAGCGCTGGGAAGAGGACGGCGGAGTTTATTTTGAAGGTATTAAATGCCTAGTGTCATCCTCGTGAGAGCAAAACAATCTCAGGTGTGATAATATTTTGGGATTGCTTCGTCGCCTGCCATCGACTTTTAAGGCTCGCAGGCTCCTCGCAATGACATATGTTACGGAGAAAAAATGAACAGAAGATTTCCATCTATTCTTACGATATTGCTCGTCGCAATGCTGGCCGCATGCGGCCCTGAACCCGAGCCCACTCTGACTAATGCAGACCTTGCAAGCACGGCTGCCGCAGACGCCTGGATCGCGGTCACCCAGACTCTGGCCGCCATCCCAACGAACACGGCAACGCTCATCCCGCCGACCCCAACATTTCTGCCAACCTTCACGCCGTTTCCCACGCTGCCGCCCATCCAGGCTACCAGTGGTTCCACTGTTGGTGGTGTTCCAACCAATAATCCATGCTACGATCCCCCGCCCCCAGAACCGAAAGGCACCATGGTTAATATCAAATTGGTAAATCACTCCCAGGGTCTGGTGGATTTGAACCTTGGCATGGAAAATCCAAACACTCAAGGCGAATGCGCGACCTACTTTTTCAGACTCGGCAGGTATGATCAGCCAGTCGTAAGTGTGCTGGCAGCTTGTTATTGGGGGTATGCATATATCACAGATCCAACTTCCAACGCACAAACCGCTGCGCCTTTGTGTCTTTTTAACACTAAAAAAACGGTTGCGGTAGCCATCGGTACGGAAGTGATCGGACTTCAATAAAACTCATTATCGCAGGAATTTTGGTGTGCCTGGCAGAGTTGGTGGTGTTGAATTGGAAGAGATGATCTGGAGGCTTCATAGAAATGCTTTCTCGCATTAAAAATGCCGTGCGCATTCTGCTCAAGGGTGAGTCAAAAAAACACAGGCGTACAGAAATTCCTGCGATCACTGCCAAAGAGGTCGCAGAGATCAGGCAGTTCTTCCCGCGCGAGAAGTTCTTTATCTTCGGCCATGCGCGCTCGGGAACAACACTGCTCATGCGGCTCGTGCGCCTGCACCCGGAAGTGCATTGTAATTATCAGGCTCATTTTTTCACGCGGCGGCCGCTGCTCAAGTCCATGATGGATACGGCTGAGCTGGAAGAATGGCTCACCCGCAAATCCAATCGCTGGAATGGAGGGGGCGATCTTTCGCCCATCGTACTGCGTGCTGCGGCAGATATCATCATGGAGCGTGATGCGGCCCGCGCAGGCAAGAGAATAGTTGGGGACAAGAGTCCCTCATCCACGATCCATGGACAGGCCGTGCGCGATATGCACGCGGTCTATCCGGATGCGAAACTGGTCTATATC
>CAZJYB010000094.1:0-16052 GCA_964549865.1 uncultured Anaerolineaceae bacterium
CCGCCCAATTGCACCTGATCACCACGCAACTGCGCCTCACGCACTTCTTCGGAGACCATGCGTCCAAACAAATCACGCATGAACTCGCGCTGGCGCAGTTGCGAGACCATGTGATTAAACTGGCGGCTCAACAGCCCAACTTCATCCTGAGACTGCTCCCGCACTTTAGCATTTAGATCGCCATTTGCCACGCGGGTGGAAGCATCCACCAACTCGAACACTGGGAGGGAAATGATTTTCGCGATCACAACGCCCAGTGCGATCACTGACAGTATCGCCAGCGCAAAGGCAACCGCCAATTGTGCCGGACTTACGCGTGCGCTGCTTGTGATGAGCGCACGCGGCAGTGCCACTGCTATCGCCCAACCGCTGGGCTGACCACGCACCAGAAGGGGGCCGACCGCCTCGTTGTATTCGTTCCGGCCCACAGTCCACAGGCGGTTTTGCAGGGGGTGAGTCCCTTCAGCGTTGATGGCAGTCAGTATTTCAGAGGTCAATGCAGGCATTTGCAATTCGTCAGGAAACATGCTAAACGCGGCCTGCCCGTCTTGCCGGTAGAGAGTGACCTGAGCTACAGAGTCGGCGCTCATCTGTGGCAACATCGCGTCCAGCGGAAAACCGACCAGTACGACGCCTACTCGTTGATTGTTTAGGATAAGTGGACCGGCAACGTACAATGTAGCCCCAGCAGGACCGTCCATAACACCAGAGAACTTGTCGCCAAGATTGTCAGTCTCGTTGGCCAGCACACGACGCACAGGAGGCCAGGCAGAAAAATCGACGGCTTCGTCACGCACATTGCCTTGCGGGGTCAGGCGCAGTCCATAGATGAGTCTGCCGGAAACATCGAGCACATGCACTAATGGCGTGTGCGCATTGATCACTAAAGGGCGGATCAGGGTATTGAGACTGACGGTGTCTCGGGCTGCCACCGCCTCGGCCACACCAACGGTGCGCGCGATGGCGCGTTCCGTAATGAGCGCCTTCGATTCGGACTGAAACACTTCCGTACTGGCCGTCTCAAAACCGTCCACTAACTGAACGTTGAACCGCTCTTGCAGCCTGTTGACAAAAGACCGGGTGATAACCCATGTGGCCAGGCCGGCCAAAAGAATAGCTACTACCAGATAGGGAATCGTAATTTTGAAACGTAGCGGCAGAGAGAGAAACGCGGCTACGAATCGAGCCAGCGGCCCATGACGTGTTTCAAGAGTCTGTGCAAGGTGAGATTTCATTTTGGGTGATATCGTAAGTCCTAGGTCTATGGATAAAGTCCTCGGCCTGAGGCAGGTGACAGCATGGTAATTTATGTCAGCAGGTGCCAGACATATCATCCAGAGATACGCCGTTTATAAACTTATCGTAAGCTAAATAGTCTCTATGCGCATCCAGCAATAGGGGAGTATTCATCTCGGTCATATGGGGGATGCTTCATTATTCAACTAAACCCGCTTGCCGTGCATGCCGAAGTTGGCAAATGACCCGGGCAGTGACGATCGCCTGGCGAATTTAGAAATTCAACGGAATTCCAACGGCTTCTATTAAATAATTTTGTGCCACCCGGAACATCAGATCGGGCGACACAAAATCTAGCAGTCCAACAAAATGAAAAAGCTGCCTGCTTTGGCAGGGAGCGCCAGGTTGCCCGTCGAGATGAACGCAGACGCCCCGGCAGGAATGAACCATATAGTTTGACGGCAACCGAAGGACCTTGGTTCTATTGATTATCAGGAACTTTGGATTGCCTTTTTTCCGGCTTGTGCAACTTCGGATACGCGGTCCAACTGTTCAACTGCCAGTTCCTGACCGTGCTGTTTTAATTCATTAAGCTTCTCGCGCCCACCGCTGGCGATCTTGTTGGCGTTCAAACGTACCTGGGCCATGGTCTCTTCCACCATTTCGGTCGTACGGTTGCGCAATTCGGTGCCTTTTTCCTGGAGCAATATTCTGGTGTCTTTTCCAGATTGTGGCGCCAGCAACAGCATCGTCACCGCGCCAGCCAGCCCGCCAATTACCAAACCGGCTAGAACACCTAAAATATTATTATTGTGGTATTCGGGTACTTGATTCTGATTGACCATTATGTTTTCTCCTTATTGTTTTAGGGTATTTTTAAGATTAGCGTATTGAATACGCAAGTCAATTAATCTGCTCAGTATTTATCGTCGAACCGATACCGGCATTCTGTTGTTCTTCTTCCGTCAACTCAAAGATGCCAGCCAGCCAATTTTCGATGCTGTCAAAAATCTGCAGGGCCGCTGAAAAGCTGCTTGTTTCCTGCTTTTCAGCGGCTGGCTGACGGGATGAATTATCCATCTTTATCTTTTTGATCTATCGAGTGGTGTGGTGCTCGCTGGTCGAGGTCTCTGTAACAGCCACCACGGGGCCACGCGGACGATAAAAGATCACCCAAACCGTTCTTTCCACGGCCCATGCGATCAAGGCATAGATGCCCATTGCAAAAAAGGAGGAAAGTTCCAGCACCATGGCGCCGGCAGAGGGTGTTCCAGTCATTCCTTCGAAGGGGAACAGGAACAGGTAGGTAAAGCCATAGATCAAGGCAACGATCGGGCTCTCAGGATTGGCTCCGATCAACTTCAGCCCGATGCGAAGCGCGATCAGGGCCTCAAGGATCCCGAACAACAGCCAGATCAATTGCGTGACCTTAAAAGTGAAAATGCGCTGTTCTCGTTCTGGTTCGTTTTGTGTGGTTCTAATTTCTGATACTCTATTTTCGTTTGACATTTTGGCCTTTCTTTCTGAGTAAGACCCCCGATTAATTATTTAAGAGGGTCCTCCTCGTTAACTCACCGTCCTACTGGCGAATATCATTTTGCAACAGGGGTGCATTGCTGCACCCCTGTTCTGGTTTTCGTTGACCGGCAACTGAACGATTAGCGACGGACAGCCTTGACGATCCACAGCAGAATTACGGAACCCAGCAGGGTTACCAACAGGGTCGGAATGGTAATGGCGTCATTAATGGTCCCGACACCAAACAGGGGGCTGAGAAAGTAACCAGCCAGGAACGCACCGACAACGCCGACCACGATATCGAGCAGCGTGCCCTGTTGCGAATCCGTTCGCATGATCCTGCTTGCGACATAACCAACGATCGCACCGAAAATTAGATAGATGATGAGGTTCATTTTTTATTCTCCTTTAGAAATGTTTCAAATACACGGTTGCCCGTGTTGGGTTGATGATCCGTTTATTTAACGGCGGTGGGTTCAGTTTTATCTTTTAGACCGGTCTCAAACTCCGTCACGCGCTTATCGATCTCATCGGCTGCGCGCTCACGCGAATAGCCATATTTTTCCTGCAGGATACCGGCCAGCACGTCGAACTTGCCGGCGGCCCTGTCCAGGTCATCGTCGGTGAGTTTGCCCCACCAAGCCTTGGCCTCGCCACGGATTTGTTTCCACTTGCCTTCCAATATATCTTTGTTCATAGTTGATCCTCCAGATCATTAAATGGGGGTAATGGGAACGGTTGCTGCAACAGCACGCAAACGTTCTGCCAGGCGCTCGGGCGTTTCACCCTTGCTGATAAATGCGTCCGCGCCCGCGGAGAGTGCAGCTTGCTGACGGGCATCCAGATGGCTTATCAGGACAACGACGATCGCACTCGGGCAAGCCACGCGCAACTCAGCCAGTGCCTGCACGCCCAAATCCTCTGGCAGCAAGTCCCAATCCACTAACAGCATATCGAGGTGAGTTGTTGGGGCATTAGCTAACGTAGTGGGCCAATCGGCCGCTTCGCCAACCACTTCCATGTTCAGATCAAGCAGTAATAGACGAAGGGCTGAGCGCTCTTCTTTTTTGGCATCGGCTAAATATACGCGTGTCATGCATTCATCATATGATACAAACTCCCCATGCGCATCCTGCGCATGGGGAGTTTGTATCTAGGCCACATGGGGGAGGCTAAAGGGATGGCTTCTGGTAAACAACGATGCGATCACGCCCGGCTTGTTTGGCAGCATACATGGCTTCATCCGCCGCCCGCAGCAACTCACTTACGGTTGTGCCGTGATCAGATGTACACACAATGCCAGCCGATAAGGTGATCGCAGCCGGTACATGTTCTCCGTACTGAACTTGTTGAAGGCTCTTAAGGAATATACGGATCTGTTCCACACGTTGCTGTGTGTCAGCGCTCGACGAATCGGGCAGAACCAGCACGAACTCGTCACCTCCATAACGGCAGGAGATATCGCTTTTGCGCAGATGCTCGCGCAAAATGTGCCCGAACTCGCGTAAGATCGAATCACCCTGGCCATGCCCAAACGAATCGTTGAAATGTTTGAAGCCATCGATATCGAGCATCACGACACATAGTGACGCATTCCGTCGCTGCGCCAGATCCAGTTCGCGCGGTAAAGTCTCATCCAAATAACGGCGATTGAACAGGCCGGTCAGCGGATCGTGCATGACCTGCTGGCGTAATTCTTCACGCAGTTTCAAGTTAGCCAGGGAGAGTTTGATTGTTTCGCTCACTGTCTGCGCCAATTGTTTCAGGCCGGTTGGATGCTCGCCTTTTGGAATGGCGTTATCAATAAGAGACAATATTCCCAATGTTTCGCCCTGCACGGTCAAAGGCAGACAAAAGTAGCCCTGTGGTGGTCGAATAAAATGCTGGCACAACAATCCTGCCTGCGGATCGGCAACCTCATGCAATTGACCGCGACGCAGCGCCCAGCAAGCTTCCGATGAAAAAGTAGACTCCATGATCATTTCGCTACCCCAGCGCGACACCACTTCAAGATGTTGATCCCTGCCCCGCAGGATTGCCAGAGAACCGTTGTGTTCAGGAAACAAGTTTCCCGCTGTCATGGTAATCACGTGATAGGCTTCTTCCTGCGTGACGCAGGACTGTAACAGGTCGTTCATGTGATTCATTAACTGCATCTGCGCGTCACGACGCTGGAGTTCATTTACGGTATTCACTAGTTGGCCAGTGGCGGTCTTCACCTGAGCCTCGGCGTTTTTGCGTGCTGTGATATCGCGGATGTTGCATTGGATCACCCTCCATCCATCGACCAGATAAACATTGCTGACGAACTCCACCTGTTTGCGCTCACCCGATTTGGTTTCCAGAGGGATATCTTCATAGCGGATGTAATCAGTATTTTGCAAGTGCCGCATGGCGTCCTGGCTGGCTGCGATGTTCCTGACTGGACCGATCTCCCAGAGCGCCTTGCCGATCAACTCCTTTTCCGGATAACCGAGCATATCTTGAATGAACGGGTTGGCATCGACGATCCGTCCTGTATCCCCGTCCAGGATCAGGAGCCATCCTTGGCTGTCTCGAAGAGTCGACGGTAGCGAGACTCAGACGCCTCTAACGTGGTCTGGTTTGGCACGTGGTCTGGTTGGGATTTTTTTGGAGTTGACATTGCTGGCCGATCTTTCTGGGGAGTGCTTTAATTTAATTGGCAGGCTGCACGAAATCATCCACCACTAGTGGATCAAAGTGCGTTTCTGAAGGATAGAGCTATGTTCGAACACGTTTTGCTTTGTCAAGTCGATGGTAACGAAGCCCTGAATCTCCCGGTGTTTCCACAATAAGCGACTTATACTTTTTTGAATATATCCAAGCGATGCCTTATCAAGCCGAACGCTCGACGCCGCGAACGCGCCAATGCTCAAACCGATATCTAATCTTAAGACATAAACTCCCCAACCGATGGATGTGGTTGGGGAGTTTATGTCTAGGCTAGTTGGGGGAGAAGGATAAAGTGCGGGAATGGTAGCGATTTGATCGTGCTGGAAATGCTGATCTAGATTCTTTTTTCCAGTCGATACAATCAAGACCATCCTGCGAGAAATTTTTCCGATCATTCTTCGAGAACGAACGTGATCTTCAACTGGACACGGTATTCCCTGATATGGCCTTTGTCGTCCAGTTTGATCTGCTGATTCTGGATCCACGCCGATTTGAGGTTCTTGAGCGTTTTTTGAGCCCGCGCGACACCTATCTTTATCGCATCATCAAAACTCTCCGGCGAAGACGCGATGATCTCCGTTACTTTTGCGACTGACATGGAAGTGCTCCTTTTATGTTTTTGGCTTGCAATGGGTTAGGTTGTTTTATGACCTGAGGAATAAGTATGCTCCAACGGCCGTGAACGGCAGGAGCAATATAAACAATTTCGGAGCGCACCCGTCTTTTGCTTTTGCTCTGGCGCCTTCCGCCAGCTTTTTTTCACGAATCTTTTGCTGGTAATCGCTCTTCTCATTATGCTTTGTCTTCCCCTTAGATGAGGCGGCTCGACGCTTTTTTTGCGCCGATTCTTTTTTAGCTGATTCTTCTTTCTTGGCCTGACGGCGGGCTGCATTTATTGGCATGGTATCTCCTTTTCTATACTCCCTATCATCATACGATGAACACTCCCCCGGCCGCATCCATCGGCCGGGGAGTGTTCACATCCACCAGTTGGGGGAGATTCGGAGGATTAGGGTACGATGCGAACGTTGATCGCGCTGATTCAAAAGGAAAAAAACCGGTTATTTCTACATATTTCGCGGTCAACGTAGTTTTTATTCCCTAAGAAGAAACTCACCCACGAAGATTAATTTCGGAGTGAGTTTCTCTAACAGATTGACTCAGATTACGCAAACAGAGTTACGGTTTTGTTATTGGGCAACCTTCCTCTGGCATTGGGATAATATCGCCTTCATGCTTGTCGTGACCATTTAAGCCATTAACGCTCACTGTGATCTCGTTATAAGGATTGGTTTCGCTGCTGGTGGCATGACAGATCGTGATCTTGCCATCGCCGCTCGCGCTGCTCGCCTCCAGGCTTGCAGGGCAACCTTCCTCCGGCATTGGGATGATATCGCCTTCATGGGTGCCGTGACCATCCAAGCCGTGAACGCTCACGGTGATCTCTTCATAAGGATTGGTTTCGTCACTGGTAGCATGACAGATCGTGATCTTGCCATCAATGACTGCCACTGGGCTTACAGGGCAACCATTCATTGGCACAGGGTAGATGTCCTCGTTGGTGACAGTAATTTCTTCGTACGGGTTCGCCGTGTCGCCGGTAGCATGGCAGAAAGTTGCCTGGCTGGTCGTGTCCTCGGTGATGTCCGCGATGGTGCCCGCAGCGGTGCCCGCGCTGGCACAGGCCGCCAGCACCATAATCGCAAGAATCTGAGTAAGCGCCGCCAGTTTGACCGTCATTTTGTTAAACTTGTTCATTTGAAGCTCCTTTGTAGATAAGAAAACTTGGTCTTATCGACCCTTGAAATTCGCGTTCTTCACGCAGGTTCCCTTGTGCTTAATGTTTGGCATCAGCTGATTACACGCGGGTTATGCACTCATCTTACGATATAAAGTCCCCAGACGTAGGATACGTCTGGGGACTTTATATCTAGGCTGTTTGGGGGAGATTCGCAGGATCAGGAAACGATATGGTTACGCAATGCAAGGGTTACAGCTTCAGTTCGGCTGGCAGCACCTAATTTGGACAGGATATTACTGACGTGAGATTTGATCGTGGATGGACTTAAGGTCAACCTCCCGGCGATCTGCCTGTTTTTCAACCCTTCGATCATCAGGCCCAGCACTTCACGTTCGCGCTCCGTCAGGTCAAGACCCGGTGCTAGCGGCTGATGAGCGGTCTGAACGATGCTCTGCGCGGCCTCCGCAGAAAGTGTGGAGCGGCCAGCGTGCGCAGCGCGAATGGCCCCCGCCAATTCATCCGCGGTGATATCTTTGAGCAGATAGCCGATCGCTCCGGCTTGCAGCGCGTTCTTGATAAGCGCCCCCCCTTTAAAGCTGGTCAGCGCAATGAACTGTACTTGTGGAAACTGCTGGCGGATGGCACGTATCGCTGTGGGTCCATCCATCATCGGCAGAACCATATCCATGAGGATCACGTTCGGCAGGGCTTGGGCACAAAGTTGGATGGCTGCTTCACCGCTTTCGGCTTCACCCACCAGTTGCAAATCCTTAAAAACCTTCAGGAAGGTTGCCAGTCCGCGGCGAACCATTGTGTGATCGTCAACGATCATGACGCGAATCGGTTGGGATGCAGGGGTTGTCATAAGGTCTCCTCGATCGGGGTCCTGGCCCAGTGAAGTTTGAGTTCAGCGCCGTTACCAGGCTGGCTTGTGATCGTTAGTAGCGCACCCACTGTTTCAGCCCGCTCCTGCATCATGCTCAAGCCATAATGGCCGGAGGCAATTTGCCCAGGGTCAAAGCCCCGGCCATCATCGCGTATGCTTAATTCGATGGTGGCATCTTCGTGCTTTAGAACTATTTCCACCATACTGGCTTCGGCATGTTTGGCGACATTATTTAGCGCTTCCTGGCACACACGGTAGAATACCACCTGTACCTCAGCGGGCAGGATGCCTTCTCCCACCACGGTTACCCTGGACGGAATATTTTTGCGTCCGGTGAACGCACTCCCCAACAGACGCAGCAGATCGCCAAGGTCTTCATCGGTGATGGTGGCAGGACGAAGCTCAGCCAGCAGGGCGCGCATTTCAGCCATTGCACCTCGAGTCAACTTGCGCAAGTCCTCGAGTGAGCGCTTTCCATCCTCCTGATCTTGTTCCCATAAGCGCGGCAAGACCTCGGCAATCAGGCCCGCAGAGAAGAGGGATTGGTTGACGGCATCATGCAGGTTATGCGCGAGACGCTGCCGTTCCTCCAATACTGCGAACTCCTGCGCATGTTTATATAGTTCCGCGTTGATCATGGTGATGGCGGCCTGATTGGCTACACTAAGTGCCAGACCAGCATGATGAGCCGTGAAATAATTCAGCTTTTCGTGTGCCACACCCACACCGCCGATAATACGGCCTCTTACCGCCAATGGTACCCACATCCATGATCGCATCCCTTCAAGCAGCACAGCAGCCCCATCGTCCAGAAGCAAACGCAGAAATTTCGCCTGCGGGTCTGCACTCCATATGTCGGCGATGCAAATGGGCTGATGTTCGTTGAATAACAGGGCCAGGGTTTCAGGAGTATTCGAATGAATACGGATGGGCGCGGATTGTTCCAGTTGTTGTGTCCCACGCATCGCCAGAGTGACCAGCGTGGAATCTTCCAATGCGAATAGTCCGCCATGTGCGTACTCAATGATCTTTCGCAATTGGTCCAGTATTAAACCGGGTTGGAGCTCCAGCGTGGATGCCAGGATATGCGAGATCTCCAACAGCGTGGCCTGCTCATGGGTGCGGGTTTCCACGCTCAGGTGGAGTAACTGTTCTGCCTCAATTCGTTTGCTGACGTCACGGATAATACCCAGCAGGCATGGCCGACCTTGATAAGTTAATACCGACCCACACCATTCCGCATAAAACGTTGAGCCATCCCGCTGGTTGTGCAGTGTCCGCGTATCGAACACGCCATCCGCTCGAACGGCTTGGACGTACTCACTGAAAGCACGCTGGCTGTCCTGGTGTATGAAGGCTATCAGTGGCAGCCGGATGAATTCCTCGCTTGTGTAGCCGTGCATCTTGCACGCCGCCGGATTCGCATCGACCACCAAACCGGTCTCCAGATCGGTAATGATCAACCCATCATTGGCAGTATCGAAAATGCTTCGATATTGCTCTTCTTTTTCTTTCAGATTTAGTTGGTTGTGTTGCATACTGAACTCTAGTTTCATTGTACTGCAATATACAACTTCTTCATCCCATCACAACCCGTACTTCATGTGGCAGACCATCATCCACAAGCGGAATCAAGCTGCCGGGCAGTGGATTCCCATCCAGCAGGTTCTGCTGGATGCCTCGGTTGACGCTGTGCGGGTTCTCCACGCTGATCTTGTAATGGGTGGTTCCAAAGCGGTAATCCACTTTAAATCCCGGCCAATGACGGGGGATGCAGGGATCGATATTGAGCGCCTGCCCCACGCGGGAGATGCCCAGAATGGCTTCGAGGCCCAGGCGGTACATCCAGCCGGAGGAGCCGGTATACCACGTCCAACCGCCGCGGCCGGTATGTGGGGGCACGCTATAGATGTCGGCGACGATGACGTAGGGCTCCACCTTATATTGCGCTGCTTTCTCCGGCGTATCGGCATGACTGATGGGATTTAACAGATGGAATAACTCCCCGGCCCGATCGCCCTGCCCGAGTTTGGCAAACGCCCATGCAGTCCAGATGGCAGCATGAGTGTACTGCCCGCCGTTTTCGCGCACACCAGGCAAATAGCCTTTGATATAACCTGGGTCACGCGCCGATTTGTCGAAGGGTGGGGTAAATAGCAATATCATTTGCTCTGCCTGCTTTACCAGCAATCGGTTGACGGATTCCATCGCTTGTGCCGCACGCGCTGGATCTGCCGCGCCCGATAAAACTCCCCACGATTGAGCAATTGAATCAATCTGGCACTCGTTATTTTCGTGCGAACCCAGCCGTGAGCCGTCATCATAGAAAGCGCGCAGATACCAATTGCCATCCCACGCATGGGCCTCCAGCGCCCGGGCCAACTGCTGGGCCCGTTCGAGATACGTGGCAGGGTCATCCTTCATCAGAGCGACCAGCGACACAAAGCGATTGAGCGTGGCATGCAGGAACCAGCCGAGCCAGACACTCTCGCCGTGCCCATCCATGCCCACCCGGTTCATCCCATCGTTCCAGTCGCCTCCGCCCATGAGAGGCAGGCCGTGCGCACCCAAGGTCGCGCCTTTTTCCACTGCGCGACGGCAGTGTTCATAGAGTGACACCGACTCGTCCGTTGTTTCAAACTTGGAATAACGCTCCATTTCATCGGGCTTGAGCGGCTCACCTTTCAGGAAAGGGATACTTTCGATCAAAATGGATGAATCACCGGTAGCAGCAACATACTCTGCGGTGACGAACGGCAGCCAGAGTAAATCGTCTGAAAAGCGCGTGCGCACTCCCCTGCCCTCAGGCGGGTTCCACCAATGGAGCACATCGCCGGCCTCAAATTGATGCTGCGCCGCTTCCAAAATTTGTGTACGTGCAATCTCCGGGCGAGTATGCAGCAGCGCTAACACATCCTGCAGTTGGTCGCGGAACCCAAACGCGCCACTGGATTGATACAGCCCAGTGCGCCCCCACAGACGGCAAGAAATTGTCTGATACAGAAGCCAACGGTTAAGCATCAAATTCATACCACGGTCAGGCGTTTCAACTGTTATGGTGTTCAGGATTTCATCCCACTGATGTTGGACGGATTGCCAGATCGCTTCAACCTGCGCCTGTGATTGAATCTGTCCGATCAGCGCAAGGCTGTCCGCCCGGTTTGCTCCTTCACCAATTAAGAAATAGACTTCTTCCGTCGCACCCGGCGCCAGGTCAACGTGCAATTGGATGACAGCGCACGGGTCCAGCCCGGCATTCACCGCGCTTGCCAATCCAATACGCCCGAGCGCCGCCGGGTTGCGCAGGCTGCCCATGCGCCCTAAAAACTCCGTCCGGTCGGTGGTCACGCCATGCGGTTTTTTATTGGCGGCGAGAAAGGCTACGCGCTCGCCAAACTCACTGTTGAAACGATTACTGGCGAGCAAAGCATGTTTTTCGGGGTCGAACTCCGGCATGATATGGGCTTGATGTGTGTCACGCGTCGTGCCAAGCACCCATTCAGCGTAATAGGTGACGGTGATACGACGCGGACGCTCCCATAAATTTTGCAGGCGCAGGTGCGCAATTTTGACCGGAGCATCGGGTGCGGCAAACAGACGCAGGTTCTGATTCAAGCCATGACTCCGGCTCTCAAAGACCGAATAGCCGGCTCCGTGACGAATCACATGCGCCGTATCTACCCCGGCGGGCATGGGCGTAGGTGACCAAAGCATTCCGGTTTCCTCATCGCGCAGATAGAGCACTTCGCCCGGCATGTCAGTGACCGGATCGTTGCGCCAGGGGGTTAAGCGGTTCTCGCCACTGTTCTCTGCCCAGGTGCTGCCGGAACCTGATTCGGAAACCAGGAACCCGAACTGTGGGTTTGCAATGACGTTGACCCACGGATGAGGCGTGTGCTGACCCGGCCCGAGATGGATGACATATTCCCTGCCATCGCGGCTGAACCCGCCGAGACCGTTATCCATCAGCAAATCGCCCGGAAGTTGAAGCGGGGAGGTCGGCTCGGGATCAAGTGCCGGGGAGAGTGAAGCGGTGAACTGCGGCAGGGGGGTGGATTGGGCGGTTAAACGCAAAGCGTGTTCAGCCAGCGTCCCGCCCTTTTCATCCAAAATAACACCCGCCACGGTTTCAAACAGAATCCTGTCAGCATGCTGAAGTTGGTCTGTACGCAGCACAAAAATGCCGTCGCGTTGGTTCAGTGAGGCCTCGGCGCCCATGCTCTTGATCTGACGTTGGATGGCGTTGTGCAGGTCGAGGGCGTACCCTGTATCCTGGTCATTCAGGATGACCAGGTTAACCGTGACATGGTGGCTGCGCCAATAGATGAAGGCTTGAAGGGCTTCTCGCAATAAGGGCGATTCACCGTCGCGAACGCGCACCAGCAAAATAGGGTAATCACCAGAGACGCCAAACGCCCATAAGCCAGACTGTCCCTTCTCATTTTGCGCCAGAATATGGGGTGCAGCGCGCAATGCCCCAGTCGGGTAGAGCAGGGCAGATAAAAGGCGTTGGAAGTTTTCGACGGCGTAAGCGTTTATTCCCAGTTGAAGCAAGTCGCGTTCGCCCTGGGCGTGTGCCTCGTCAAAAGCGCGGTTAATGGCCTGCCCGGTCTGGTAATGAGACAACCTCTCTAACGCCTCGGCGCGGGAGGAAGCCGCCAGGGTCAGGAATGTGACCCTGGTTTTGGCATGTGGCATGAGGTCAATTTCCTGCGCCAGCGATAAGATCGGGTCGAGCGTCCCGCCGGTGGTGCCGGCAAGACGTTTTACATCTTGTAGCGCCAGCGGCGTGTGCATCGTCTGTGCCCTGCCCAGGAATTGGGCGCGGTCGGTCTCGTGGTCACCGGTCACTTTACGTCCTGCTTCGATAATCAGCGCATGCACCAGCACCACAGGTTTTTCGTCCGCAGAGCGCGGGCGGCGCTGGAACAGGAGCGCATTCTCTTTGGGAAGATATTCACTCTCGATAAAAAGTTTGTTGAAGGCAGGATGCCGCCGGTCGGCATCCTGCGCCGCCAGCACCACTTCGCCGTAGCTGGTCAATTTCAGTCGTCGGGTGCGGTTGCTGTCATTCAGGATGTTTACCCGTCGGATTTCGACACCATCCGTGCTGACGGTGATTCCAGTACGCAGGGAAATGTCATTATCCCAACGCTGGAACTCCACCTTGTGCGGATAAAACCACACTTCCTGATGCTCCGGCGCGCATCCGCTGGGCTGGCAGGTAGCGGACCAGAGCGCTCCGTTCTCGCGATCCTGCAGATAAATCCATGTGCCCCACTGATCAAGGGTGGTATCTGCATGCCAGCGAGTCAACGCAAACTCGCGCCACTGGCTGTATCCGCCCCCGGCGTTGGTAATCAGCATACTGGTGTCACCTTGTGAAAGTACATGCACCTGCGGAATGGGAGTGTCGACAGACACGCGCCACGGTGCACTGCTGACCACGCGTATCCCATCGGGTAAATCTGCCGGCTCATCGGAATGCGGATATTCGATGGGTGGGTTTTGCGGAATCTTTTCCTGGAGCAGCAGTTCCACACTCTGGATGCGTTCATCGGCATGGAAACGCTGAACCATCACATCATTTGACAGATAATTACAGGCGGCCATCAGGATCATGCCCTGATGATGCGCCATATAGGATCGCACGGTGGCATGTGTTTGGCCGGCTGGCAGGCGCGTTTTGGTGTAATCGAGCGCCTCGTAAAAGCCAAAACGCCCAAGCATGTTCAGCTGCTCCAGGTGCGCCATGTTTTCCAGCACGGCCTTGGGTTGCAACGAAAGCCCAATCAGCGACGCGTAGGGAGCGATGACTAAATCATCGGGCAGGTCGCGTTTGTAGCCCAGGTCCGGCACGCCGAAAGCCTGATACTGGTAGTTCAGATTCACATCGAAGGCAAAGTAGCCCGACTCCGAAATGCCCCAGGGCACTTCCTTCTCCTGTCCATAACTCATTTGCGCTTCGAGTGCAGCGTAGCAACTATCCGAGAGAAATGTCCCGTCGTAGTTTTTAGTAAACAGGGTCGGCATGAGATACTCGAACATGGTGCCGCTCCATGAGAGCAATACCTGCTTGCCGTTCACCTTCGTCACCGGTCGCCCCAGATACTGCCAGTGGCTGTGCGGCACATCGCCTTTTGCAATCGCAATCAGGCTGGCAATCCGGGCTTCTGATGCCAGTAGGTCGTAGTAACTCGGGTCGAGCCTTTCGGTGCTGGCGTTATAGCCGATATGGAACACCTGGCGGCGCTCACTGAACAAAAAGCGAAAGTCCATACTGGTTACAGCGGCGTTCGCATGCTCTGCCAGGTCACGAAAACCGATCAGCAGGGGTGTTACCGTCATGCGCGCCGACGATAGATCATCATCCAATTTTTGACACCATTCATGCGCTGCTTCATCCTGCTGTTGCGCCTTGAAATGGGCCAATGATGTTTTGACGCGCTCATACACTGCTCTCGCCTCGCCCAAGGTCGGCAGTCCAACAGGCAAACTGTCGTGAAACACCTGCCAGGCAGGTGTTTGCATAAACGGCGCGGACGGAGCATCCATGCGGCTGAGCCAGGGCGCGAACAAACCCAAACTGCGCTGCATGTTCTGCAGGTGGTGGTACATTAAATTGAGATAGAGTTGGAGTTCGGCCAGGGATGCGGATTGGAGGTGGGGATGATTCTCGAGCAGTTCCATCAAGTGATGCGAGACTCTTGCCCAGCCTTCGCCTGAGAGCCAGGCAAGGGTCATTGTCCACGCTGAGGGCTGGTTCTGGATGGCGCTGACACGCTTATACATATCGGTCAGTTCCACTTCAAAAGATTCGAAGGCGATGTGAGGATTATTTTTTTCGAGTGTTTGCAGCGTTTCTGCCAGAATATCGAGAATGACGAGCAAACCCTGCCAGCGTTTCTCATCCAACACCGGCGCATCCATCATGGCAAGACAACCCTGTTTGAGGGTAACCAGGCAGGCCGCCAGGTTGCCGCTATCCACTGTGGAGATGTATCGAGGCGGGAGCGCTACCATTGTCTGCGAGTCATACCAATTCAGCAGGTGTCCCCGGTAATGTTCCAATTTCTTCATACTTTCAAAGGTTGAGCGTAAACGGACTGCCAGTTCAAACGGACCCAGATAGCCCAAATCATATGCTGATAAGGTCGACACTAAGAACAGACCGATGTTGGTCGGCGTGGTGTAATGCGCCACACTACCGCGCGGCGACTCTTGAAAGTGATCCGGGGGCAACCAGTGGTCATTCGGACCGGCGAATTGTTCAAAAAATGCCCAGGTGCGGCGCGCCAGGCGACGGACTTGTCTGCGCTGAGTCTCCGAGAGCCGCGTGGTGATACGTGTAAAGGGCTGGCTGATCACATGGGCAATTTGTGGAGCGCTCAACCAGACAATCATGAAGGGCAGTGCCAGCCATAGTACGCTCGGGTTAAGAATGGCGATGGAAATCCACAGGAGGATCGTAATCATTAAGGAGGTGGCCATCTCGCCCAGGATTTCGTAATGCGTGTTCATTCCAAGTGAGCGCGATACATTCGCTGCGGTTGTCCATTGCAGCAGGTTTCTGCGCGCAATCAGCAGTCGGATCAATGTGGTGCGGATCGCACCCAGCATAAGCAGCGCTTCATAGGGCAGAAAAATAATGGCAAGTGCCCAGCGTACGAGCGGGAGCTGGGTTGGTTGGATAAGTTGTTTAATTGTCAGCCGCCCGAAGTTATGCTTCCAATATTGCACGGTTTGTGCTGCAATGGGTAAAGCGGAAGGCACCAATACCAGCAGAGTCCAGACCACGGGCGAGCCGGGCAAAAACAGCCAGCCTGCAGCAAGCAGTGCAAGTAAGGTGGGCGGCAGGAGGCTGCGCCGCAGGTTGTCGAAAACTTTCCAGATATTAATGGTAGACAAGCGGTTGGGAGCCACCCCGTTTTCGATGTGGACGATGGGGAACAACCAGGGTAGTAATTGCCAATCGCC
>CAZJYB010000095.1:0-16029 GCA_964549865.1 uncultured Anaerolineaceae bacterium
AAAACTCCCCTACTAATAGGGGCGCTTTTGTCTCTCCTCGTCCATAATATTGGCACAAGACCTGTTTTGAAAAAGGAGAAATGACATGAAAAATACACAGAAATGGATCCTTGGAATTGCACTGACTTTTGCGGCCTTGCTTACCCTGCCATTTGCCTGGCGATTGATCTTCCCATATGGCAGATATCAGATGATGGGCTACGAGTATGGCTGGCAGATGCCCATGATGTACGGAAGCAATGGCATGATGGGTTTTGGCATGCTCTTCATGTGGCTGATCTCACTTGCCTTGCTGGCCTTGATAGGGTTGGGAATCGCCTGGCTGGTCAAAGCACTCACTGCTCCAAATGGTAACAAGAATTGAAAATTTTCGTCAAAAGATTTACAACCAGATCGATGTACGACGTTCACCATAAAGGAAGCTTCCATGCTTATTAGAGAAAGAATGTCCTGCCCCGCAATCTCAATCACGCCTGATATGCCGATCAATGATGCGCTGGCAATGTTCAGAAAGGAACGTATCCGCCGTGCACCTGTAATAAAGGATGGCAAGCTGGTTGGCATTGTATCTGAACGTGATTTGCTTTACGCGTCTCCCTCTCCTGTTACAGTTTTGAGCGTGTGGGAGATGCATTACATGATGAGTAAAGTGACCGTCAAACAAGTGATGAGCAAAAAGGTGCTGACCGTAAAAGAAGACACACCCATCGAAGAAGCGGCACGAATCATGGCAGATAGCAAGATTGGCGGCTTGCCTGTAATGGGTTCCTCGGGCAGGGTGACTGGAATCATTACGGAGACGGATTTGTTCAAAGTCTTCCTCGAACTCATGGGCGCCCGACGAAAAGCGACCCGCGTGACCGCATTGATCTCTGATAACCCTAACCAGCTGTCAAAGGTGACCAAAGCCATAGCACAGCATGGAGGCAATTTCATCTCATTTGGCATGTTCGCGGGAAACGATGTAAATTCCAACTTAATCACTTTTAAAGTGAATGGCCTAAGCAACGATGAGGTCAAGCAAGCTCTTGGAAAGATTGTATTGAAATTCTGGGATATTAGACAGAGCTAAACGGGTATTTGCAGTCCATGCCTGTGCAATTCAGAAGAAAGGCTAACCGCTGATGAGACAAGGCGGTGTCTTTGTATGATTTCGTTGCCTTTCGACTCGGCGGCTTATTGGGATGGTTCTTCTGATGATTGCGCCGTGGCTTAAATTACTCCGCGATCTTCAAAAAAGACCTGTCCACTTGACCAGTTCAAAACTCCCCTGACGGCAGGGGAGTTTTAATATCTCCTTGTCTATAATTTAGACATCAGATCAACTTTGGAAGGAAACCCCATGACTGAGTCGTACAAGTAACGGGATAACCAAAGCCGATCCATGATATCGCATATCAAGATGTTGTATTAAAAAAAGGAGAAATAACATGAAAAATACTTGGAAGTGGGTTCTCGGATTTGCACTGGCCTTGATCGCCTTGCTTATCGTGCCATTTGCCTGGGGATTTTTCCTCCCTTATGGCAGATATGAGAGGATGGGTTACGGATATGGCTGGCACATGCCCATGATGTATGGTGGATACGGGATGATGGGCTTTGGCATGCTCTTCATGTGGCTGATCTCACTCGCCTCACTGGTCCTGATTGGATTGGGAATCGCCTGGTTAGTCAAGGCGCTCAGCACTCAAAAATAATACCAGGTGCGGAAAGTATTCCATCATCTGACCGTGTAGAAAAGTGCGCCTGCGTTTCGAGAGGAAGACCCATATGCAAATAACCAAATATTTCACTCCGTTGATTTTGATCATTCTGCTGGCGATCCCGCGCCTTCGGCAGGTTTTGCCAGCTTTCATCCATTCAAAACCGGAGAAACGGCCTCTCAATTTCCCTGAAGGACAGGGCGGCTGGCCGCTGTACTTTGCACCGCTGGCCTTCTGGTACAACCGCGCATTCGGAATTTTTTTCGTCTTGGGACTGGTCGCAGATGTCCTCATTCGGATTTTTCTGCCGGAATTCTGGAGGTGACCCATTTCGTGAAATCAAAACAGCAGATCCCCTAGCAATTTCGTCATCCTCTTATTCAAGAAAGGAAATATCACCATGACAACCTCAATCCTCACCCGCAAGGGTCAACCAATTGAAACACCATACTTCATCTCTATTCTATTCAAGGACAAACGCGTCTCCATTCTGTGGCTGTTCGTGCGCGTCTGGCTTGGCTGGCAATGGTTTGAAGCCGGACTGGCGAAGCTCCAAAACCCGGCCTGGATGCAGACTGGCGAGGCCCTGAAAGGCTTTTGGACGAATGCCGTGAAGATTCCCGAGCAGGGCCGTCCGCCAATCGCGTTTGACTGGTATCGCAGTTTCATCCAGTCTTTGCTGGATAACGGGTCTTACGTATGGTTTGCCAAACTCGTTTCTGTTGGCGAACTGCTGATCGGCATCGCCATGATGCTCGGTTTCCTCATGGGCGTGACCGCCTTCCTGGCCGGCTTCATGAACTGGAACTTCATCATGGCCGGTGCGGCCAGCGTGAACGGCGTCTGGCTGGTGCTCGCGATTTTGCTGATTGTGGCCTGGAGGATTTCAGGTTACCTCGGCGCAGATTACTTCCTGCTGCCTCGCGTTGCTGAATTATGGATGCGGGAAAAAGCGAACAAGTAGCAAGCAGGTGCCTTGTTTTCAACAGGTCCGCTAACTGCGGACCTGTTGACTTTTGTTTTCGATCACAACTCGATCATCTTTTAATTTGTGATTTATTCAATCTGAACGCGCGACCTGCCACCAGAGCCAGGGCGGATTTCAGCCAAAGATAGCTGCAGGCAGGGAATGGGAGAATGTCAACTGAACGCGACTTGCTTTATGCATCCCCTCTCCGGTCACAGTTTTGAGCATGTGGGAAATGATTTTGATTGCAGATTCCAGGTCTATGGATTGTCAAGTTGTGGTTGAGAGGTTGGGTGGACGCTTGATCATAAATTCGTACGCGATTAGTGATCCTGAAAAAGATGTGTCAAGGGAGAGTTGCCAATGAAGTATGCGCGAATACAGTCAAGTTAGGGAGAGGCAGAGATGATAGTTAATTGGTTCGTGGGCCTGAACCCCGTAGCGCAGGCCCTTCTCGCGACGTGTTTCACCTGGCTGGTCACTGCCTTAGGAGCGAGCGTTATCTTCGTATTCAAGGACGTGAGCCGAAGGGTATTGGACGCCATGCTGGGCTTTGCAGCTGGAGTAATGACCGCTGCCAGTTTTTGGTCATTACTGCAACCCTCTATTGAGATGGCTAGGACGCTATCGATGCCCGCCTGGCTTCCTGCTACCGTAGGCTTCCTACTCGGCGGCGCGTTTATCTGGGGAATCGACAAGATCCTGCCTCATTTGCATTTGGGATTTGATCTGGCAGAGGCAGAAGGCATCAAGACAAATTGGCCGCGACGTATCTTGCTGGTGCTTGCCATTACGCTGCACAACATTCCCGAAGGTTTGGCTGTAGGCATTGCATTTGGGGCAGTCGCCGCGGGCCTGCCGTCGGCCTCTTTGGCCGGGGCACTGGCATTAACCATTGGCATTGGGATTCAAAACTTTCCGGAAGGGACTGCCGTATCGGTCCCATTACACAGGGAGGGCTTAAGTCGCTTGAAGAGTTTCTGGTATGGGCAGTTATCTGGCATTGTCGAGCCCCTGGCAGGGATGTTGGGAGCGGTTGCAGTAATTCTTGTAAGGCCGATCTTGCCATACGCGCTCGCCTTCGCGGCCGGCGCGATGATCTATGTAGTGGTAGAAGAGTTGATACCTGAGTCCCAACTGGACAGGAACACGCATATAGCAACAGGTGGAGCAATGTTGGGGTTTGCAATAATGATGTTCCTCGATGTCGCATTCCAATAGAAGCGACCGGTTTCAACTTCTGGTGCCCATCTACGCGCAACTAGATACTGCCTAAGACCTAAGTTCATTGTCACGAGGCGTTGATTTTGCATGGACTTGTAACATCCTTTTGAAATTTTCAGCGCTGCTTGATTCGTTTATTTAGCCACCCCAGTTTTTTTGACCGACACTATCATGAATTAATTTCTCCCGCTGTTATGTTATTTCTTTTGCCCAGTTAATTGCGGCTACGGTTAATTCGTGATTTAGGAATTCCCAACGCGCGACCCACCGCCTGCGTTAAGATGGATTTCAGCCAAAGATAACTGCAGGCAAAAAAACAATAGAATATCCACAATGAGGAACAGCAGGTGAGATTTCATTTTTTCCTTTCTCCTTTGCTCAGGCAAACAGACTCCATTTCACTAATCGTGCTATTCCACAGCTCCAAACCAGCTCATTCGTTCCATCCACTTGACCAATTCGAGTGCCGGCAAAATCTTCAGTGAAGAACCAGGAACGATCGTCCTTGAACTTTGTTCAGGTCCTGGAATGATTCTTTTTCTTCCTTATTCAACTTTCAGGATCTGATCCAAATTTTCCGGATTTGTTGATTTCCGGGAGAGAAGTGGCTTCAAAATGGCAATGAGTTCATCGGGCGACGCACCCTTGTGAATAAAAATCGCTCCGGCCTCCTTGGCCGTAGTTGCGTCATTCGCGTCCACGCTCAACAGGATGATCTTCAAGAGCGGATACACCTTTCGAAGCAGTCTACAGATTTCGGGGGCGGGAGAGCCATTGAGTCTCCAATCAAGCACGAGCAGGTCTGGCGGTATATCTGCCAATTGGCGAATGAGGGTCTCAATATTTTCCACCTCGACAATAGTATTCGAGTCCAGTTTACGCTGTAGCAGCGAACTGAGCGCTTTGCGAGTTGAGGAATCAGGATCAGCGATAAGTATACGAATCATAAGGACCTTGCTTGTAGTGTACGACAAGCAAGGTCCATTGATATCTGCCTCTGGAGGAGTATTTACCTAGCCAGGTGGACAGGGTGTTTTATGCGTTGTTGGTTTGTTAAACAAGTTTTTGTTCGATCGCCATCTTTACAGCCTCCACGCGGCTATCCACACCGAGCTTTTGGAAGATGTTTGAGACGTGAAACTTTACCGTGCCAAGACTTATAACAAGCGCATCAGCGATCTCACGATTATTGAGTCCGTCCACCATGGATTTGAGAACATCGCGTTCTCGTTCTGTCAATTGCTCGCCATGGATCTGTGGTTGCGCAACTGAATGGGCAAGTATTTGAGTAGCCTCAGCGGACAGAGTCATCTTCCCATCAAATGCTGAACGAATTGCAATACCCAATTCCTTGGCAGTCACGTTCTTTTGCAAATAACCAATGGCTCCCGCCTGTAATGCACCCTGAACCATGTTCTGATCGTGGAAACTTGTAAGCACTATCACTTTTACGTTTGGATACTTTTGATGGATTTCGCGTGTGGCGGTAATGCCATCCACACCCGGCATCATCAAGTCCATGAGGACAACATCCGGCTTGTGCAGGGATACCATCTGGACGGCCTCGGCTCCATCCGATGCTTCGCCAACCAGTTTCAAGTCCTTGTTGACCAGGAGAAATTTGGATAGACCGCTTCGTACAACGGCATGATCATCGACCAGAAGAATGTTTATTGTCATTCGTGCTCCTTGTTCGAGGGCTGCTGCCAGGTCATTCCAACATGGGTGCCTGACCCTGGGGTGCTGGTGATTAGAAGCTCGGCGCCGATTGATTCGGCGCGTTCACGCATGATGCGCATTCCCAGGCTTGTGGGCTTGCTGGTGGAAATGTCAAAGCCGATGCCGTTGTCGCGCGTCGCAAAGTGCACTGAATCCTGCGAGAGCATAAGGCTGACGTCCACCTGTGTTGCGCGTGCGTATTTGAAAACATTGTTCAGGCTTTCCTGCGCGACTCGATAGAAGGCTACTTGTACTTCCGGGGGAAGTTCACGATCCCCTTCGATGTTCAGCACGATCGGCAGACGGGAACGCCCGACAAAAGCTTCGCACAATTGCTTGATCAGCTCACTCAATCGGACCTGCAACAGCGTGGCAGGGCGGAGTTCGAGCAGCAGGGTGCGCATCTCGGCCAGCGCGCCGCGGGTCAACTGGCGTAATTCTTCTGTGGACTTCTTCGCCTCATCGACATCCACTTCCCAAAGCTCAGGCAGGATCTCCGCGATCAGGCTGGTCGAGAAAAGGGTCTGTGTGACAGCGTCATGCAGGTCGCGAGCCAGGCGGTTGCGTTCTGCTGTCACCACTTCCTGCAGCTCTATAGTATGCCGTTTTCGCTCGGTGATATCCACAATCGCGCTGACGACGAATAATCCATCCTCTGTGTTGATCGGATTCAAGCCGATCTCGACGGGAAACTGACTGCCGTCTTTGCGCAACGCGTACAGGTCCCGGCCGGCCCCCATGGGCCGCGCGTTTGGATTGTGGACGAATCCCGCGCGATGGCCTGGATGGCTGCCGCGGAATCGCTCTGGCACCAGCATGTCGATCTGGGCACCGAGCAATTCATTGCGGGTGTATCCAAAAAGCCGTTCGGTCTGGGTGTTGACGAGCACGATCTTCCCAGCTTTATCCACCACCACCACTGCGGTTGGGACTGAGTCGATGATGGTTGTCAGGTAGGAAACCGCGCCTATATCATTGTCTTGTTGTGCGCTCATTGAGAGAATTATAGATAACATGCCTGAATTGAGCAAGCGAATAGGGGGTGCTGGCTTCCGAATAGGCAAACCAGGCATATGTGCGTAAAGAAACGGCTGCTTTAAACTCTTGATTATGATTCCCTGCCGCGCAGGTAAATAGACCAATAGACCGCAGCTACAAGGACTGCCCCGCCAATAATGTTACCGATGGTGACCGGTATCAAATTGTCAATGAAGAACGATCTCCAGGTCAGGATCTCCAGATGCGGAACTTTGCCAGCTGCTCTCGAAATAAAATCGGGATCAAAATTCTTGATTAATAATGCGTATGGAATAAAGTACATATTGGCAATGCTATGTTCAAACCCTGCAGCCACAAATGCGCTGATGGGAAATATGATCGCTACAATTTTATCCAGTGTACTTCGGGCGCTGAATGTCAGCCAGATTGCCATGCAGACCAGTGCATTACACAAAACGCCAAGAGCCACGGCCTGAAGAAATGTATAGTCCAGCTTGGCGACCGCGATCCGGAGTGCTGTGACGCCCACGACGTCTGAGCCAAAGGTATGCTGCCTAGTAAAGAACATCATGATCGCTGTGGCAATTGACCCAAGGAAGTTTCCCAAGTAAACGATCACCCAATTGCGCAGGATGGCGCGGCCAGTCACCTTGCCGCTGGCCCAAGCCATGACAATGAGATTGTTACCTGTAAACAGTTCCGCTCCGCCAACGACCACCAGGATCAGCCCAAGGCAAAAGACCAGGCCGGCAAGCAGGCGGGTCACTCCATAAGGCAGAGTTGCGGAGGAGACCACTGATCCGTCTGACAATGCGACCGTCATGCTTCCTGCAGATACAGTGGTTGCAAAGATGGCGCCCAATGAAATGAATGCTCCGGCCAGGACTGCGAGGGTGAACATGGCTAATGGTGGCATCTCCGCTTTACGGACTCCGATTTGCTCCGCCCGTAGAGCCATCTCTGCAGGCAGGAGTGCATCCATATGCTTTTCGTTCATGGTTTATTTTCTCCATAAACTGCGTATTTGATACCAGCTTTGCCATCTCGCTTTACTGAATACATCAAATCATCAACCATCTCCAATATCTCTTCCAATGTAAGCGACGCATCCATGCACGTCAACACACCAATGGAGAATGTCACGAGACTATTGTCTTCTTGAATTCGAAAGAATGCGTCTTGTTGAAATCTTGATATGATCGTCTGCGCCAATTCCGGGCCTGTCTCCACAAGCAGGAATGCAAACTCATCGCCGCCCAATCGTGCAAAGAGATCTGTTTTCCGTAAACGACCAGTGGCGTATTTGACCACTGAATTTAGAATATCGTTGCCGACCTTATGGCCCTGTCGATCATTAATTGCCTTGAAGTCATCGAGATCAAAGTAGCCAATGGTAAAGGGATATTTGTATCTGCGAGAACGCTCGATTTCGCGCCGGGCCATTTCATAGAAGGATCGCTGATTGGCCGCCCCTGTTAACGGGTCGACCCTGGCCAGTTCCTTTTCGTATTCATATGCCTTATTCAAGGCCTCCTGCATCTGCTTGATTTGAGTTATGTCGCGAATGGCGCACAGAACAAACCGGGTTCCGTCCATCTCCATGGGACTCAGCATGATATCAACAGGACATTCACTAACATCCTTGCGTCTGCCGGATAATTTCATTACCATTCCCATCAGCCGGCGTTTGGGGTTGGCAAGAAAGTCTGCGACATGGCCGGCATGTGTCTCTCTTTTTAAGTCCGGTACCAGGATCTCAACCGATTGTCCTCGCAGCTCATCTGGTTCATAGCCAAACAAGGCACTGACCTGTGAGTTTGCCCGGGCGATTTTTCCAGAGCTGTCGACAAGCAGAACAGCATCAGGAAGAGTTTCGAGAAAATGCGCGTAAGAGCTGGTGGATAATGACATCTAAAATTTGCCTTTGTTCCGCCAACCTGTTGGATAACAGGTTGGCGGAACGGAGGTTTACTGCGATCTAATGACCACCGCCGGTTTGTATCTCACCGTCATAAATGGATGGATCTGCTTCTCCTTCCACGTGAAGCATACCCCACGCTCCACGGTCGACCCTTGCGAGTGCGTGATCGACGAGAACGTAATTTCCGGGATATTCCAATTTGAATTCAACCATTACGGCACCACCTGCCGGGACCAGGGTGGTTTGCAGGTTTTGCGCCGGAGGAGTCACCAGATCCCCTTCGCGATAGACACGGTCAAATATCTCCCCGATCACATGGAAACTGGAAACAAGGTTCACGCCGCCGTTGCCCACATACATCCTGACCGTGTCACCGACATTTGCAGTCATGTTACCCATGAGTGCACCTGTCTTTCCGTTGAAGACCACATATTGTGGTCTGCCGTCAAGATAGGCTTGTGTGTCGAAAAGCTGGAGCCCTTCCCGACCCAGGCCACCTTCACTGTAGAATTCACCTTGCACGATATAAAATTCCTTATCTACAGGGGGAAGCCCGCCTTCCGGCTCTACGAGGATCAACCCATACATTCCATGTGTCATGTGCAGACCTGGGTTGCCAAAGGCACAATGGTAAATGAACAATCCGGCATTCAAGGCCTTGAACGTAAGAACCTTGCTCTCACCGGGGGCCACAATGGTAGCCGCGGCACCGCCGCCCGGACCTGTGACCGCATGGAAATCAACATTATGGGGGTGTAGACTCGTCTCGTCGTTGTGGATCGTCAAACGAACGGTATCTCCCTCCCTGACACGTAAAAACGGACCAGGGACCGCATCATCAAAGACCCAATAGTTAATCGTGGTGCCATCCGCCATTTCAGCAATTACTTCCTTTGTAGTCAGGCTGATCTCAACCACACCATCCTCAGCATAGGTGACAGTTTTGGGCACCTCATTGGGGTCGCGCGCAATGTTGTCGATGCGTTCGAAATCGTTGAAATGCTGAAAGAAATTCAGCACATTTTTTAGAGGCAGGTCCGGCCTTTCCCCAGGCCCAAATGAATTTAGAGAGAGCGGATATGCCAGCTCGTCCGGCATACCGTGAGGTACGTAAAACGCAATCGAAACGCCGATGAAAATTGCGACCAGGGCAGCCGTGATCTTCCTGGAATGAAACTGACGAAGCACCAGGAAGATGAAAATGGCAGCGAATACATATGCGATGAAGAGCCCGAACACTTCAACGATGTATTGCCAAAGATATGAAATTAGTTCCATGTTTACTCCTTGCCAGACTGAAAAGCCCGGCGGCTAAATAATTGGAATTTTTCCTGAAGGATCATTATGTACATTGTATGAATCCTTATACCTAACAATCAAGGTCAGCATACGAAACATAAAGACCTTGCCTATAGTTTATGACAAGCAAGGTCTATCGATACCCTCCTATGGATGAGTTTTTACCTAGCCAAGTGGATAGCGTGTCCGGGCGCCTTCATGTGCAGTACGCCGTTTTTATTCAACATCCAGCGTTACAGATAATGTAATACCTTTGCCTGCTTTTCCAGATCTGCCCGGAAATCAGGATGGGCAATGCTGATAAGTTGTTGGGAACGCTGTCGGATGGATTTGCCATACAGATCGGCTACACCGTATTCAGTGACAACATAGCGCACATGATTGCGACTGGTTACAACTCCAGCACCCTGCTTGAGCATTGCAGCTATTCGGGAGACTACTGTTCCATCCCTCAACGTTATGGTGCTGGGCAAGGCAATGATCGGCACACCACCCTTGGATCGGGATGCTCCATAGATAAAATCGAGTTGGCCTCCTACACCGCTGTAAAGTTTCGAGCCAATGCTGTCGGCGCATACCTGCCCGGTGAGATCCACTTCGATCGCGGAATTGATCGCGACCATGTGCTCGTTCTGAGCGATCACGAACGGATCGTTGACATATTCGGTGGGGTGCAATTCGATCAGCGGGTTGTTATCGACCCAGTCGTAAAGCCCCTGGGTTCCGATGATAAACCCTGCGATGATCTTTCCGGGATGCAGAGTTTTCCGCGCGTTTGTCACGACACCGGCTTCCACAAGCGCGATCACGCCATCTGAAAATAGTTCACTGTGAATGCCGAGGTCCCTTTTTTGATACAGGTATTTCAAGACTGCATCGGGGATCGCGCCAATGCCCATTTGCATGGTTGCACTGTCTGGAATAAGTTCCGCGATATAACTTGCGATTTTCTCGGTGACCTCTGATCTGCCTGCCTCTGACATATGGACTTCCGGGAGGGAATAATCGACTGGAACGATATGGTTCAATTTGCTTACGTGTATAAATGAATCGCCAAGCGTGCGCGGCATCTGCAGATTGACCTCGGCAATGATGAACTTTGCTGATTCTGCCGCGGACTTCGTGGGGCCCACTTCCACGCCAAAGCTGCAATAACCATGCTCATCCGGCGGCGAGACGTGAATCAGGGCCACGTCCAGGGGCAGGAATCCATTTTTGAACAACAGAGGAAATTCGGAGAGCAGGACAGGGGTGAAATCCGCACGGCCCTCCTGAACTGCTTTGCGAACATTTTCACTGATGAACATTGAATTTACACGCAGATGTTTAGCCAGCTTAGGGTCCACGTAATCAGCGGAGCCAATGCTTAACGCCTGGCAGATCTCCACGTCACGGAGAGTGGGAGCGAATTCCACCAATGCGGAAAGGACCTTTCGCGGGACAGAGGCGTTTCCGCTGAGGAAAATGCGGTCGCCTGATTTAATGATGGCCACTGCCTGCTGCGGCGTCACGATCTGTGATTGATAGGCATATGTCCAATTCATTCTATTGTTCCTGTATTATGTAAATTCACCTCAAAAAAGGGAGCGCCTTGCAAATTGACACGAAGCTCCCATATCCCATTTTTGAATTTGCGTTCAATTGGCAGCCCACTGCGTTGTACGAATCGAAGCAGCCTCACATTGCCTTCATGAGCGAACCCCATAAAGATATCAATGCCATGAGCTTGTGCATACTCCATCAATCGTTTCATCAGGTGGGTACCCAGTCTCTGGCGCTGATGTGAATCACTGATCACGATGGCAAATTCTGCTGCGCCCGCCTCACCGTCCAATACGTGATATCGGGCAACCCCGACAATGTTTTCCTCGCCTTTATCCTGAGTGATGGCCACCAAAGCCATATGATTGTCATAGTCCAGGCTGGTGAGATAACGTGCTTCCTTGTCGGACAATACCTTCTTGAATCCCATGAAGCGATCATATATCGTTTCCGGAGACATTTGCACGAGCGAAGCTTGCAGGCGCTTCGCGTCATCGGGACGGATGGGGCGGATGTGAATGATTTTCTCGTTTGCCAGAGTTACGGTCTCATCCCCGTCTGGGTTGGGTCCGGTCATGGTTTTCGGATACCAACTCTCCGCGATCATCAGCCGGAAAATGTCTGCTTCGCTGATCACTCCGATAAGCGCACCTTTCTCGACAACGGGCAACCCGCTAATCTTATGTTTCATCAGAAGCCGGGCAGCCTCACCCAGGCTTTCTTCCTGAGTGATCGTAATAGGATGAGATGCCATGGCATCTGCAACTTTCTTGCCAGCAATTGAATCGTTGAATTCCACAATCGCTTCTGAACCTATCGGAGCAAGGCTTCGTACATCATTGATCGTGATCACGCCCACCAATTTTTCCCCATCCATAACCGGCAACCGGCGAATGTGATGTACCTTCATCTTTTCATAAGCTGCCGTTACAGTTTCTTCAGGGCTGATCGTAATTGGGGCTGGGGTCATCCAGGTGCGAACGGTATTTTGTGGCATAAGCCTTTCTCCTTAATTGCGCTCGATTCCAGTTTGCGTTTCACCAAGTAGAGGAATTCTTTTCGCGTTGAGGAATCAGAATCAGTGAAAAGAATACGAATCGTCAGAACCTCCCATCCAGTCTACGACAAGAGAAGTTTATTGATATCCAACTCTGGGGGAGTATTTACCTAGACGAGTGGATAGTGCCCCTCAGATAACTAATGCTGTTACGCCATTTTGTTCAAATGCTAAATTGACGGCTTCTAGGCGGTGTCCTACTCTATTTTCTTTCGGTAAACGTACGATGAACCTGGCCGCAGTGAACTATCTTTCGTCCTCAGCCCGGGCGTTGTCTTGGACGTCTGCGCGTATTGCCCCCTGAAATTCAATTTATCCATGGGACTGAAGCGCCGGAGCTTATCCTTCACGTCACTGGAGGCAAGGTTTACATAATGCGTGTCATTTCGAGCGGCAGGCCCCCTGGTATTAAGATATGCAAACATCGTCTCTTTACAAGAAAACGAATACCGCATAGAATCCAACCATTGACACAAAGGACGCCTTGGGGGAGCACCGAGCCTTTGTGAACTTTCTATTTCGGAGAAAACAAAATATGTCACGTCGTTCATTGGCTCGTCTCTATAAGGACGAGTTCTCGGACTATTCACTTGCAAAGTTTCAACAAGATCTGCTTGCTGGTCTTACAGTTGCGGCGGTTGCACTTCCACTTGCACTGGCATTCGGGGTCGCGTCGGGTACATCTGCGGCAGCCGGGTTGGTCACCGCTATTCTTGCGGGCCTTGTCATGGGCGTTTTCACTGGTGCGCCATTCCAAATTAGCGGACCTACAGGTGCGATGTCTGCCGTCCTCATTGTACTTGCCCAACGTTATGGTCTCGAAGGTATCTGGATTGCAGGTTTGTTCTCGGGTGTGATCCTGCTCATCATTGGTCTTCTGCGACTTGGTCGCTTCATCGCCTTCATCCCAGCGCCTGTCATCAGTGGCTTCACGTCGGGAATTGCGCTCATTATATTCATCGGTCAAATTGATAACTTCCTTGGCGTCAAAACTGCTGCAACCGAAACCGCCGCTCAAAAACTGCTTGGATATCTCCAAGGCGGATTCACACCCAGTCTTCAGTCTTTAATCCTCGGTCTTGTAGTGATTGCAACCATGCTGTTCATGCCGAAAAAGTGGGCAACCTACTTCCCCGCTTCGCTTGTCGGTATCATCCTTGCCACGCTTCTCAATTGGGCTTTGGGTTGGTCTGCCAAAATGATCGGGACCATCCCGCAAACGCTTCTTCTCAATGATCGCCTGAGCTTTGCGAACATTCCCTGGGTAAATCTCCCCGATTTTATCGCTCCCATCTTGACGATCACCGCACTTGGTGCAGTCGAATCCTTGTTGTGTGGTGCTGTTGGTTCCAATATGACGGGCATCCGGCTGCAAGCCAATCAAGAATTGATCGCACAGGGTATTGGCAACATACTTATCCCCTTCTTCGGCGGAGTTCCTGCCACGGCGGCAATTGCACGCTCCAGCGTGGGAATCAAATCAGGCGGACAGACGCGCCTCGTGAGCATTGTTCACGCAATTGGATTATTGCTGTCCATGTTCATGCTCGCACCATTCATGGGACGAATCCCTTTGGCGGCGTTGGCGGGTGTGTTGATGGTGACTGCCGTCCGTATGAACGAATGGGATGCCATCAAGCTTATCTTTGGCAAACGCTTCAAGACCGAGATAATCGCTTTCACAGTAACCATGCTTGCCACCATTGTCCTTGATTTGACGCAGGCAATTTTGATAGGTTCCTTCCTGACGGGTGCAGTCTTCTTAAATAAAATCGCCAGCATTGATATCGAAATACATGAAGTCGATACCGACCGTCTCAAGCAAAAGGGAATCCAACCCACAGGCAAATACCAGCACATAAAAGTGGCTTTCCTTATGGGTCCGCTTTTCTTTGCAGCTACTGGTCAATTCAATGAGACATTCCAGAACTTAAAGGATACAAATATCTTGATACTGTCCATGCGGGGCGTGTCACTGATTGATACATCTGGTATCGAAGCAATCCACCGCCTGTATGAACGACTCCACAAACAAGGTGGCAGGCTTATGTTCTCAGGAGTTCATCATAACGTCTACAATATGATGAAGCGCGGCGGTCTTGTTGAAGTGGTTGGGGAAAGAAATTACTTTTGGTCAAGCGACCAGGCTATTGTTGATGCAGAAAAAGCAGCATAAGCATCAATATATCTACCACCGCCTGTTCGATCGTTTGCACAGCGTTCTGTTTCCTTTGCAACAAAGCTTTATGTACCATATTGCCTGCGCTCCTTTCTGTCGTGGTTGATTGTGGTTGACTGATATGAAAGAGAAAACAAATAAGCCAGCAAAATGCTGGCTTAGGTGGGAGATCATCCCTGTCCCGGGCTTCAACGTAAGTCAAGATTGAAGCGCTGGTGGGGATTGATAGTGCCGAGGGAGAGATTTGAACTCTCGACCAAGGGCTTATGAGTCCCCTGCTCTGCCACTGAGCTACCTCGGCTTTTGGTGGTGAGCGGGGCAAATGTTACTATGGCAGAAGGCATTTGTCAACGTGAGGCAAACACATCCACGTTAAAAGAAATTCACGGGCAAAATTCGGTGAATTTGTTGTATACATCCTGCTATAATTGTCCCACAGGTATATCGATGAAAATACTCGTCCTTGAAAACGACCCCAGGGAAATCGCGCTGATTCAACAGGTGTTGGACGGGAATCGATATACATTGATTCCCATTACATCCAGTGAACAGGCATGGGGACCGGTTCAAACGGGCGAGGTGCGCTTCCTGTTTGCAAACTGGGATACAAGCGATATCAAACAGGCCCAATTCATTCCGCGTGTGCGCGCCGCCAGGCTGCCCACCCCCGTTTATATCCTGCTCGCCACATCCCAGACCATGGACGATGACCTGACACCTTTGCAGGTCGACGATGTGCTGCACAAGCCTTATAAGGCGCAGGAACTCAAGAACCGCGTGGCGATGGGAGAACGCATTATTTTGCTCGCCAGCAACCTCGCCACCGCGCGCAACCAGCTTGAATCACAGGCCGTATTCGATCCTCTTACAGGCTTTATGAACCGTGCGGCCTTTCTGCGACAATCTGCAGGCGAGCTGGAACGGGTGCGCCGTGCCTCCGCGCCGCTCAGCTTGATCGCATTGGACGTGGATAATTTCAAAAGTATCAACGATGTGTATGGGGCTGAAGTGGCGGATGACATCCTTGGTGTTGTAGCGCAGACCATTCGCGAGAAGAGCCGTCCCTACGATCACATCAGCCGCTGGATGGAAAATGAGTTCATCATCATGGTCAGTGGTGTGATCGGCGTGGATGCGGAAAAGATCGCAGAGCGGATCATTGCCGGGGTGCGCGGCACCCATATCGAGGTCCAGAACGAAACGCCGCTTAATTTAAAGATCAACGCGGGAATCGCATCCGTTTCCCGAATCAGCGCGTCCACCGAGATGGAGCCCTTGATCGAGCAATCACGGCAGGCGATGGCGCGAGCAAAAGAAGCCGGGGGCAACCAGGTATTTCTCGCCTATATTTAATCACTCACTTTACGCACGAAGTCCCTCGCGTAGCATCCCGAGCGAAGCGAGTGGGCGTAGCGCAGC
>CAZJYB010000096.1:0-15936 GCA_964549865.1 uncultured Anaerolineaceae bacterium
ATGCATTCGCCGATATGACCAGCGATTTTTTGCGTTCGATCCTGGACCGGCTGAATAAGTCCGATGACTGAGAAGCTCTACACGATCAATGAGGCTGCCGTTTTGACCGGAAAGGCGGCGGTTACTGTGCGCATGTTGGTTCGGACGCACGGACTCGGCAGGAAGATGGGGCCTATTTATGTCCTGACTGACAAGGATCTCGAAGCCCTTAGGAAGATCCCCGGTCCTGGCCGGCCCAAGAATCCGCGCCACCGCGCGTAAATTTCCCCTTCTGGCAAGGCACTATGGTTTTGCGTTTGATCCCTCCCAATTCCAATACAAAGGTTACCAGGCGCGCGAGCGCGAACTTTTCGCCCCGCAAGCCTGGTAAATGGCATTTTGTCAAAGAGGGTGGAGAAAGAAAAATGCTTTGTGGGGAGTTGATTTCTGGAATGTACCAAGTCGAACACGCCACCGTCGAGAACATCAAGGCCGTCGATCTGTGTAACGCCTGCTGGCCCTTTCAAAAGGAAAACGCCGCGCGTGTTCAGATACCTGAGCAGCTTTCACTTTTTGCCACTCGAAATTAAGAATATAGAGGTGTGCCGGCACGGGCAGTTCAGGCCTCGGCACACCTCTACTCAAATCAACGAACTGAATACTACGCACCAATTCCAGATATTGCTTAAGCTAAAAAAGTGACTGTATAAAAGTGCCCATGTAGAAGAAGGCAAAAATGATAAGACCGAAGAAAATATAGATCGCAGAAGCAATCAGCCAGTTTAAAAAAATAGCCAAACAACCCTTCACGAACTTTTCCGCAGTCTCATCCATAGGTCAATTATACAATGACCGAACGGGCACCACGCCTGCCAGCTCGTTTCAACCCCCAAAACCTTTTTGACCCAGCGCGCGTAGATCTTGAGCATGATCGCCTAGCCGCCTGGCCGGCTCGATCTAGAAAGCCGCCCAGCGCGCGCAGAGCGCTGGCAAAAGGGCGAAAACTGCCCAGACCGTGCCCTCTGTGGTTTGTTGGGTAACCGCGCGGCAGCAGGCCGTAAAAGTATTTTCTTAACTAGATAATTTTATACCCTGACCTAAACCACCGCGCAGCACCTGCCCCGAACCCATGCAGCCTGGCTCACTGGCGCGCGGTGGACGCAATAGAACAGGCCGTCATGATCACCGCGCGCCAGGTAAGGTTCGAGGAACTTTAGTGAGACCGGGCAGGCTTGCAAAAAACGCAAGCCTGCCCAAATTCTTAAAAGGTTTTTCTTAAAGGGTTTTTCTTTAATCTCGCTTGGTGAACGCTCCGGGAACTGTAGGTGAACGCACCCATTCACTAGGTGAACGCACCCATTCACTAGGTGAACGCACCCATTCACTAGGTGAATGGGTGTTAGTTTTGGCTCTTTTGCTTTTGTGTTTCCCGGATGAAGTTAGGAAGTTGGGTTCTTAATTCTGGGTGGCTTTTTATCCAGGCGCGCGCCTCTGAACCGCGTTTATCTCCGTTCACATCATCTTTGACCCAAATCCCGTATCCCGAGTTTGCGTAAAAAGACTTATTGGCAGTCCAGATGTCTACGATCGTAACGTGATCCTTTGCCCACTCCCCATGTTTGCCCTGTACTTTCACTATTCGTATGAGGCCGGCAGCTACCAATTCCCGTTTGGCCTTCGTGACCTGTCCCATCGACATCTTGCAGGTTATAGCGAGATTCTTTGTACTATCGTAGGCACTGCCTTTTGTACTTCCATCTCTATTTTGATTAACTCGGCGCTTAAAGCGAACATATAAGCGAAAGGCATAGGGAGAGAGATCCATATCATCCAAAATGTTCGGCAACATTGTGGAATTTGCGAGGAGGTTATTTTCATCATCCACGCTATGCAGTGTTTCATCTTCAGGGTTTGCTTCGGAGTCTGTCACGTGATATTTTCCTGCAGGTACCGCCGGCCTTCACTAAGCCGGCGGTACCTGATCATGTTGTTTAGAGCCCTCGGATAATAGGGCCCCTTTTTTCCTCGCCAGCTGCACCTTGAACCACAGCCGTTTCGATCAACTTTTCACGCAGCGCCGGCCAGGCTTTTTCGAACTCTTCGGGTTTGCCGCCCTGTTCAACGTACTGGTTCAGAGCGCGGGCCTTGTACTTTTGATCTGCTTCTGCAGACCGAGCCTGCATCTTGGCCATCTTATCAGCCTGATGCTTCTTGTCGGTCTCGACTGCCGCATCGAGGTTTCTCTTGGCAATCTTCTCGCTGTTTTCAGCGATCACCCAGGCCTGTGAGAGCTCGTTCTTAAGATCGTCGTGGCTGATGTTCTGCTTGATACACTTGTCGATTTTTGCACGAATCTCATTACGTCGACGCGCATTATCCTCACAGATTTTGTCATAGTTCTTCTGGGCTTCCTGAAGTGATTTAGTCATGGTTCGATTCCTTTTAGGCTTCGATATGTTCTCAGCGACAGCGAGTCTCTGAGTGGTTCAAAAGTTCACGTCTACTATCAAATAGGCAGGCCGGCACCAACAAGCAGCTTCCTGATGCGTCCCATTTTTTCGCTAATGGCCTGTTCGGAGATCTCAAATTTTCGGGAGATTTCGCGCTGGCTCAGCCCTATCGACAAAAGTTTCACAACCTCCTGATATTCCCGCGGCAATTGTGCAATGATGGTTCGAAGTTCAGTGGATAACTCCGCCTGGATAACTTCTTCCTCGACCGAGCGCGCGACGGCGAGTTCTGCACCTTCGGCCTCATCATCCTGTGCGATCGTTTCGACATGAAAGTTGTAGGTCAAATTGCTCCGCAAGGCACCTTGGCCGGCCCACCTGGCGCACATGAGAATAAAGCCGTCGTTATGTTCCGGCTCGCACCTTTTCAAAATGGCCTCAACCATAATTTGAAAAAGATCTTCGACCTCATGTTTATCGTTTGCAAACCTTAATGCAATTTTGCGAATCTTCGGGGCCAGCGCGCTGATACGTTCGCTCATCTCGGGAAGGCCGGCCCGGTTAACCTGCCTGATCGCCTTTGTTACTCTCGCGCGACCGCGCGAACCATAATCACTTTTGGACTGTGAGGAACGGCAGGCCTTGCAGATACGCTGATAGCCGGCCGCGCGGCGGTGAAACATGGACAAGGGTTTTTCGCCTGGACACTTGGTGCAAACTTGAGAGTGGATGGTCAACATGATAGTTCTCCTGGGAGCGCTGAAAGACTCACCCTATAGGGTCACACTGCCGGCTTCATACACGCGCCAAAGCGCCTGTTGAATGCGGTAAAAGTCCTCTAACAAAGCTATTGGGATGGTTGGAAATTTCACCAATTTAGGTTGAGCTTGCGCGCGTGGCGCTGGCTTCCTTTGTATCGCAAGATCAATACCGCAAATGCCGGCATCGGAGAAACTCACGATTACCTTGCCATGCTCAGATGCATCTTTCAAAGTCTTAAAGCTCTGGAGAACATCATATAATTCCCCTGGTGTGATCGTTCCTTCAAATTCCTTTGCAACTTCCATAAATCGATTTTCCATTTTTTCTCCTTGTGATTATTTTTTTTCCTTCATGGCTTCCATAAAAGCAAGGAAGGCTGGGTTCGAGAAAAGTTCCTGCATTGCCTTAGGATCTAATTGCGTGCTGGACTGCTTTTCGTTTTTGGGGCCTCCAATCTTCGAATAAACCTCGGAAATGTCCTCGACCGACAACCCGCCGTAAACCGCGTCCGTAATGGTAACGCTTTCATGCATCAGGTTCTGACTAACCGCCTTCAGGCCGGCCATGTCCTCAACACCTTTCAGGGCATAGACCGCGTGGCCGTGCCGCAGTTTGTGAGGCGATAGATAAGTTACCCCGGCAAGCTTGCACAGAACTTTCAGGTTTTGCGCGAAATTTGAGACGCGATTCCTATGTCCCTTTTTCCCCCTCTCAAACTGGTCACCGGCACGGTTTAACACCGGAAACCATAAGTCATTAACGTCGAGGTTCGTTCGTACGAGCTGGTCCCAGTCTGTAACGACATCCAAGAGCTCTTTACAGTTCAGTAAGTGGGTGATCGCCGCCTTATGGTTTTTTGTTCTGACGCCCTTCTCGGGCAACTGCATCACGGTCATTGCGGAGAGATCAATGCAGGAAATTGGAAAAGAGAAAAATGCATCTGCACGCGCGGCGGACAAAAACAAAAAGCAAGCGGCCGCAATTTCACGCTTCTCTCGCAGGGTTTCGGCTGTAGGGTAAAAACTCGCTATTTTTTGAACATCCTCGATTGAATAATGGGCATGTTGTTTCAGCCTGCTTTGCACGCCGCGCTCTCGGCTAGGTTGCAGTGTGGCAATCCATGACTCTGAAATTGATTTATAACGAGACGGCCATGCATGCCGAGCGAACGTGAAAAAAATACGGACCTGCTGCAGGCATTTTGCAAAGGTGGCCGGCATCAGCGGCCGGCCAGTAGGTTCAGCAATTATCGCTCTCAGATAAACGGGAAAAGTCGGCTCGATTCCCCGGGCCTTCTCCAGGGAGACAGTATCAGCCCATTCAAGAAGATGTCTTAAGTACTTTCTGTAACCACTGATCGTAAAGCTGCTGTTTTGCAAAACGTTTTGTTGGTGGCTGAGAAAAGACTGGACATCCTTCCAATTATCGCGATTTATCATTTTTGTCCTTTAAATTTCATAAACGTCCTATTGCCTCGAATGCGATAAATTATCCTCTTGCATTTCGGGCAGGGAGCCTTCAACATTTCCGCGTGACGGTTTATTTGCTTAATCTCAGGGTTTGTCAACGGCATGACCTTTTTGCACCCCATGCAGAGGGCTTCATTGTCCTTCATGGCATATTTGCGTTGCGGCTTCCGCGTTCGCTGAGCGGTGACCCATTCGGCGCACTCCTTGCCATTAATCCATCTGTGACCACGGGCATCGGTCTGGACTGGCAAGCCGGCTGGAATCCACGTCCTGACGATCGTGTCGGCCGTGGTTTGCAACTCCTCGGCAAGTTCTGCGGGCTTATATAGCATATTCAAAAGACGCAAAGCCTTTTTGATTTGAGCATGCTTTAGTTGCGGTCGAGAGTTCAAATTATTCGGTTGTCCTTTTCCGGGCCAAAAACCTGATTTTAGCTTGTAAGCACATCTGCTTATTGTAAGCATATGTGCTGTATATGTCAATGTGTGCGGCAGTGCTATAATGCGCTTGGAAGGGTTGCGCTTATGCCCAAGAAAACTGCTAAAAGTATTCGCAAAAAACAGGCTGGCGGATCGTTCACGTTCCGCTTTAAAGTCCTTCTGGCTGAAAAAGAGCTGCGGGACGGACGAAAATACACTTACTCTGAAGTCAGGGACCTAACCGGCGTCGCGACCTCCACACTCACTGATTGGGCCCGAGGAGATGTCAAATACGTGGCCCTGTCTACACTTGCAGCTCTGTGCGTTTTCTTCGAATGCGGCACCGCAGATCTGCTAGAGTTCATCCCTGATTAATCCAGTCATGGGACCACCTCCGGCAAGTTCAACTGCCTGGGCGTGGCCGGCACCTGGGTGGGGATCGCTTCACGCCCCTTTTCGATGATCGTGAACCGTATCCTTCTTGCCGCGTCGATCCGCTGGCTCATTGCGTCCCGACGATGCTCAAGCTCCCTGATCAATTCAGTCCAGTGCTCCTCATCCACATCGATCCGATATCCCGCGTCACTAGAACTGGAGACTATTGGGATCCCCTTGCTAAACATGCTTGCGATCGCCGCGCGGATCTTTCGATCATGGCGGTTATTGTTCAGGTTTTCCTCAGGCGGTGGAAGGTATCCAAAAATGTCACTGAGCAACTCCGCGCGGCTCCTTGACATTGGATAGACTCTGCGCATGGCATGAAAGATGTCCCTCTCTAGCTTTTCCAGCTCACCCTGGGCAAGATCGTCGAGGATCCCTTCGTAGATCTTAGTTGTGGACATCAGAGGTCACGCGTGGGAAGGCTCCCTGCTGTTTTGCTCAAGGGATTTCCAGGGCCGGACTGCAGGCGGGACTGGGTGCTGGAGTGAAAGTTTCTGCAGTTCAGGCAGAAATTTGCCGCTCTCGCGGATAAAGATCCGAAAAACGTCCGCTTGCGTTCGCTTCAAAGACAAAGATAGCTTTCGTAATGCTAACAAGTCTTTATTACTTAAACGCACTGAAAAATTGGGGGAAATCCTTTTTGTACCACTCATATTTTTTCCTTTCGTAATCGAACACAAATCAAAAAAATCGGGGCAGACCTCTATAAAGGTCTGCCCCGATTTCGGTGAACTCAGTCGGGCGTTTTCTCACTGGCCCTACTTGTCATCTAGAGGCGTAACCTTTTTCAAAGGTTGCTTTTTGCCTGGACGGCGAAATAGGGTGGGAGAAGGGTGGGAGAAGGGCGAAGTTAGGTTATGTCGAGTATATGTCAAACAGCCGGCATTTGTCAAGAAATTTATCAAGCAAAAAATTAAGTATCACCTTAACTAGATAATTTTATAGTCGATGAGAAGTGCGTCCAATTTCGCCTCCGCGCGGTGGGCTGCATTGCGTCAGAATACATGAACCATTGCCGGCCTGGGATCCTGTGCGCGCGGATCGTCCCAGCGCGGAGGCCAGGCTTCCTGTGATGAAAGCCGGCAGGACTGATCGCTGTCACCAAGATGTATGCGCGCTGAATGGCTTCAGGATCTTCAACAAAAAAACCCGCCATCAGTTGAATGGAAGGGAAGTTTATTAAGAAGTGAACTGACCACCATTTTTATATGTGAAAAAGTGGCCGAGAATGACTATTAGGTTCGGGTCCGTGAGGTCCCGAGTTCAAATCTCGACATTCTGCTTCACTCGGCGAGGGACTCCCATTCCCGCCGAGTGAATTTTTTTTAAATTCGAATTCGCGATTCTGAACATCATAAGATAGTTGGCAAAAAGTCTTCTTCAAACTTCAACAATGACAAAACAGGCATCGGCGATTTATGAAAATAAGTTGTAATAAGGTCATTATTAACCAAGAGCAAAGCATCTACTTTCCATCTCCCTCGCGGAGACAGATCAAATTGTTCAAAAACAAGATTAAGGTTTTCTTTGATCCATTCTTGTCGTCTTCGATGCTTTACTACTGTAGAGAGACGATTTTGAGTACCAAGAAACAAATTCTCCAACTCGCGCTTCATTTCATAAGGAGTTCTTGCAATGCTCAGATTCTTACACTCAATCAATATTATCCTTTTACGTTTTGGCGCTATTAAAAGCATATCGATATCACCCAATTCATTTCCAATCAATGCAATCCTCTTAGAACCTATTTTCCTGACTTTTGTTTTAAAAATTAGTGCTGGTATTTTTGAAACGATTTGCACAACGTCAGTCACGAAGTCTTCACCGTCTTGAAAGCTCAACTTCCCCTGCCAAGCCTTCATTTGATCACTATAATAATAAGGCTGTAATCGACCGTTCAGCGTAGCTGCCATTATATATTCAAAAGATTCAAACAATTGTCTGGCGCCCCAACATATAAAAACAAGGCCTTGCTCGTGCACTTCCATTAAAGGTTTCCGCATGTATGAAAGGCTTCTACTAAACCGCCAAGGATAAACATCAGCACTCCGAAACGGCAGTTCCGGAGCTAGAAAATCACTTCTTGGCTTCAATAATAGAAAGTCTAAGCATAAGATTGTTTTTTCTAATGACCAATTTAGCTTCTCACTTAATTCTTTAGAAAACCCACTTCTTTCGCGCTTGTTTAACTGATTTAACTGATTTGGCGATTCACCATGGTCTGCAATTTGGGCAATTAACTCAGCAAGATCACTTAAACTTAGACCGAACTCTGCCGTAAACGCATTATTTGCTTCTATGATATGTTCGGGTAAAGCATTTTCTGGATTGCGTCCACGTTCCTTCCACCACTCTGAAAAGGAGTGCCTTGCATGCTTAATGCGTTCTCGTGTAGCACTTTCCAAATATCCCATTTGCGCTTGGTTAATATCATCATAATTCACGCCCAAACGTCCAGACTCTAATACCTGTAACCGAACTTCAAAGAACTCATATTTCACCATATCGCTTTGCGACCCTCTGGCCATTATTTCTGCAGCAATCGCCATCAACCGATCATACACATCATAGCTAATGGACCTAATACCAGCAGGAGGCTTAGCAACAACGTACTCGATAATAAAGCGGCAAGCGCGAGCGGCTTGATTCATATTCGACATTTGCTCGCTTAATAACTTGTGAAATCCCTCAATGCCACTATAACAAGATAATTGCGTAGAAATTGTTAGTGCCCTAGTGGCCTTATAATAAACAATAGCTTCATAGTTTGAAACTAAGAAATCTAATAGATGAATTGGGGATAAAGAATTTACAAGCTTAACAAGTTCTTGATAATAGAAATTTACTGTCTTTTGCAAAACATCATTAACTTCCCCAGCGGGAATTGGTCCGGGTGGTATGTGAAGTTTGTCTGCTAGAAAAGCTCCTAAGTCATCTAGCAATACGCCAACATCAGAATCTTTAACTTTACGATAGTCGGTACCTCTAACCGGTTGCAATTCTGGATGATTTCCAGGATGGACAGCAAGCACTTTCTTTTTTCGAGGATCAAGTGAATGCACAGTTAGAATAGAAGCTATCCGTGACCGCAAGTATCTTGCTGCACGAGGATATTTTTTACTCTCAAAGTAATTAGATATTGCTTCTAAAATTATTCCCATGAAGCGAAGTTCGCCAGCATTATCCTGAGCGTTTATTACATTGATAAATGACGAGCCAACTTTTGCAAAAATTCTTTCTTCCACAATTTCACAAGTCAACAAGCCGTCTGCAGTATTGGGTATCTTCCAATCTTGGTCAAGGTCTAGAGCAATCTCAATATGCAAAAAAGGAAACGACACTGCGCTAGTATAAGAATTGCCTAAATCATCTTGAAATTGCCAGAGCCAGTATGCTACCATATCAACCAACATTCCCAAATTTGGGTGATATTCGGTAAGTTTTTCACTACCGAGCGTTCCCTCATTAGCGCATACCCAGGCTGGAAGTAAAGTTTCAACAAAAAATTCAATTCTATCTCGTGCGCGTAAATTCCTTACAGGTGTATAAATGGGAACCGCTGGGAGTTTTTCAGTATTTATCACCTCCACATAACTACCATTTATAAGATAGGGGACAGCATGCATATCCATTTCTCTAAGTGCTTTTGCATAAACTTCTCCACCAAACTCCGTTCCTATAGTGATAAGATCGGGCCTTTTCTCATCGCCCAAATAAAAACTATATTTATGGTTTCGATAAATTTCAAACTCAGCAAGAGTGGACCACGACACAACACGAACGTTATTCTTCCAATCCTTTCTCGCTTTGGCAAACTTATAAAGCTTCATACTATCGCCAGCCTCGACAAAACTGACAATCTCTAGTTCAAAAGCTCCAATAGTCAAGATTACTGGATCTGCTTGAATGTAAGATGTGACTAGCTGCAGGGCTGACGCTCGGCCTAGTGAAGAATAAACAATAACAAAGAACAATTCATTGACATGCTTCAGATTTTTGTAAACAAAACTTTCTAATAGTCCAAGCTGCATTCCCAACAAGTCTGCTTTTTTAGAGTTATCCCCTTCAACACCAAACATATCAGTCTCGGAGAAATCCAACAAATCATCAGACACGACTATAGAGCAAGCAACTTTATCTAAATCTAAAGTCCAGAGAGACTGCGAGATTTTTAATTCATCTGGTAAAGAGGGTAAATCAATTTTTATGCGCTGAAAATCCAATAACTCCATTGACTGAAAAACGGACGAACAGGTTGAAGTTTGATACTCAGCGATAAGCTCACTTAACAAGCCATGTTTATTTGCAATTACTAATATTTGATGCTTTAATGCTGCTATAAGCATCAATGGCTCAGCTACAATTATTAAGTCGCCAACGCGAATTATAGGCTTCACGTGCAAAGGGCTTTTTTCAAACGAGAAAGATTCATTACTCAAGCTACCTGCTTGAGTAATGAATCTTTCTAAGGCCGGCAACGACTTTAACGGAATAATGTTTTCCACTTGCTCTTTATTGAATACAACAGCGTTCTTTTTTCCAACCATGTCCTTAGGTATCTCGATATCCTGCGTCCAAGCTGGAAGATGCTCATATCTTTTTAGGCCAACGCGTCTAGCAATTTCATTGCTAATGCTTAATATTGCGATATTTACTGACACAATTTCGTTTATAAAATCATTCTTGCCTTTAAATTTTGAACTGAAAAAGACGGCGTCGTTAAGATTCTTCAAAATATAAGTTGGCGCTTCCAATATGCCGGGAAAGACTAAGTAACTACCATTAAAAAATGTTAGCGCTTCTGTAAAAAGATTATTGCAGGGGTCTTCATAAAGCCTAAAATCGCTATTTCCTCCTAAGGGTTCCTCGTTAAGAATTTTGAGCAAGCGCCGGTTAGAGATATTTGGTTTTTGAGCATCGTATTGAAAACAACACAAGGCATGCGCTAAGGCTTCAATACGAGTCGCATGATGTATATTTGACGCATGCAACTGTAGAGCCCCTACTATCTTTAAGAAATCTACAAGATTGAAGTCTTCAATTTTATTAATAATGGGAATTAACATAATACAGGTTTCGCCTATTATATTCCTTTAAAACGCTTAGCAATCGGGATGCAAGCTGGAAGAAATTGTCTTTAGTATCTCTCAATTCAAGCATTCTCCAGACACTTGCCTATCTGACTTCTTCGTGCGGACCCATCCCCAGCCCTTCCCCGAGGGGAAGGGAGCGACGTAGCCATGAAGCGTGCACTGACCAAAGTCCAAAGAGCTGCATCTAATCCAATGTCAGCGCGAAGACGCCGAGCACGAGCCTGGCTTTGCATGATCAGTCACTCCGTATCTCTGAGAGCGCTTGTGCAGCCGAGACTCCCTTCGGCCACCGAGCGCCTATCTCTGCGGCAAGATGATCCAGTTTTGCCCAGGCATTTGCATCATCTTTCTTCGAGGGTCTCACGGGAATGAGTAACGCGACAACCTCCCCGTGATACGTGACCTGCACTTCACTCCCTGTTTCACGAACCAAGCGAACCAGTTCGCTGGCTTGCTGTTTCAATTCACGAATACTAATTGTTATCATTTGAACTCCGAATATTTCTACAATCGTGGACAAACTATAGCATGATAAGCCTAACCCAAATTCATGTCGTTGCGAGGAGGGTGCTCTTCCCGACGAAGCAATCTCCTTGAAAATGGGGATTGCTTCGTCACTTCGTTCCTCGCAAAGACATACTATTCAACGATCTCCAACAATTCACGCAAGTCCTTGATCTCATAGGTGATATTCAGGTCAGCCGGCTCGCCCCCTTCGCCTCTACGAGATGCTTCGCGAGGGACCTTCGGCGGGAGGGCGGCGGGGTTGAACCAACAAGTGTCGATGCCGTAGTCCGCACCGCCTTTGATATCGGAAGATAAGCTGTCTCCAATGATCAGCACATCACTTTTCGGCGGATTCCCGGTCCGCGCGGCAGCTGTGGTGAAAAAGTCCGCGTGCGGTTTGGCGACGCCGATCTCTTCAGAGATGATCAATTCTGCGATGTAGTCTTTGATGGAGGAACGTGCGAAGCGGCTGCGTTGTACGGCGGTCAGCCCGTTGGTGACGATGGCGATCTTGCAGGTCTTGTGCAGGGCTTGTAAAACTTCAAGTGCGCCGTCGATCAGGTCCGCACACTGGCCGAGTTGTTCCACGTACGAAATACTGAGCTGCTCGGGTGACCCCTTTAAATCGATGGCTTCGAGAAATAACTCGAAGCGACGCGTTCTTAGCGCGTCCTGCGTGATCTCGCCTCGTTGGAGCGCCTGCCACAGTTTGTCATTGATCCGCTGGTACCTCGGCAGGTATTTATCCTGATAGTGCAGCCCCTGCTCATGGAACGCTTTCAGCAGCGCGGTGGTCTCGGCGCGGTTGTAATCGAACAACGTGCCATCCGCATCGAACCAAAGCCAGGGGTAGTGCTTTTTCATTGTGTTATGTAGGGGCGGGGTATCCCCGCCCGTTTGGCAATTACAATTTTCATTGTCATGGGCGGGAGGACCCCGCCCCTACGATTACTTTAGCATTCACTGTAACCACAAGCATAGCACTTGCGGCAGCCTTCTTCATTGACGACGGCGGCTTCACCGCACTCGGGGCAGATGTCACCGATCTTGATGGTGGTGGAGGCGGGTGTTTCATGTTTGGCGCGGCTCTTGGCGCTCGCCGCAGCCATCACTTCTTCATCTATACCCACGCCATCTTTATCGCGCAGATACGTCTCTAGTACCTGGCCGATGCCATCGGGCAGTGAACGCACACGGTTGATGCCGAATCCAAGCGAGCGCCCGCCGCCAATGCCGATCAGTTGAACGACGATTTCACGCAGCCGGTCCATGGGTGCTACAGGCGAGGCCATGCGCAGAATATAAGAGATCAACCTGCCGATCGCTTCGGATACCGCCGCGATCTCAGAACCTGCCTTGGCCGTATTAATGAAGGCTTCGAAGGGCTGCGTACCGCCGTTCTCGTTGATGGTGATGAAAGCCTTGCCGACCGGCGTCTCGATATTGAACGTGCGCCCGGTCAATGCCTTGGGACGCGGCTTCTTCGTCTCATGCCACATCGGCGCTCTCGGTTGCACAGAATCAGGTTCCAGCAGCGCGGGAGCCGGCGCTTTCTTATCCGCAGTAGCTCTCGTCTCCAATACCACTTTATCGCGCGAGCCGGTCACATACACGGTGATGCCTTTGCATCCCAATTCCCAGGCCATCATATACGCCTGCGCCACGTCCGCTTCAGTTGCGTTCTCATCGAAGTTGACGGTCTTCGAAAGCGAGTTATCCACGAAGGCTTGCAGCGCGGCCTGCATCAGCACATGTTCCTCGGCAGTGATATCCGCAGAGACGACGAACGTATCGCGCACGGCCTGCGGGATCTCGTTGATGTGCTGGCAGGTGCCTTCGTTCATCACCTGTTCCACGATCTCCTGGCGCTTCTCTTCACCGAGGCCGAGTTTCTTGAGCGCTTCATCGAAGCGCGGGCTTGCATAGGTTAACTTGAGGTCCTTGCCGTTGTCGTTGACGTGACGATAATAGGCCAGCGCGAAGACGGGTTCACAGCCATAGCCTTCACAGCCGGCGACGGTGGCGATGGTGCCGGTCGGTGCGACCGTGGTCTGCGCGGCATTGCGAATGCCGTGCTTCTTGATGCCGTCCATGATCGCATCCCACTTGACCTCGGGCCTGCCCCAGTTATTCTGATAGGTTATCAGCGACCTGGGCGATTCCCATTTCATATTCTTGCTGTCATAGATCGAGCCTTCGATCGCAGGGAACGCGCCGCGTTCCTGCGCGAGCTCGATGCTGGTCTTCATGGAGTGATAGCGCACGAATTCCATGATCTGCGCGCCGAACTCCTGGCCTTCTTTTGATCCATAGCGCACGCCCGTGTGATACATCAAGTCCGCAAGGCCCATGATGCCGAGGCCGATGCGGCGCGCCTTGTGCGCGGCCTGCGTGAGCTGCGGCACGGCCGGCACATATGCATTGGACTCAACCACGTCATCGAGGAAGCGCGTGGAAGTCACAACACTTTTTCGCAGACTTTCCCAATCGACGGTGTTATCGGGTCCGCAGTGCTCGTTGAGATTCACAGAACCCAAACAGCAATTCTCGTACGGTCCAAGCCATTGCTCGCCGCACGGGTTCGTGGCTTCGAGCGGATATAAATGAGGGACGGGGTTGCCGCGATTGGCCGCGTCGAGGAACAACACGCCGGGCTCGCCATTGTGATGCGCCTGTTTGACGATCTTGTTGAACAGGTCGCGCGCCTTCACCTTCTTGTAACTGTTGATCGTGACCCCGGCGGCTTCGGCTTGTTCGAGCGTGCCGCTGAAGCCCTTTTGCTTCATCTCTTTCATATCGGGGAAGCGCAGTTCCCATTCTTCATCGTTCCTCACGGCGCGCATGAACGCGTCGGTAATGCCAACCGAAATATTGAAGTTCGTGATCTGGTTCTCGTTGATCTTGCAAATGATGAATTCTTCCACATCCGGGTGGTCCACGCGCAGCACGGCCATATTGGCCCCGCGGCGTGTGCCGCCCTGTGCGATCTCACCGAAGGCGTGGTCGTACACACGCAGAAAACCCACCGGGCCGGTCGCCTGGCCGGCCGAGGTCAACACCATCGAGCCTTGTGGGCGTAGTCGTGAAAAGGAAAAGCCGTTGCCGCCGCCTGTCTGCTGGATCAGGGCAGCGTCTCGTAAAGTCTGGAAGATGCCGGCGGAATCACGGCCCATATCATCGGTGATGGGCAGCACGAAACAGGCGGCCAGTTGCCCGAGCGGCGTGCCGGCGCCGGTAAATGTCGGCGAGTTCGGGAAGAACTTCTTGCTCGATAACAAATGGTAATACTCAACTGTGCGTGCGCTCACGTCCCCACCCCATTGCTCCTCCACTTTTGCAACATGATACGCGACGCGCCAGAACATCTCATCCACGTTTTCGGCGGGCTTGCCGTCGTCCCCGCGGCGCACGTAGCGTTTCATCAACACCTGTCTTGCGTTATCGGTGAGATTCGCCTTGGGCAATCCCTTCGCCATGGGTGGCGTGGGCAGGAGACCGTTCTTTACTTTGGTTTCAGCAGATTTGGCTACCATTTGCATTCTCCTTGTGTGTGTCAAATTGTGTCACCCTGAACGTAGTGAAGGGTCTCGCCGCCCGAAGGTCCCCGAAGGGGAGAGCGGCGGGATTCTTCGGCGCTTGGGTCTCGATACGCTTCGCTACTCGACCACCAGCGGCTCAGAATGACATATGAGGTTAAATTGGAAACAAAAAGGCAAAGACACTCCCTCCGCTGGCAGGCGGAGGCATCTTTGCCGGGCATCAGTCTTCCAGTAGGTGATCGATCTCTTTGCGGATGGACTTAAGATCGTCCAACCCCAGATACACAATTGCATAACGAATATAGGCGATCTGGTCCGTCTCTTTAAGCATGGACATGACCATTTCACCGACGATACGTGATGAAACCTCCGCCTTACCGAGTTTTTGCAGTTGGGTCTCCACCTGGCCGATCATGCGTTCAATATCCCCGGCAGAGACCGGTCGCTTCGCGCAGGAAATGCGGATGCCGCGCGCCAATTTTTCCCGGTCGAACTCTTCGCGGGCGCCATCCTGTTTGATGATAAGGGGTGTTGCAAGGATCGGTCGTTCATAACTACTAAAGCGTTGTCTGCATTTCAAGCATTCCCTGCGGCGGCGGATCCCACCATGACTATCATGCGAGGTATCCAAAACTTTCGAATCGTGGTGCTTGCAATACGGACAACGCATCCGTCAAAAGGCTCCATTGTTAGAACAAATGTCAGACCCATATATGGGCGTTACTGCCCTGCATCCCCGCATATATGGTCAAATGTGTTCGGCATTTTAGCACCAACCCCGGAGGATTGCAAGAGGCTGAAAGTTCGGCGAATCCTTAAAATATCCTCTATTAACGTTTTTTAAGCATCGATAATCTGTTGTTAACGTACCATGTCGTTGCGAGAAGGGTGCTTTACCCGACGAAGCAACCCCCTGATTTGAGGAGATTGCTTCGTCGAGCGCGCTTCGCCACGCTCTCCTCGCAACGACATAAGACACAATATCCTCCTCCCGAGGGGCATGCGATACCCGGCATAAAGTTATAATCATTCCACGATGCAGATCCGTTTACGCCAGCGCGCGCTTCCATATATCATCGCGTTCCTGCTCGCCTTGCAGATCAACCAGGCCTCGCGCCCGTGGATGATCCTGTTCATCGCGTTGAGCGGGGTTTTCGTGAGCTCCTATTTTTGGACGCGCACGCTCGGCAAAAATATCACCGTGCGCCGCGAGACGCGTTTGGGCTGGGTTCAGGTGGGAGGCGCCATCGAGGAACGCATCACCATATCCAACACCT
>CAZJYB010000097.1:0-15744 GCA_964549865.1 uncultured Anaerolineaceae bacterium
AGCGGTGTTGGTATTATTTTAGACTCAGATAACAACAATGCAGACGACCGCGAGAAACTTTTGGAATACCTGGTCAAGAACGGAGTGGACGCCAAGACACACTACTCGATTGCCGTTCATCAACAGGAAGGTTATCCGTGGGGTAAGGACGCCCGCATTTCCGGCCCGTTAACGAATGCCGAGAAGAACGCGGCCTCCTGCATTTCATTGCCAATCTTCCCCGAACTGACCGATGAGGAAGTCGATTACACAATCGAAGTATTGCGTAACTGGCCGAACAACAAGTAGCTGATAATGAGCCCTGACAAAACATACACAGTTGCGGTTGCCGGAATGGGCAAGCGCGGCACACATCACGCCGAGGCAGTGTCCAAAAATCCACGCTTCAAGTTGGTGGGTTTTTGCGATATTGACGAAGCCCGTGTTGATTCTGCCAAAAAGCAATTTGGGGTGGACTATGGCAGTCTCGACAGTGCTCAGATGCTGAAAGATGTCAAACCGGATGTCTTCATCTTTTGTACGCTGCCAGATCTGCGCCTGCCACTCATTCGTGCCGGCGTGGAGTCTGGTGCAAAACTGATCGCTTATGAGAAGCCCGTCGCCACGTCCATGAACGAAGCGATCGAGATGTACAAGTTGATGCGCGCGGCCGGCGTCAAGTCGGTGATCAGCCATCAGCATCGTTACGGGGAACATTATCGCAAGGTCAAGGAGATCGTCGCCAGCGGCGCGATTGGTCGCGTACATACCGTCTACGGGCACGCGTTCGGTTGGATGATGCATATGCTGACCCACATGATCGAGTATGCAAGCTGGTACAACGATTATGCCGACCCCGAGTGGGTTGTGGGCCAGGCGGACGGTATCGAAAAGTTTTCCGATAACCATCCCTCTCCCGATTATATTTCTGCGCTTGTGCAGTATTCCAACGGCGTACGCGGTGTCTTCGAAACCGGAGCAGGCGCGCCCGATGTCCCCGAAGTCTCCTCCTGGTGGCGCAAGTGCCGCGTGGGTGCGCAAGGCACTGAAGGCTTTGCCGAAGTGCTGACCGGCGGCGGAGGTGAAGGCGGTGGCTGGCGTGCAGTCACTCCGCAGGGCGTCATGTCCGGACCCGGCAGCATGGACTATGAACATGACATGGGGCCTTACGTCCAGGAAATTGTGGATTGGCTGGACGACGATAAAAAGGTACATCCGTGTAACGGCGAAACGGCCTATAAGGGTTTCGAGGTAATGATGGGTGCCTGCCGCTCTGTTGTGCAGCGTGGCAAGGTTACCTTCCCGCTCGGTCCATCAGATGAACCCGAGCTGGATGCACTCAAGAAGGCCCTGACCAAATAAAGGAATAGGTTTCGTTTCCTTCACCGTTAGCAAAACAACCTGCAAACGATTTATGTTTGCAGGTTGTTTTTATTTAATTCACCTTCGCAGTCTACGCACCGTCCCGAAGGTTTGATCGGCTAAACAAGGTTTTTCACCGTTCGTGCCGCGTAGCTCGGCGGCACGCCGGTGCGAGACGGCAAAGGAAACCTTCGGGACGTTCTCCCACTACGCTGCGCTACGCCCACTCGCTCCGCTCGGGATACTTCGTGAGGGACTTCGTGCGTAAGGTCACTTATTTAATTCAAGGGTCATGATAATACAAAACAGGTATGCTCCATTCGGGTGAGAAGTTTTTGTCATCCGTCGATTTAAAGGTCGTCTGTCCAGCTAATATACTCCGTTGGGGTAATAGGCACATCACCTCGAATCCATACAATAAGAAACGATAAAGATGTTGTTCTTATTCTTGGGAGAGAAATAAACGTGATTTTTGCTGTGATCATATTTGTACTGGCTTATATCGCGATCGCGAGCGAGAAATTTCCGCGTCACTGGGTGGCCCTGCTGGGTGGTGCCCTGCTGATTTTATTCGGCGTGCTCAGCCCCACTGAAGCGCTGACCTATATCAGTTGGGAAACACTCGGGCTGATTGCAGGCATGTTCATCATGCTTTCGATCTTGTACCAAGCTGGTTTCTTTTCCTGGTTAGCCATGACTGCTGTCCGCAAGGTGAATTACCGTCCCTCATCGTTGTTCATCATATTAATACTAATGTCAGCCATTCTATCAATGATCATGGGCAGTATCACGGTCATGATGTTCCTCTCGGCATTGACATTACAACTTTGCCGTATGTTGGGAATCGACCCTGTCCCGCTCATCATTGCCGAGGTGTGCGCTGCCAATACAGGTGGGGCAGGGACATTGGTGGGTGACCCGCCAAACATGATTTTAGGAACCGCTCTGGGTTTCGGCTTCACAGATTTTGCCACACATACAGGTCCTATTTCCTTGGTTGCTGCAATACTTCTCGTCACAATTTTTTACCTGGTTAACCGCAAAGCACTCAAGAATGCCCATAATGCGTTGACCAAGGAAACCATTGCAGAGATCGAAAACATCCATACCGAGACAGTGCATGCCCATTTGACTCGTGTGGGACTGACAAGTTTCCTGATATCCGTTTTCCTGCTGGCGTTCCATCTTCCATTAAGTAATTTGACTGGTTTGCCCATCACTGTCGCCATATCTGCTCTGATCCCTGCCGGTCTTGCGTTAATCGCCTTGCGTGATGACCAACGCAAGAAAACCCTTCTCAAGGTTGACGGCGAAAGTCTTTTGTTCTTTGCCGGTTTATTTGTATTGATCGGCGGGCTGGAAAAGATCCACCTTTTTGAGATATTAGCTCAGAGTCTGGCAGAGGTAAGTTCTTCCAACCCCACTGGATTGGTACTGGCATTGCATTGGGGACCAGGCCTTGTTAGCGGAATATTGGACAATGTGCCTCTGGCTCTAGCAATGACTTATGTGCTAAAAGATTTATCCGTCATCCCAGGCATGCCTGCGCTTGGGTTGATGGTCTGGTCATTGGCGCTAGGTGTGGATATCGGCGGCAATATGACTCCGATTGGCGCTTCAGCCAATGTAGTGGCCTACTCTTACATGGAACACAATTACGGTTCAATTGGCTGGAAGCGCTGGATCATCATTGCCGTTCCTCCCACGATTGCAGTCATGATTTTGGCCTCTCTGCTTGTTCTACTCAAAGGTCAAATTGGCTGGTACTAAAGGTTTGGTCGTTCCATGTTGCTTGTGAAATCCGACCAGGCATGCAACATGTCCATACTGCACGACGCTCTCAGGTTTAATCATTAATTTTTTATAAGGAGAAAATGAAATGAAAAAGTTTTCGCTCGGTACCATCAAGTGGCTGCGCTGGGTTATCATCCCGGCAGTCGTCTCCGTTGCGCTGCTGTCTGTTACACCAGCGTACGCACAAGATCCAGATCCAATAGCGGAACTCATACGCGGGCTTAATACTGCCTGGGTGTTGATTACCGCGTTCCTCGTGTTCTGGATGCAGGCTGGTTTTGCCTTTGTGGAGGCTGGTCTGACTCGTTCCAAGAACACCACGAACATTCTGTTCAAGAACCTGATCGATTTTGTCTTTGCATCGGTTGCCTTCTGGGCCTTTGGTTACGCTTTCATGTTTGGCACCACAATGTCTGGCTGGATTGGCACAACCGGCTTTTTCATCAGTGGTGGCGACGATTTCGCTGGTGTCCCGGTACTGGCCTTTTGGTTCTTTCAGTTGGTCTTTGCCGGAACAGCCGCAACGATCGTTTCCGGGTCGATGGCAGAACGCACCAAATTTTCTGCCTATCTGGTATACAGTTTCTTTATCACAGCAGTTATTTACCCGATCGCGGGACACTGGATTTGGGGTGGTGGCTGGATCTGGACACTGCCTTATGGTGTAGGTTTCAGGGATTTTGCCGGCTCAACGGTCGTCCACAGCATTGGTGGCTGGGTGGCTTTGGTCGGTGCTATCGCACTTGGACCCCGACTTGGCCGTTTCTCCAAGAACGGCAAGGCAGTTGCCATTCCTGGTCACTCGATTTCGCTGGTTGTCCTGGGCGTTTTCATTCTCTGGCTGGGTTGGTTTGGCTTTAACCCTGGCAGCCAACTCGCCATCAATGGTGGAAATGCTGATGTAGTAGCCTTGGTGGCAGTCAATACGAACCTGGCAGCCGCCGCTGGTGGTTTGCTTGCCATGGTTGTCAGTTGGTTGTTTGTTACTAAAAAACCAGATTTGGCGACCACCCTCAACGGCGTTCTGGCCGGCTTGGTAGCCGTTACCGCTCCTTGTGCATATGTCACACCGATTAATGCTATTATCATCGGCGCGATCGGTGGTGTGATTGTCGTGTATGGAGCGATTCTTCTTGAGAAACTCAAGATCGACGATCCGGTTTCTGCAGTTCCCGTGCATTTAATGAATGGTATCTGGGGCACTCTTGCAATCGGTATTTTTGCTACCGAGAACGGCGTTATCGGCCTGATTGGTGGAAATACCAGCCAGATCATTGCCCAACTTATAGGTGTTGCGGCTGTGGGCATTTGGTGTGTGCTGACTGCCGCGATTTTGTTCTTCGGCATTCTCAAAGGTTGGCTGGGCTTGCGTGTTTCTCGCGAAGAAGAAGGTAAGGGCCTTGACATTCTGGAGCACGGTACTGAAGCCTATCCTGGCGACGTAATTGGTATTCTGAAGTAAATTAACAACCAATTCCAAATATGTATAATGAGAAGGTCTGTGGAGGACAAATCCTCCACAGACCTTCTCGGCAGGAAATTTTAGGATATCCATCGAGCTTATTACATGCATGAAGCCACATTGAATACCTCAGTACCTGCCTTGATCTATCTTGGCATGGGTATCATCATTGCCCGCATCATGTTGGACGGCACCAATACCCGCGGATATACCTGGCTGCAGTGGCTTCAATTCCTGGTGGACGCTGCCCGCATCGTCATGCTCTGGCCGCTTGTTTTGTTTATCGAAAAATTTGAAGCCTGGTTGAAATCAGATTCCGGTGACGAGGTAAAGCATGACCGTTGAGACCAACCCCAAACCAGTTCGCAAAACGCTCGGGCTGACCGGCATCACCATCAATGCCATGGCACTGACCGCGCCCGGCGCATTCTTGTGGCTGCTCTATCAGGTGCAGGCGGCTGCCAGCTTTGATGGGGTGGCCGATATTTGGCCCGGTGTTTTATTGGCTTTATTATCAGCCATGCTCACTGCCTTGTCGTTTGGCGAACTTGCCCGCCGTTACCCCGAAGCCGGTTTTCGCAGCGCTTATCATTTTGCCGATCGTTTCTTTGCCCGCCAGCAGCATCCTCGTTACAAAACTCTGGCGCGCATCGCCAAGTTTGCCACCGGCTGGGCCGCCCATCTTTATTACTGGATGTATCCGGGGGTCATGGTCGCTTTCATGGGCGTCCTTGCAGATTATTTACTTCGTTATTTTGGAAATCAACCGACTGTTTTTGGAGATGCCCTCCTGGCGGCCTCATTCGCTGCATTTATTGGCTTTCTGGCGTTACGCGGAATTACCGGAACGACCACGACCAGCGTGGTATTGAACACCATCCAGTTGACGACGCTGGTCATTTTTGCCGTTCTGGCGATCACTTTCCGCCTTGTCAACCCGGCTGGATTTTCCCCGTCCGAATGGATTTATCCATCTGCAGCCTCGGTGTTGCTGCCTCACAGCCTGAACGGAGTCTTGTTCCAGGCGACACTGGCAATGATCCTGATGGTGGGTTTTGAGTCGTCCACTGTGCTGGGTGCCTCCGCAACCAATGCACAACGCGATATTCCACGTGGCGCTATCCTGGCGCTGATCATTCAAGGCGCGTTCGCTTATCTGGTTGGATATTTTGCTGCCGGATTCGCTCTTAACGTGCACATTGACGCAGCGGCTTCGCACGCTCCCATCGGGGATCTGGCACTGCAGATCGGTGATCTTCTTTTAAACGGGTATGGCACGACCTTGATGGTCTTCATCGGTTTTACGGTGGCGGTTGCACTCCTGGGCGGGACCCTGACCGCCATAAACAATGGCGTCCGTATCAGCTTCGCCATGGCCCTTGACGAAGAAATGCCAGATGTCCTGGGCCTTTTGCATCCCAAATACGCCACACCTTATAACACTGTCATCCTGCTCAGTACTGTTTCTGCGGTTATTGGCGCGGCGGGGATCATCGGTGGCCTGCCTGTCTTGATGGGTCTAGTGCTGGCATCCAACCTGGGCGCTTTCCTGCTTTACGCGTTGCTATGTCTTTTGACTATTGTCACTTTTATCGGGGATTCTTCCTTCAACATCTTTCGCCATGTTTTCCTGCCGGCCATTGGTTTGTTGGTCAACGTCGGTATTGTAATTGCCGCAGCTGGCATCGGCCTGCGTGCTGGAGGCGTCATCACACAGGCGAGTATGATTGCATTTGGTCTCGCCGGGGCATGGTTTCTGGTGAGCGTGGCATATTATTTTGTCAGACGCCGCATACGCCAGGCCGGTCAATAAGAAGTAGAACAACCAATGAGACCCAGGTGGGTAGTCTCAACATAACCCATTTGGGTACTGGTGGGTGGATAGTTGCTTGCATAGAATAAAAGATAACAATTATCTTTGGTTTTCTCTAACCACGAACTGTACATATCCGGCGAAAGGCAGACCTGTACAGTTCGTGGCTAAATTATTTTTTGAAATTGCCTGTCAACAATCTTGTTACCGTCGTTCTAGATTTATGCGGCCCGGAATGGATGAGTAGATTCCTTTGAGAAAATACGTACCCGAAATTGAAAGCGGTGGCCTGAGTGTTGTTGGCCCGGTGCGCGAAGATAACCAGGACAGCATCCATCTTTCCGATGATGAACATCCTGTTGGGCCCGGCCTGCTCTTTGCAATTGCAGACGGCATGGGCGGTTATGCACACGGAGGGGTGGCAAGTCTCCTGGCGCTGGAGTCTTTCTCCAGTACATTGGCTGCTCAGAATGGCAGCCCAATTCCCAGGGCGTTGCAGCGCGCAGTCGAAGCTGCCAACCTGCGAGTCTATCAGAAGGCCCAGAAATTGGGCGTTGGCCGCATGGGCACGACACTAACGGCTGCCTATGTTTTCGGCGAAATGTTATACCTGGCGCACGTGGGTGACAGCCGGGCTTACCTGATACGCGATGGACATTCTGTTTGCCTGACAGCCGATCATACGGCGGTGGGCGAGATGGTTCGCTCGAAACTAATTTCTTCCGACAAGCTACGAACACATGCACAGCGTTCGGTGTTAACTAAATCCGTTGGTACAGCCTTGTTCGTTCAACCCGATATTGTCCAGCAAAAGTTGAGAGAGGGCGATCGCCTCATATTGTGCTCCGACGGAGTTTGGTCGGTCATTGAAGATGAAGAATTTGCGCGGGTTGCCAGTGGGCCGACTTCAGCGGATGAAATCAGCCGAAATCTCATAGACCTGGCTCTCCATCATCAAACGGACGACAACGCCTCGGTCGTCGTTTTTCATTTGCGTAAACTTGTCCCAGCCTCGACTGAACATGAATCCCGTAACAAAAAAACCACCAGTTGGTTTCAAAATTTAAGGAAATTCGTGCCATGAGTGCCTATGCTATAATCGCCGGTAAGATGTTGCAGATCGGGGATCAGTTCGACCATTATCAGATTCAGGCGCACATGGCCCAGGGAGGCATGAGCGATATTTATCGGGCTTTTGACCTGGTAAACCATCGCCAGGTGGTAATTAAGATACCTGATCAATCCATGCTTGGCGATCCGGCTCAGTTTGAGCGCTTTCAAAGGGAGTTGGACGTGATGAAAACGCTTGACCATCCGACGATTCTCAAAGGGCTTGGATCTGGAAAATATAATCGTGTCCCTTATCTGGTAACGGAATTTGTTGACGGCCAATCCCTTAGGACTTTGATTGAAACCTCGGCCCCGCTGCCGCCCGATCAGGCTGTTTCTCTTATTCGGAAAATTGCCGAGGGTATGGCCTACTGTCATAAAAACGATGTTATCCATCGTGACTTGAAGCCCGAAAACATCCTGATTACTACCGATGGACAGCCGCTGATCATGGACTTTGGTCTGGCGCTTACGAAGGGCTCGCATCGTGTCACATACTCGAACCTGAGTGCCACAATGGGCACACCCGATTACATGGCTCCGGAACAGATCGAGGGTCAACGCGGCGACCAGCGTACCGATGTATACGCTCTGGGTACGATTATGTTTGAATTACTCACTGGAAAAACACCTTTTACGGGTGACAGTAACATGGCCGTCATGGCGCAACATTTGAACGGCACGGCTGCGCGCCTCGACCGGGTCAATCCATCCATTCCTCCGCAGTTGGCCGCGATTGTTGCCACTTGCCTCGCTCGTAACCCCGATGATCGCTACGCGGAAATGACTGCCTTGATTCAAGCCCTCGATCATCCCGAGAATGCCAACCTGACTGTTCTCGAAAAATTGAATACTTCTTCCAGGTCTGCCATGTCTTTGACGCAAATGCAGGTTACCCAGGGCATATTGATTGCGGCAGGAATTATAGGCGGGCTGGTTCTGCTTGCTTTAGGTTTACAATATCTTAATCGTTAGTATCGCGACTGCATAAGAAAGATGGATAAAAGCGGCCAATAGCAGCCGTCTCCATTATCAAGAAGTAGTCGCGGCACTGGTCGGCGAGAATCTTTTTGAGATACGGGAAGAGTAACCATGAACAATTCACCAGGCTCGGCTGCCGATATCTTGGCACGCGCGCAAGAGAACCATATTAAGTTCATCGATCTGCAATTTACTGACATCGTGGGTGTGGTCAAGAACGTTACCATCCCGGTCCACGAGTTGCCCGCTGCCCTCGAAAACGGTATCTGGTTTGACGGTTCCTCGATAGAGGGCTTTGCGCGCGTAGCCGAGAGCGATATGCATTTACGGCCGGATCCCTCGACGTTTGCGATCATTCCCTGGCTGACCGGCGAGGAGGCTACTGCCCGCCTGATTTGTGACGTTTTTACGCCCGACGGCCAGCCGTTCCCGGGAGACCCGCGCTCGATCTTACGCAGCGTGATTTACGACGCCGCCCAGATGGGTTTTCTTTACAATACCGGACCCGAGCTTGAATTTTTCCTCCTCAAACCGAATCCCGATGGGAGCCTGATCCCTCCCAAGCCGCACGACAGCGGCAGCTATTTTGACGCGCCTTCGGATATGGCTGCCGGCCTGCGTCGTCAGATGGCAACTACACTTGAGGCGCTTGGCCTGCAGGTGGAAGCCATGCACCACGAAGGCGCGCGCGGCCAGCAGGAGATCGACTTCCGTTATTCTGACGCTCTCACTACTGCTGACAGTGCGGTCACGCTGCGTGTGGCATTGAAAGTGATTGCCCAGCAAAATGGCTTGTATTGTACCTTTCTGCCCAAGCCGATTCGCGGCCTGAATGGGAGCGGGATGCATGTTCACCAGAGTCTCATGTACATTGCCAACGGTAAAAATGCTTTTTCCGATCCCGGCGATGCACACGGGCTTTCGAAAATTGCCAAGCACTTCATCGCCGGGCAACTGGCCCATGCACGCGGGATGTGCGCCATTCTGGCCCCGCTGGTGAATTCTTACAAACGCCTGGTAGCAGGCTATGAGGCACCGGTTTATATCAGCTGGGCGCGCATCAATCGTTCCGCGCTCATTCGCGTGCCACGCGCTTCGGAAAGCGATTCCACGCGACTGGAGTTGCGCTGCCCTGATCCAAGCTGCAACCCTTACCTCGCTTTTGCAGTCATGCTGGCTGCCGGGCTGGATGGGATTCGTCGTGAGATGCCCGTCCCGGAAGCAACAGAAGAGAATATCTATCTGCTCGACAAGCCCAATTATTCGTCGCAGGATGTTCTACCAACCTCTCTGAATCAGGCGCTCAAAGCGATGGAAGAGGACGATGTTGTGCGTGATGCCCTCGGGGCCCATACGCATGAAATCTTCATCAACGCCAAGCGCCTCGAATGGGAGGATTATCGGCTTGAAGTAACCAACTGGGAACTCGAAAAGTATTTGTCAAATTATTAAGAGATGATTCAGTTTTACAAGCGGGCGGCCAGTCGCAATTTACCCTGGCCGCCCGCCATTGTGTTAAGTACCCATTTGCGTAATAGACGGTTCTTGCTCCTCACCCTATAATTCAATAACATTCAATACTACTGCGAGTATCATGTGAAGTGGGGCTCAAGGCTTCGATATTCCCGGGGACTGTCTGCCAGGAACGCGGTTTAATGAATTAGTGTACTTGGGGTGCGCTTCTCTCCTTCTTAATTGCACCCTCTGACTTGTGGCGGCTGAGTATACTCAGCCGCCACAAAATTTAATTCCCGGGCCATCGAAAGATAATCACCCGTTTGGGTAATAGGTTTACCATCTCGTTGTACCTATATATCAAGACAATCCACCCATAAGGATGACTTATTCGCGTGAAATGCTCCAAAGGGGTAATAGGAATTTCACCCCATTTCCATAAAATCATACCAAACGGTAAATTTTATGAACAGGAGATGGGATTATGGAACAAATTAATGCAGGGGATACAGCCTGGATCCTCGTCGCCACTGCCCTGGTGATGGTGATGACCCCGGCGTTGGCCTTCTTTTATGGGGGCATGGTCCGCAAAAAGAATTTACTCTCGACCATCAATTTGAGCTTCATCACGATCGGCTTGATCAGTTTGCAGTGGGTGCTTATTGGCTACACCCTGGCTTTCGGAAAGAGCGTGGGCGGCCTTTTTGGAGGGTTGGATTTCCTGGGCTTTTCAGGTGTGGGGGAGGAACCAAACGCTGATTACGCAGCTACCATTCCTCATCTTGCCTTTGCCGCGTATCAGATGATGTTTGCCATCATTACACCTGCGCTCATCACGGGGGCGTTTGTCGAACGGGTCCGCTTCAAGGCATTCCTGGTATTCACTCTTTTGTGGGCCACCTTTGTGTACGACCCGGTGGCTCACTGGGTATGGGGTGTCGGTGGCATCCTGCGCAACATGGGAGCGCTGGACTTCGCCGGTGGGACCGTTGTGCACATCACAGCAGGATTCTCCGCGCTGGCTTTTGCGATCGTACTTGGCAAACGCAAATGGTTTGGGCAAGCCACGATCGAGCCCAACAACATCCCGTTCACTGTCTTGGGCGCTGGTTTGTTATGGATGGGATGGTTTGGATTCAATGGCGGCAGTGCGCTGGCGGCCAACGGGCTGGCGGTCAATGCCGTCGTTACCACAAATACGGCAGCGGCCGCTGCAGCGGTTGTTTGGATGTTCCTAAGCTGGCGGGATAACAAACCCAGCGTTCTGGGGATCGTCACTGGCGCTGTCGTAGGCTTGGTAGCCATTACACCTGCAGCGGGCTTTGTGACACCTCTGTCTGCTATTGTGATCGGGGCTGTTGCAGCACCTGTAAGTTTCTACGCCATTAGATTGCGCCAAAAATGGGGACTCGACGAGTCTTTGGATGTGTGGGCCTGCCATGGCATGGGCGGTACTTGGGGGGCGCTGGCAACTGGCTTGTTTGCGACCAAATTGGTTAATCCGGCCGGCGCAGATGGCCTCTTCTACGGCAATCCAAATCAGCTGGTGATCCAGGCCGTGGCTGTGGGCGTATCCATTCTGTTCTCCTTCGCGATGACCTTTGTGATAACCAAGTTGTTGAGCAAATTTATGGGTCTGCGCGTCACCGAGAACGAGGAAGAAGTCGGTCTCGACATCAGCGAACATGGCGAACGGGCTTTTGCCTGAACTTTATGATCTGACAGAAGGAGATTAAACATGACCAAGAAAATTGAGGTTATTTTCCGTGAGGAAAAACTGAACGATGTCAAGAAGGCGCTGTATGGCATTGGGATCGTTGGAATGAACGTTACCGAAGTGCGCGGCCATGGCCGTCAGGGTGGGATTACCCTGACCGGACGGACAGGCACATACCGGGTGGATTTCCTCCCCAGAATTCAGCTTAATATCATTCTGAGTGATCACAATGTCGAGAAAACGATCGAGACCATACAACAGGCGGCTCAAACCGGGAACATCGGTGACGGACTGATCTTTGTCTATCCTGTCGACGAAGTCATCCGCATTCGCACCGGGGAGCGCGGACACGACGCCCTGACATATGAGGGTGATATCGATACCCGCCAGGAAGCTGAAATGGCAGCCGCGGATTAATAAATAGTTTAAATGGGTGTACCTCTCTCCTCCAGCACCCTTTAATATATGGCGGCTGATTATTTCTCAGCCGCCATCAACTTTAATTCTTATGTGTATCGAAAGATAATTACCCGTTTGGGTCATAGACTTAGCATCTTCCTCACCCATATAATTCGCAAGTATACAAACTGATTTTATTAATACTATTCAGGGATTTAGGAGATATTCCAATGGCAAAGACAGTAAAACAAGTACTTGATATGAACAAGGACGTGAAAGTTGTGGATTTGCGTTTCATCGACCTGCCGGGCACCTGGCAGCATTTCACCATACCGGCTCATCGTTTGAACGCGGAATTTTTCGAAGAGGGTATTCCGTTCGATGGTTCCTCCGTTCGTGGTTTTCAGGAGATCCATGAATCAGATATGCTCCTAAAGGCCGATCCCGAGACCGCGTTCATCGACCCAACTGCGGAGACTCCCACCCTGGTTCTGAGCTGCAACGTGTTCGACCCTTTCACTTATGAACCTTATTCGCGCGATCCGCGCTACGTTGCCCAAAAGGCGGAAGCCTATCTGAAAAGCTCCGGGATCGCTGAAATTGCTTATTTTGCGCCGGAAGCGGAATTCTTCATATTCGACGGTATCCGTTACACCTCCACACCAAACGAGTCCTCCTTCTCGATCGATAGTGGCGAGGCCTGGTGGAGCAGTGGGCTTCCAGGTCAGAACTTCGGCGGACAGATCCAGCCCAAGCGCGGTTATTTCCCCGTTCCCCCCACCGATACTTTTCAGAACCTTCGTAACAAGTTCATGCTGGCCATGGAAACCGCCGGGGTCACGATGGATCTCCATCACCATGAGGTGGCCACTGCCGGTCAAAGTGAAATGAGCATGACCTTTACCACGCTTACCCGCATGGCCGATAACCTTCTTCTTTACAAGTACATCATCAAGAATGTTGCGCGACAGAACGGCAAGACCGTCACCTTCATGCCCAAGCCCTTGTTTGGCGATAACGGCTCTGGTATGCATGTCCACTCCTCATTATGGAATGGGAACACCAACGTCTTTTACGATGAAAAAGGCTATGCGGGTCTTTCGCAGACTGCAAAACATTATATCGGCGGTATTCTCAAACACGCGCCGGCATTGCTTGCCCTTACATCTCCCACCACCAACTCTTATCGCCGCCTCGTGCCCGGTTATGAGGCACCCGTCAACATTGCCTACTCACAGCGCAATCGTTCCGCGATCTGCCGCATCCCGGCGACCAAGAGCTCCAAGGCCAAGCGCGTTGAATTCCGTGCACCCGACCCAACCTGCAATCCATACCTGGCCTTTTCAGCCATCCTCATGGCAGGCTTGGACGGCGTCACCAACAAGATCGATCCGGGCCAGCCGCACGATCGCGACCTCTACGAGCTGCCACCTGAAGAGAAGAAATTGATCAAGCAGGTCCCCAGTTCCCTCGGCGAAGTGTTGGATGCTCTCGAAGCCGATCACGACTTCCTGCTCAAGGGTGATGTCTTCACTCCCGATCTGCTTGAGGAATATATCAAGTACAAACGTGTCTATGAAGTGGACGCGATTCGCCTGCGCCCGACGCCGCACGAATTCGCCATGTATTTTGACTGCTAACAGACTGTAGGCCACTTCCATTCTCACCGACAGCTGGTTGCTCACCAATAGGCTTGCAACTGGCTGTCGGCCTTTTATTCAACCATAAGTCCGCCTGGCCTAGGCCAATCTTAATGAACACCCTCCTGATCTCTTCCTTCGTCCTTGCAATTTCCTTCTGCGCCCCACCCGGAATTGTTACTGCAGAAACCATCCGTCGCGGGACCCTGCGCGGATTTTTCCCCGCGCTGTTTGTCCAATTCGGTTCACTTGTTGGCGACACCACGTGGGCGATCATTGCGCTGACCGGGCTGGCATTCCTCATTCAGAACAATATTGCCAGAACTATTCTCAGCCTGATCGGCATCACCTTGATGCTCAAACTTGCCTGGAATGCGTTCAGGGATGCACGTGATGGAATGGGGCTGGATACCCGCTCATCTGCCTCCGCCCGTGGGGATTTTGCCAGCGGCGCATTTCTTTCCCTGGGCAACCCGCTCAATATCGTTTTTTGGACCGGGCTTGGCACGACCGTTTTCGCCTCCATTGCCGGCGGGCCACAACCAATTCACTTTGTGATCTTCTTCGCCGGCTTTCTGGCAGGTGCGATCCTGTGGTGTTTCTTCATGGCTGGGCTTGTTGCGTGGGGCAGAATGTTTATCACGCCAAATTTCTTCCGCTGGGTGAACCTGGGGTGTGGGGTGGCCCTGGGATACTTCGCCTTGCAACTTGGCCTGCAGCTGATACGAAATTTGCCATAACCAAAGCTTGCATATATTGATGTCAAATGGGAAAATCATCCGTGAACGTTCATGAACTGATGTTGTTGGAGATGAAGAAAACGCGACCCTCTTCTGAAGAAACCGACCCGCGATTGTTGGAAGCCCTTGCGAGCCTGAACCAGATCAGTGATGCCATAAATCACATCGGCTCAAGCGATGCGAGCGATGATCATTTAAGCCTGCAGCTGATCGTTGAAAGCGCCATTCGCGTGGTACCCGGCTCCTCTGCGGTCATTTACACGTATGACCAGTCCGCAGATGCGTTCGAGAAGGAATCGCGTGTTTCTGCCGAACCAGAAGGGCTTAAGCCCCCATCAGGAGAAACTCCTCCGGAGGACGCCCCTCGTCCCGAGGGGATCGGTGTGCGGACGATCAAGCGCCGTCACAGGTCGTTCTCCTACGAAGAACCTGATCTGAATGTTCATCCTTATCATGCGGCTTTGGGGGTAAAAGCAGTTGCGTGTTTTCCGTTGATCGTGGCGGAACAGGTGGTGGGTATTTTATACATCTACCTCCACGAAGAACGCGAGTTCACCCACCTCGAACAGCTCATGCTCGATAATTTTGTCAATCAGGCGGCGATGGCCATCTATCACGCCCGTCATTTGGCGGGAGCCCGGCGCGACCTGGCCCATAAAGAGCAGGAATTAATTCGCCTGCGCCGGGCAGGAATGCTGATCTCCTCCCGATTGCGCCTCGAAGAAACACTTGAGTCGATCCTGCAGCTTGCCCTCGAAGTGACGAACGCGCAATATGGGATCTTCCGCTTGCTCGATAAGAGCGGCGAGTTTCTCGTTACCCGCGCGGTGAATGGGATCCGTCTGGAACGCCCCCTTATCGAAAAGTTGCCGCTGGATGGGAACAGCGTCATGGCACATGTGGCACGCAATCGCGAGTCGCTGCTGATCCCGGACCTGCGGCAGGAGCCATGGTCGAAAATATACTATCCGCTTGATTTCCGGCTGGAAATGCGTTCGGAGCTGGCTGTGCCGCTGATCAACGCAAGTGGACGACTGGAGGGGGTCCTCAACCTGGAAAGCCCCAACCTGGGGGCGTTTTCTGAGGACGACGATCACATGCTGCAATCGCTGGCCACTTATGCAGTCACCGCCATTCAGGAAGTCCGATTATTGGATGCACTCCAGGAAATCGCGCAATTGTTGCTTTCACAGCCGCGCCAGAAAGTTCTGGATCATCTGAGTGAAGTGGCGAATGATTTGCTCAATTCTTCTGCAAGTGCCATCTGGCTGCTGGTGGATAGTGAATTGAAG
>CAZJYB010000098.1:0-15349 GCA_964549865.1 uncultured Anaerolineaceae bacterium
TTTATTGCATACAGCCACCATACGAGTGCCAGTAAAATAGGTATTCCAAAAATTGATCTCCTGCAACAAAGATGCTTTAGCCACGGCCTGCAGGCGTGTGTCGATCGTTAAATACACATTGTGCCCAGGCACGGGTTGAATGGGCGGTTCAAGATTGCGAAGCTCCTGGCCTGCCACATCCACCTGCACCACACGCAGGCCGTTCGTGCCGGCAAGGATTGGCTGCATGGACGCTTCCACGCCCGAATAACCGATCTTGTCGCGATTCGGCACGAACCCCTGTGCGCGTAATTCGTCTTCAACATCTGAAGTGATGGGACCCAAAAAACCGACGAGATTCGCTGTCAATGAACCTGTTGGGTACTCACGGATCGGTTCGACCTCGACCGTGACGCCGGTCCAATCCACTGAATTTTCCTGCACCATACGAGCTACTTCCTCAGAAACATTGCATTTGATCTTCACCGAGCTGTATGGAGCCAGCGTATCCTGCAAGGCAACGAGCTGCGCGATGGCAGGGCCGGGCACACATGCCGCGAACAACTTTGCCTCAGCCAGGGACTGATCTGTGACGGGGCCTCCCACAGGCACATCGATCAATGCTGAAAGATCACGATAGATGTTTTGAATATCCGATTCATCATCCGGAAGATTGGCCGGCGTAATGACGATATTATATGAAGCAAGGTTTCGTGCAAGGATATGCCCATTACGGTCATAAATGATGCCGCGGGCCGCCGGAACACTTACGTCAAGGGTATAGTTGTCCACTGCGCTTATAGACCAGGCTTGGCCTTCAAAGACCTGCAGATTAATAAGGCGTACAAGCAACCCTGTAAAGACCAGGATCACGACCACATAGACTGTGACTAATCGCCAGGTCTCGAACCTGACTGGCCTGGGTAACGGACCTGAACTCATTGATGCTCCTCAGAGGGATAAACCCATCGCGCAAGATCGCGTATGATCGTATAAACCGGAATGGCAAACAGCATATTAAGCAAAAGGCTTGGAAGGGTGATCAAGCCTACTACATCACCCAATGAAAAGGGAGTGCCAAGAATACGCAATACTGCAAATGAAAAGAGATGCATAAAGAGTGTGCCTGCAAAGGTAACGCTGAACATGGCCAGGAGAGGTGCCTGCCAGACACGTCGCTGCAATCCCTGGGCGAAAAAAACCACCGCCAGATAACCAGCCACATATACCGGCCATGGCATGCTGGAGATGAATCCGACCATGACACAAGCCACCAGGGCCCAATGCCATGCGGATTTTACACGATCCTGCAAAGCCCACGCTGCGAGCACGATTAATGGAAGATCAGCATATCCTGAGAGTAATTTTATCTGGCTGACAATGGCAGATTGCAAGATCACCGCCAGCCCCAGCAAAGGAAACGCCACGATGTTTCTCATTGAAGGAAATCAGGGACTGGTGTCCGGCTCCAGTGGAGCAATATCCACAGGGCGGAAATTTGTGATCACCAAAACGATCTGAAGACGCGAAAAATCCACCGCCGCTTGCACGGTTGCCTGCTGGAATAGTTCGAATTCAAGGGATCGAACGGTAACGACCTGCCCAATGATCAGGTCAGTAGGATATCCACCCCCCAGGCCGGAAGTCAGGATCAGATCGCCGGGCTCCACAGCCGTATCCTGAGAGATCATATCGAGGGAGACATCTCCGGTAACCGACCCCAATAACACCGCGTCTGTTTCTGCATTCTGCAAATAGATATTGACGGATGATGCAGGGTCCGTGATCAGTTGCACGCGTGATGCATCTGCGATCACGGCATCAATACGACCAACCAGGCCCTGGTTGGTCACGACCGGCATACCCCGACGGATGTCATCGTTGGAGCCGCGATTGATAATAATGTAATGCAGGAACGGGCTCGGGTCGCGGCCGATCACAGCGGCAGCTTTATACGTGCTCTCCGGGTTCGAACGTGAAAAATCAACCAGCGCAGCAAGGATCTCAGTTTCGTTCACGCGCTGCTGCAATTCGATCACCTGCGCCTGTAATTGAGAGACCTGCGCCTCCAATTCCGCGTTACGCGTTCTTAAAGAGACAATATCACGCGGTGCAGTAATAAAATCCTGCATACCGAGGAAGCGGGACGAAAACCAGGTTTGTACATCGATCAATACGGAACTGAATTGCCTGGAAGCCGAACCAAAGAAGCCGCCAAGGGCAAGCACAAGTATCCCCCCCACAACAAGAAAAGTAATAGTCGTTTGTAAAAAACGGGAATTCATAATTTTAATTTAACCGGCAGGCGAACAATTGCCGCAGGAGTGAATTATCCACCAGCCATATGACGCGTACTGCCTCGTTCCAGACCAACCAGATACCGCCCGAGGACGTCAAAGTCTTCAAATATCATGGCTGCGCCGCGAGCGACCGTGGTCAGCGGGTCTTCAGCCACCCAAACGCGCAGCTTCAATTCATCGGTCAATCGATCGGCAAGTCCCTGCAACAATGCGCCGCCGCCTGCCAGACAAATACCGATATCCATCAGGTCAGAGACGATCTCGGGAGGGATCTCATCCAACGCATCGCGCACCGTATCGATGATCACCTGCACAGAACCAGATAATGCTTCACGGATTTCAACGGAGGAAATTTCTATTGTCTCTGGCAGGCCGGTAACGAGATTGCGCCCGCGCACTTCCAATGTTTTTTCCGGTTGCAGGGGATAAGCCGAACCGATCTGCCATTTAATTTGTTCGGCGATGCCTTCGCCGATCAGCAGATTATATTTATTGCGCAGATACTGGACAATATCCTGATCCATTTCATCGCCGGCCACCCGCAGGGATCGCGAAGCCACAACGCCGCTCATGGACATGACCGCCACCTCGGTGGTACCGCCGCCGATGTCGACAACCATCGAGCCGCGCACCTCTCCGATCGGCAGACCAGCTCCGAGCGCAGCCGCGATCGGCTCTTCGATCAGCATGGCCTGGCGCGCGCCGGAAGCCATCACGGCATCATAGACCGCACGTTTCTCCACTTCTGTTACACCGGTGGGAAGACCAACGATCACGCGCGGTCGGGGCAAAGGCACCATGCTCTGTTCATGGACCTTGCCAATGAAATATTCAAGCATTACTTGTGTGACATCGAACTCGGAAATAACGCCATCACGGATCGGGCGCACCACCACCACATTGCCGGGCGTACGACCCACCATCTCTTTGGCTTCGAGACCGATCGCCAAAGGCTGACGCAACTTTTTATCAACAGCCACCCAGGATGGCTCATTAATAACGATCCCCTTGCCGCGAACGTGAACGAGTGTGTTCGCAGTGCCGAGATCGATTGCAATATCCAGAGAAAAAAGGCCTAACAGCCAGTTGATTGGGTTGAAGGCCAAAATCGGCTCCTAAAGTTGATTTTTTGCATAATACGTAACGAATGGCGAGTATTATACCATGAGCCTTAAAAAGGGATTTTTACGCACACACTCCCCTGCTGGGGTAAAATTGCGTTCGTATTTCATTTTATGCTTCCGGAGGACAACCATGCCCAAGATCGCGATCGTGACCGATAGTACTTCGTATATTCCCGCAGAGCTTCTTAAAAAGTACAACATTTCGGTTGCTCCCCAGGTGCTGATCTGGGGTGAGCAAACATTTCGCGACGGGGTGGATATTCAACCGGAAGAATTCTATGCACGCTTGAAGACAGCGAAGACCATGCCTTCCACCTCCCAGGTTTCACCTGCCGCCATGCAGGCCATATTTCAGCCACTTGTGGAGCAAGGCAATGAAGTGATCGGCATTTTCGTCTCATCGAAACTCTCGGGCACTTTGCAATCAGCCGCGCAGGCAAAAGATACGATGGGCAGCGCTGGTGAAAAAGTATCCCTGGTAGACAGCCTCGCAACTGCCATGGCGCTCGGGTTTACTTCGATCGCAACTGCACGTGCGGCGGAGAGTGGCGCCTCTGTAAAAGAATGCATTGCCGTTGCAGAAAAAGCGCGCGAGCGTACGGGGATTTTCTTTGCCGTGGATACATTGGAATTCCTGCATCGCGGCGGACGCATCGGCGGCGCTCAACGCTTTATCGGTTCGGCACTCAACCTCAAACCGATCCTTGCACTCAAGGACGGCCGTGTGGAAGGGATCGAGCGCATCCGCACCAAGAGCAAGGCACAGGACCGTATCCTTGAGTTGGTGGCGGAACAGGTGAAAGGCAAATCAAACATACGCATTGCCACGCTGCATGCGAACGCGGCAGCAGATGCAAAATCACTGCTTGACCGCGCTGTACAACAATTTACCCCTGTGGAAACTTTATTTACAGAAGTGAGCCCGGTAGTTGGTACTCATGCCGGCCCTGGAACGGTGGGGCTGGCCTACATGGTTGAGATGTGAACATAAATTCAAATGGGTCATAACACCCCATTGGTGATCGGCATCGCCGGCGGATCCGGCTCCGGAAAGACAACGGTTGCACAGGAAATCCTTAACCGCGTCGGCGCGGACCGTATCGCCTACATTCAGCAAGACTCCTATTACAAAGACTTAACCGCATTACCTCCCGCCCAACGCGTGGAGGTTAATTTTGATCATCCCCACTCGCTTGAAACAGAACTGCTGATCAAACATGTCGTTTCCTTGCGGGACCTGCAACCTGTGGAGGTCCCGATATACGACTTCGCCACCGACAGCCGCACTGCCAAAACCATCAGAGTGGCTCCCCGCAGTGTGGTCCTGGTAGAGGGCATCCTGATCTTTGTAGAACGGGAATTGCGCGCGCTGTTTGATGTAAAATTATTTGTGGACACGGATGCAGACATACGCTTCATCCGCCGCCTGCAACGCGACATCACGGAACGAAGCCGCACCACGGAATCAGTGATCAAACAATATATGTCCACAGTAAGGCCCATGCACATGGAGTTCGTCGAACCGTCCAAACGCCATGCAGATGTGATCATCCCGGATGGCGGGTTCAACACCGCCGCACTGGACATGGTTGTCGCAAGAATAGAAACCTTATTGAAGTAAAAGGAGAAGCAAATGGCAAAAGAATGGAAGACCCCACCTGCAATGCAGATCGACCCGAAGAAGAAATACAAGGCACGCATGGAGACCGATAACGGCACAATGGTCATTGAGTTATTCGCGGATAAGACCCCCAAGACCGTGAACAGCTTTGTCTTTCTGGCGCGCGAAGGCTTTTATGATGGCATCATCTTCCATCGCGTCATCAATGATTTCATGGTGCAAGGCGGCGACCCAACCGGCACCGGCCGCGGCGGCCCCGGCTACAAGTTCGAGGATGAATTCCATCCCAGTCTTAAACATGACAAACAAGGCGTGCTTTCCATGGCAAACGCCGGCCCCGGCACGAACGGTTCGCAATTCTTCATCACCCACGGTCCCACACCTCATTTAAACAACAAGCATAGTGTTTTTGGACAGGTGGTGGAGGGATTGGACGTGCTCATGTCGATCCCAGCGCGCGACCCGGGCAACGCGAATGCTCCGGCAGTGAAGATCATCCGTGTCACCATCGAAGAAAGCTAAACGCAAAAACGTTAAAACGTTTGAACGTTCGAACGTTGGCACGACAATTCTTCGTGTCCTTGCCCTGCTTGTAGTGATCGGCATTACAGTTTATATCTACAGCATCCGCGACCGCGTCGAGGAATTTACTGCTTATGGCTACCCGGGCATTTTCCTGGTGATGCTTTTGGCGAACGCAACAGTCATCATCCCTGCGCCGGGCCTCGCGGTGGTCTTTGCAATGGGAAGTGTATTTAACCCGATTGGCGTTGCTCTTGCAGGTGGGACGGGCGGCGCCATCGGTGAACTTTCCGGATACCTGGCGGGCTTTAGCGGGCAGGCCATTGTGGAAAACACAAGGATCTATCGCCGCGTGTTACCGTGGGTTCAAAAATATGGTGCCTGGGCAATTCTTGTGCTGGCAGCCATTCCCAATCCCTTTTTCGACCTGGCCGGGATCGCCGCAGGCGCGACAAAGATCCCCGTTTGGAGATTCCTGCTCTTTTGCTGGGTCGGGCAGATCATCAAGGCGATGATATTTGCCTACGCCGGCGCATATTCAATTGATTGGATCGCAAATTTCTACAAATAAATTTTTTATCGTCCATGGTTCGATTTTTACCGCTACACTTGCACCATCACTGCGCTCGGTGCAGTGATGGTGAGAACGCAAAGCTCGCGGAGTTTAAAAGGTTTTTCTTAGCGTACTTCGCGGGCTTTGCGGTTCACATGTACGGTAGTAGCAAATAAATAAGGAGAGATCATGAGTGATTACAAAAAGATCGATTCCTATCTCGACAACAACCTCGACGCAAGCCTCGATGAACTCAAACGTTACGTCTCGCAACCGAGCATCAGCGCACAAAATATCGGGCTGAAGGAATGTGCGCAGCTCGTAAAGGAGATGCTTGAGAAGCGCGGCTTCAAAGCGGAAGTGATGGCCACAGAGGGTGCGCCGGTGGTGTTCGCTGAGCGAAAAGGCAAAGGGAGTAAAACACTGCTGATCTACAATCACTACGATGTGCAGCCGCCGGAACCATTGGAGTTATGGGAGTCGCCACCTTTCGAGCCGGTCATTCGCAACGGAAAGATGTTCGGCCGCGGCGTAAGCGATGACAAGAGTCATCTCACCTCACGCTTGTACGCCATCGACGCGATCCTTGAAAATGAAGGTGACCTGCCATGCAACATCAAATTCATCGTCGAAGGCGAAGAGGAAACCGCCAGCGTTCATTTGCATGATTTCGTCAAGGAAAATATGGACCGATTAAAAGCCGATGCCTGCATTTGGGAATTCGGCGGCGTCGACCATCGCGATGTGCCGATGCAATATCTCGGCCTGCGCGGGATTTGTTATGTCGAACTATCGGTTGAGTCGCTCGGGACCGACGTCCATTCGGGGTTGGGTGGCAGCATCTTCCCCAATGCGGCGTGGCGACTCACTTGGGCACTGGCCAGCCTCAAGGGTCCGGATGAGCGCATCCGCATCCCCGGCTTTTACGATGATGTGAAGCCTCCATCCGCACGCGACCGCGAGTTAATGGCGAAACTTCCCGACGTTGAGCAAGACTACAAGGAACGTTTCGGCGTAAAGGAATTCATCAAAGGCTTGAAGGGCGGGGTCGAGCTCAAAATGGAAGAGGTCTTCACGCCCACCTGCACGATCTGCGGGCTCACCAGTGGATATCAAGGACCGGGATCCAAGACAGTGCAACCCGCGTTCGCCTCCGCCAAAGTGGATTTTCGACTCGTGCCCGACCAAAAGCCTGAGGACATTTTAAAGAAACTGCGCGCCCATCTCGACGCGGAAGGTTTTAAAGATGTGCAAATAAAATATTTGGGCGGTGAAGCCGCGGCGCGGACCGACCCGGATGACCCATTCATAAAGATCATTGTGGATACGGCTGAAAATATCTATGAAATGCCGATGGAAATTGTTCCAATGATCGGCGGATCGGGCCCCAGCTACCCGTTCGTACATGACCTGGGCCTGCCCGTTGCGACGATGGGACTCGGTTACCCCGACACAAAAGCGCATGCACCCAACGAAAATATTCGCCTGGATTTGTATTTGAAACACTCAAAGCACATGGCGCGCGTGATCACGGAGTTTGCGAAATAATACTTGCTAATAAAAAAATCCGCCCCCCAACAAGGGACGGATTTTTTGTGTTTGATATCTCAGACACGGGATTCACAGTTTTACCTTGTTGCCGCATCGAGTTTATCCATCTTTCGATGGATGGATAAATCAATCCAAAGGAAGATGACGGGATTGCCTCCATATCTTATACTCTTTTGTAAGTAAAAAGAGAAAAATGGATCAACCAAAAACCGATCTCCCCACCCTGATTTCATTATCCGCATTTTCCTTCATCCTCGCCACGGCCCTGCACGAATATGGCGGGCACGCCCTGGCTTGCGCTGCGCTTGGCGGACAAATAAAGGAATTGGGCGCGTTCTACGTGGACTGTGATTACGCGTCGCTCTCGGCCCTCTCCAACCGGCTGGTAGCGGTCGCGGGGCCGTTGGTCAGTTTGATTACTGGCATGATCGGCCTGCTGCTCTTTGGCCGTGCTTCAAAAACAAATTCAACGCTCAAATATTTTCTCTGGCATTTCGGTACGATCAACTTGATGGTTGCCGCAGGCTACGTGCTCTTTTCCGGCGTTGCCGGTATTGGCGACCTCGGGACGGACCAATTTGGCCTGTTCTACCAGGCTCAGCCTGAGTGGCTGTATCGCGTGGTGTTATCAGTCGTGGGAATTCTCAGCTACATAGGCGTGATCCGTATCTCTCTCCGCAAGATGGAAAGCCTCATCGGCGGCGAAGGCAGCGAACGAGTCGTCCGCGCCCAGATGCTTTCATTGACGTCTTATTTAACGGGCGGCGTCACTGCAGTGTTGATCGGCTTGCTCAACCCATATGGGCTCATCATTGTGCTGGTTTCAGCAGTTGCCTCCAGCCTGGGCGGCACGTCCGGCCTCGCATGGATGATGCAAATGCTGGACCGCCGCAAGGTCTCACCCGATGCGCCGCTTGTCATCGAACGCAACTGGGCGTGGATCATCGTGAGCGTTGCTTTTGTAATTGCATATGCCATCATCTTTGGTCCGACGATATACATAAATTAATCCGTAAGACATAAGGAGAAGATCATGTACAAGAGAGTCGTAGCAATGGGATTGGCCGCCATCGGCATCATATTCTTTCTCGCAGTTGCCTTTAATATTCTCGCCGTTAATGTCGGCACATTCGGCGGGGTGGCGTTCATCTTCCTGTCCGGTTTGACCTGGGCGTTTTGGCCGGCCAAGGACGAACCCAGGAAGTAGTTGCCCCCGGCTCTCCGTTTTCGGGTGGACTCGGAGAGCTTAAGGTTATACTTTCCGGCATGGCCGAGAAACAAAACTCTTCCACACTGCACGCCTGGGATCAGTTGGATTGGATCTGGCACGCGCTGGCATACGGATTACTGATCCTGCATGCTTTCATTGCCCGTGGGAACGACATGCGCAATGGGTCAATTTCAACGATCCTGGGTTTTACTGCGTTGCTGGCTTTCTGGTATGCGCCTTTCGTTGTCAGACCCCGAGCCACCTGGTCAATGGATGCGCCGCGCACATTGACGTACTTTGTTCCGGGCTGGATTCTGTGGGGGGTATTGGTCTACCTGCACCCAGCTGCGCTCATGCTGGCTGGGGTCTTCTTCCCGATCATGTTCTCGCGCCTTCCGATTCGATGGTCGATCATCAGCGTATCCATCGTTACCCTCGGTCTGCTGCTGGTTACCATAACTGTACTCAACCCAAGCGAAGAAACTCTTCCCACTTTAATATTGACCGCGGGCCTGGTGTTGATAAGTGCCATCGCGATCGCATTGTTCATCAATTCGCTTGTCAAACAGAGTCAGGACAGGCAGCGCCTTGTGGAAGAGTTAAGTCAGACGCGTGCCAGCCTGCTTAAGATCGAAAGGGAAGCGGGCGTGCTGGGGGAACGTCAACGCATGGCCAGGGAAATTCACGATACGCTCGCTCAGGATTTCATCAACGTCATTATGCATCTCACTGCCGCGAAATTGAAAGATGCATCCGCTCAACAAGTCCACATTCAACAAGCAGAACAAACTGCGCGGGAAGGTCTCGATGAGGCTCGTCGCATCGTATGGGCATTGCGTCCGGAGCAACTGGAACATTTTTCCCTGGCTGAAAGCCTTGAACAACTGGCCGCGCGTTTTTCGGTGGAAAACCCTGTCAGCATAAGTACGAGCATCACCGGCACGCCCCGGCCTCTGGGGCCAGAAAAAGAGGCCGGACTGTTGCGCGTCGCACAGGAGGCCCTTAACAATATCAAGAAACATGCGCGCGCGCGCAGTGTCAATATGACCCTGTCTTACATGTCCGATCTGATCGCGTTGGATGTGGTGGACGATGGGATTGGTTTTGATTCGGGAGTTGAACAACGCGGCTTCGGTTTAAAATCGATGCGCGAACGCGTGGATGAACTGAGCGGCACACTCACGATCGAAAGCGGCAATAATAAAGGCACGGCCATCGCGATATCGCTGCCGGCAGAGGACGCATGACGATTCGAATTTTGATCGCAGACGATCATCCGATCATGCGCAGTGGGCTGACGGCCATTCTTGCGTCACAAGCCGACTTTGAGTTGCTGGCCGAGGCGCAGGATGGCAATACCGCTGTGGAATTCTCTGCAAGACATGATCCGCATGTGATCCTGATGGATCTGCAAATGCCAAACATGGATGGCTTGACCGCCATCAAACATATTCGTGCGAAACAACCTCACATACATATTCTTGTGCTGACAACATTCAACACCGACTCAGATATTCTGCCTGCGCTCGAAGCCGGCGCAACGGGCTATCTCCTTAAAGACGCGCCACCGGAAGAATTATTCCGCGCCATTCGATCTGCCGCGCGCGGTGAAAAAGTGCTCGCGCCATCCATCACCGCACGTTTGGTGGAGCGCCTTGCCTCGCCATCCGAAAAATCATTAAGCAGCCGCGAGATCGAAGTTCTCGAATATGCAGCGCACGGCAGCTCGAACAAAGACATTGCGGGCAAACTTCACATTACAGAAGCAACCGTAAAATCGCACTTCGTCCATATTTTCGATAAGCTCAGCGTGACAGACAGAACCGCGGCCGTGACCGCTGCGCTGGAAAAAAAAATAATCAGGTTGGACCAGGGATTGTAAAAATACCCAGATCTCTCTGGGTATTTTTTTAGTTACGCCATTGCAATTGGCGTCAACGACGCGGGGTTCGCGGTTTTGTCTTACCGCGCGAGCGATCTTCACGTCCGCGTTCAACGCGAGCCTTTGTGGGCGGTCTCTCATTCGGGGCGAGCTTGGGCCGCTCGGTCCTGCGGGTTTTCTCAACGGGAGCGCGTTTCGGACGGTCTGTTGGGTTACGGCGCTTATCGCGAGTTTTGTCAGCGCGATTTTCCACCATCTTCCCTTTTCCGTCTTTTAATTCTTTGACTTCGTCGCCCGTCAAATGTCTCCACTGGCGCGGCTTGAGGCTGCCCAGTTTCAACGTTCCAATTCGCAAGCGGATGATCCTTACAACGGGCAATCCAAGGAGCCTGCCCACTTCACGGATCTGCCGCTTCTTGCCCTCCCCCATGATCACGCGGATCCAGGCACCTTTGCCGGAGCTCGAAATAAAATTGACTTCCGCAGGTGCAGTCTTATCTCCATCATCGAGTACAACCCCCCTTTGCCATGCGATAAGCTGCTTTTCATCCGGTCGACGCGCCAGCAGCACCCGATATTCCTTCTCATGACCATAACGCGGATGCGTTAATTTATTTGTCAACTCGCCATCGTTGGTCATTAAGATCAAACCTTCAGAGTCGAAGTCGAGTCTGCCAACAGGATAGAGGTGCCCATCAATAGGGATCAGGCCCCGCACCGTTTGGCGATCGTCGTGTCCCTCCGCAGTGGAGAGCACGTAGCGCGGCTTGTAAAGCGCGATATACGTTAATGCCTCGGCCTTCGCCAGCGTGGCTCCATCTACTGAGATCTTATCCGCGCGTGGGTCCGCTTTTTGGCCGAGGGTGGCAACCTGCCCATTGACACGCACCCGCCCTTCAGTAATGAACACTTCACAGGCGCGACGCGACCCATACCCATATTGCGCCAATATTTTTTGCAATCGTTCCTGCATCACTAGCCTTTCAACAACTCGTCGTGCTCGCTGTCCACTTCCGCCTGCATCTTCAAGGGCGGCATTTCGGCAATGGAACTGAGCCCAAAATGTTGCAGGAATTCCGGCGAAGTGGAATACAAAATGGGCCGGCCGGGTCCGTCGGTTCGCCCGGATTCCAGGATCAGTCCCTTGCTCAATAAACTCTTCATCATCGCGTCGCTGTTCACGCCGCGGATCGAATCCACATGCGGGCGCGTACACGGCTGTTGATAGGCAATGATCGCGAGCGTCTCCAGCGCGGCACGGCTCAAGTGCGTTGTGGCTTCGAGACCCAAAAATCTTTCAACCAAAGATGCCAGTTCCGGCGCGGTCGTCATTTGCACGCGGCCTGCATGTTTCTGCAGTCGCAGCCCGCGATTCAGGAGCGCGCCTTCCAATTCTTTAAGTCCGCGTTCCACAACGGTGGAATTCACGTCCAACGCGGTTGCAAGCTGCGCCAGCGGCACAGGCTCCGCCGAAACGAACAACATCGCCTCGATACGCGCTGCAAGTGTTAATTCCGCTGCAGGGGTGGAAGTGGAATTACCCGACGATTCGCTCATGCTATAATTGCTCCATTAAATAACTGATGTTACGCACCGTCCCGAAGGTTTGATCGACTAAAGAAGGTTTTTCCAGGAAACCCTTCGGGACGTTATGTGTAAGATGAGTAAAAAATATGAAACCTAAAAACAACTTTCTCACCATATTACTTTCATCTCTCGTGCTTGCGTCCCTCGCATGCACCATCTTCATTGGCGGACCGGAATATCCCGCGCAGACCGTGCCTGTGTCTGAAAATGAAGTCATCAACATGCAGGCCCTCATGGAGCAGGCATTGCTTTCCGGCGCAGAGACGGGCGTGGTCACCATTCAGATCACCGAGAGCCAGCTTACATCCTATCTGGCACTCAAAATGGCAGCCAGGGAAAACCCGCCGTTCACCGAGCCGTTGATCCTGCTTCGTAACGACCAGATGCAAATGTATGGCAAGGTCAAGACGGGCATCTTCGCCGCGAACATGTTGATCACCATGAATGTGGGAATCGACGCGACCAGTGGGATGCCGTCCATCACGATCGCATCGGCGGATTTTGGTCCCGTCCCCGCGCCGCAGGGGATCAACAACGCCATCAGCACGATCATTGCAGAGGCTTTTACAGGTTCATTCGGCCCAGTCGCCACCGGGATCCGCATTGAGACGATTTCCATCGCAGACGGTGTGATGACTCTCACGGGACGTATCAAATAGAAGCTGGATTATACACCGACATGCGCCGCGTCTCGCTCCGCCCTCACCTGCTTCTGTTGCTCATGGCATTGGTTTCGCTGTTGGTTTCCTGCCGCTCGCCCCAGGTGGGCGAGGAGATCACGGTTACACTTAATGCAGATGGAGCCGCGCGCGAAATACAGGTCACCGCGGGCAGCACAGTGACGCAGGCCCTGCAGACCGCGGGCATTGCGCCCGGCAGCCTCGATCGTTCCGAGCCTCCATTTTATACAGTATTAAATGATGGGGATGTGATCACACTCACGCGCGTCGAGGAGATCTTCGAAACGCAGCAGGTGATTGTCCCTTTTGAAAGACAGATCGTGCGTAATGAGACCCTGCCCGAAGGCGAAACGCGGCTCGTGCAAGCCGGCGTCAACGGGCTGCAGGAAGTCACCTATAGAAGGATCGTTGAAAACAGCATAGAGGTCAGCAAGAACGCGGTCAAGACCGTGGTCATGACCGAATCATTGCCGGAGATCGTGATGGTAGGCGCACAGGCATCCTTTACACCGCTTAACATCCCCGGCTCGCTCGTTTACCTCGCGGGAGGCAACGCCTGGATCATGGAAGGGTCCACTGCAAATCGCAGGCTGATCGTCAGCACCGGGGACCTGGATGGACGCATCTTCATCCTGTCTCCCAATGGCGAATACCTGATCTTTACACGTAAATCGGCCAAGCCCGTTGATGAAGAGATCAATACGTTGTGGGCCGTGAGAGTCTTGAACATCGAGCCGAAGCCCGTATGGCTGCAAGCGTATAATGTGGTGCATTTCGCGGCATGGATCCCGGGTACGAATTCAGTGGCGTATTCCACGGTTGAACCGCGCGCAACCGCGCCCGGCTGGCAGGCCAACAACGACTTGTATCGCGTCAGCCTTACCGGAGGAAGCCCGCGCAAAATGCTGGAAGCCAACAGTGGCGGCGTATACGGATGGTGGGGAATGTCGTTTGCGTATTCTGCAGACGGCCGCCTCGCCTATGCACGGCCCGATGAGATCGGCCTGGTGGACCAGGATGGCGGCTACCTCAAGCCATTGCTTGAGATCACCCCATATAACAGTCACAGCGATTGGGCATGGATCCCTCCCCTGGCATGGGGCACGGATGGCAAGTCGCTTTATTTCGTGTCGCATGCTCCGGCACCCGCGCCCATTACCGGGGAGGAGTCTCCCTTTTTCGACCTCTCAGCCATATCGTTCAGTAATGAGACAAACGTCTCGATGGTCGATGCCTCGGGAATGTTTGCCTATCCGGCTGCATCCCCCGTCCGTTCAGATGGCAGGGAGAAGATCTATCAGATGGCTTATCTACAGGCCATCTTTGTGGAGCAAAGTGATACAACCCGTTATCGTTTAATGGCCATGGATCGCGATGGGTCAGACGGCCGCGCGCTCTTCCCACCACCCGATGCCGGGGGGATCGAACCCCAATTGCCGATCTGGTCACCCGAACCTTTGGAAGGACAAAGCGGGGATTTTATTGCCGTGATGTATCAAGGCAATCTCTGGCTTGTGGATAGTGGCAGCGGCACTTCGTATCAGGTTACCGGGGACGGGTTGATAAGCCGCATCGATTGGAAATAGACAGGGTTCCATTTGCAGTCCCATGGGATGCTTCGCGAGTGGAACAACTTTGGATAAACGAGGTATGGAATGCGAATTTTGATAACAGGCGCGGCCGGGTTTCTGGGTTCACATCTTTGCGACCGGCTGCTTGGCGAAGACCATGAAGTCATCGGCATGGACAATTTCATCACCGGCAGCGCAGATAATATCGCTCACCTGGCAGGCAATGAAAAGTTCGTTTTTTACAAGCGTGATGTCTCCAATTACATCTTTGTCCCCGGTACAGTGGATGCGATCCTGCATTTCGCCTCGCCGGCCAGCCCAAACCCTCAATCAAAATCGGGATATTTCAACCTGCCCATTCAGACCATGAAGGCAGGCGCGCTCGGTACACATAATTGCCTTGGGATTGCACGCGTACAAAATGCAAGATTTTTGCTTGCGTCCACCAGCGAGATCTATGGCGACCCGGAAGTGCATCCACAGGCGGAAACTTATGCCGGCAATGTGGACCCAATCGGCACACGCGCGGTATACGATGAAGCCAAGCGTTTCGCAGAGTCATTGACCATGGCTTATCACCGTTTCCACAATGTGGATACACGGATCGTGCGCATCTTCAATACGTATGGCCCGCGCATGGACCTCGAGGATGGCCGCGCGCTTCCCAACCTGCTCAAACAGGCACTGCTTGGCCAGCCGCTCACTGTCTATGGTGATGGGAACCAGACTCGTTCATTTTGCTACGTCGACGATTTGATAGACGGCATCA